>RGUL01000075.1 GCA_010027845.1 Gammaproteobacteria bacterium
GGAAGGATTTTTAGTCGACGAAACTCTGAAAATCCGCGTGTCGTTGGTTCGATTCCGACTTCGACTACCATTTTTCAAACACTTACGTCGCGTCGCTGCTCGTCACCCAAGCAACTTTTGATAGTGTTGATGGCCATATGGTGGCCCGAGTCGAGTTTCAACGGGTCAGTGCCAATCAATGCGCACTCCGTTTAGAGTTTGGAAACCTTAAAAGGCAAGTCAGCAGGCTTTCGTCGGACTGATCTCGGGACGCTGCGCATCGGGCTCGATCAGAGGGAAACTGTAGAAAATGCTATTCGGCAGGCGAAGAGCCTTTAGTTGGTGTCTTGATTGATTTCAGCGAGAGGGATTGGAATGCGTTGCTTCGTGCTACTCGCTGTGGTCTTCGCAAATTGTTTGTGCGCGGCCGCTGGCGCTCAGGCTGCGGAGCCATCTCAGGCGCCCTCGGTTTCGGACACGCCGGAGCAATGGCGTTCTCTTGCAAGGCAGGATCTCGGCTTTGGCCCGGATTCATCGTGGCCTCACGGGCGGGAGAGGTCGTCGTGAAGTACCGGGACGAGAGCGATCCGACCGTGCCGCCGCTCGGAGCGCGCGTGGTTGGATGCGATGAACGGACATTGGACGAGTTGATCGCGCAGCGTCTTTATCCATATGTGCTCAACCGGAAATTGGAACTCGACCGACGTCGGGCGCCTACGCGGCTATTCTTAGAGCGCGGAATCCCTGCTGCTCCGGCGCCCGTGCGATGCCGCTTTTTCCTGCACAGGTCTTCGTGCTTTCAAATGGGACCTGCGCGTCGTCCTGCCTCAACTTCCTCGACACCGCACTGTTCATACCGGGAGTCCGATTGATCGGGGCTGCGACCGGAGCCGATGGACCGTACATGGAAGTCCGGAGCGTCAATCTTCCATCAGGTCGCGTCCGGATGACGATCCCGCAAAAAGTTCAACGGGGCAACCCGAGGGCGGCAATGGAGGCGTATCAGCCTGATGTCACCTACGACGGCTCGTGGGATGACGCTGCCATTCGTGAATGGGTGATAGAGCGGGTTTCACGATAGCCTAGACGAGGTCCATCGTCGTTATAGAGGCTTACATGGACTACTCGCGCGACGAGTTCCCGCAGGTCAGCCGCCTGACTTGCTGTAAGTTTCTAACTCTGCCGAAAATTCAGCACTTACTTGCGCAATCGCGCTCGTCTCCTCAAGAAAGTCGACTCACGTTGCACCAGACTGTAGATGTGCTCTGTGTCTAATGTGTGGAGCCCAGAAAGGCACGAAACCAACTTTTCTTCGAGCGTTGAACCTGATTTACGGCCGGGGATGGGCGATCGAAGCAGATCCGATAGTTCGCAATTGAGAGCCTCCGCGAGAGCGCCGAGCGTCATCAATGACGGCAGATAAGTCGCGCGCTCAAATCGTGCGATGGTCTCGGTAGATACCTCGATCTTTTCGGCCAATCCGGCTTGCGTCAGTCCCAAGGTCTTGCGCCGCGCCAGAATTGCTGCCCCCAGTCGCAAAGCGAGAGATTTGTCGAGGTTTTTCGGGATCGGTACCAACTCGTATACCCAGAACTTGTTCGTCGGGGGAGGTGCATCGTTAACCAAGTGGGCGTATCTCGGTATGACGTCCGTTGACGGCCGACGACCACACATTTTCCGTATGGTTTACCCCGAATGAGTTACTCTCACCGTGCGGTTTTTAACGGTGTTAAACCCTGAATGTTCACGGTAGATCGCCGATACACAATTTCTTAGAGTTCATAGGAGTTTTAATGGCGAGTACCGAAGAGAAAACCATCGATTCGGTACGTCAGCAGACTCCGAGTCATCCACCCAGAGCTACGCCGACGTGCAAAAATTATTTACTCGACGCTCTTCTGAGGGCTAACGGGCTCGACTCCGCTTCGTTGTCACCCGAGATTTTCCTTGAGACGGGAAAAGACCCATTCGATTCACTGAAAACAACGAATTTTGTAATTTTTCCGACCACGGCGGTCATTGCCGTTCTTGGGACGATGCAAGATGGCTTCTTGCCCGGTGTTGCTATCGCTGGATTCGATGGCTCTGCGGGTATGGCGCCACTTTTCTCTGATGCGCAGAAGGCCTATAAATTTAAAACGGTGCAGCAGGGGCACGCTTTGGCGGTGCCATCATCGACAGTGGATCTCTATTTAGAGGTCAGCGAGGCGCGTGAGACGCTAAACGAATACCTCAGATTTTTTATCGAAGCCTTATCGATGGTACCGCACTGCGCCTCGCGCCACTCAGCGGATAAACGAATCGCTCGGTGGCTCGGTTCTGTCTATGTGCGCAGCCCCTTGAAATCGATAACAGTGACGCATGAATTTATCGCTGGGTACCTGTCTCTTCGAAGAGAGTCGGTGACCGAGTCCTTGGGTAGGTTGGCTGCTACCGGGGCGATAGAACTACATCGCGGAATCATTGCGGTGAGGGATCAAGACCTGTTGATCGAAAACTGCTGTTCATGCGGCGCTACCGACAAGCAGGGGCTAAGTCGCTGGCAGGCGCGGGCGCGTCCAACTACCCCGTCTTGCCCTGCGACGACTAAAGAGGTTTGCGCGGGTTCCCCGCGTTGCTGAGTACGTCAAGCGCCGTGCCAACGGTGTGTGCGAGTTGGGCACGGCACCGGCGCCGTTTGCCAGTGGCAACGGCGAGCCGCACAAGGAAACCCACCATATCGTATGGCCGTCGCAAGTCGGCGAGGATACGGTCGACAACACCGTAGCCCGTTGCCCGAACTGCCATCGCCGCATGCACGATCTGAACTTGCCGGCAGACCAAGTAAAGTTAAAAAATCTGTTGAACCATACACGGCGGCGTATCAGTCGCACCTGTGTCGCACCGGATTTTTGGTTCTATAGGTGTTTGGATTATGGAAGGATTTTTAGTCGACGAAACTCTGAAAATCCGCGTGTCGTTGGTTCGATTCCGACGCCGGCCACCACCTCCTCTCCTTGTTTTTGAGAGAAGTTCCGCCGGTTCGGCTGACTGCGAATCATCACATCACTCGCGCTTTTTCGTGATACACGTTTTCTGTCTGGCAATTTGATTTCGTCGGAATTGAAAATTGACCATCAGTGGCGTCGACAGAGATAAGCGGTCATCGATGTTATTTAAAATATTTTTTACAACCGACTCGTTACTACGCGGGCTTGAGACGACCAAACTGTAATCTCACTCGGAGGCCTGGGTCGGCGCTCTCAAGCACCAACCGTCCATGATGCAGCCGCGCAACCGCCGCCGCGATCGCAAGACCCATCCCAGAGCCGGGTTGCCGGGAGGGATTTTCAAGACGCACGAAGGGTCGGACCGCTTGCTCTCGAGCATTTTGTGGAATTCCAGGCCCACGATCCTGGACGATGATCTCTGGGCCGGCATCGACGCTCTGGTCACGAACCGCTACCTTGAGCTCGCTGCCCGAAGGTGAGTATTTGATCGCGTTTTCGATCAGATTACCGATCGCCTGCTTAAGAATCTGTTCATGCCCGATCACCGTGACTGTTGAGACGGAACATTCGATCCGCTGTCCACGCTCCTCGGCGAGCGGCTCGAAAAGTTCGGTAAGATCCGTCGCAAGCACGCCCAGATCGAACGACTCCATGGCATCGCGCGAAAGACCCGCTTCCGCACGCGCGAGATCGACGAGCGAATTAAAGGTCTGCAACGCGCGCTCGACCTCTGCATCCGCTTCATCGTGAAGATTCGCGCGGGCCGTTGCATCCTCGGTGTTGCGCGCCGCCTCGATCGAGCGTCGCGCGCGCATCAAAGGTGCTCGCAAATCATGCGCCAGACTTTCCGTAACCGTGCGCATCCCGCTCACCAGGGCTTCGTTTTGATCGAGCATTTCGTTGAAGGTCGCGGTGAGCGTACCCATCGCGTCGAGTCTTTGCGGGAGAGTCGGTACGCGCGCCGTCATCTGTCCGCGCAAAATCTGCTTTGCGGTGTCGCTGAGATTGCGTACGTGATCAAGAACGAATCGGTTGAGCGCCATTATGGTAATGACGCCGACCAGCAACACCATCAGGATACCGAGGAGCGCCGCGCGTCCGAGGCCGCGAGCAATCTCGTGGCGACTGAGGTCCTCTTGGCTGATCACCATCACCGAGCCGTCGGAGAGCCGCATCGAAACGACGTAGACCGTGACGCCGCTCTCCAGTGGGAAGCGTAATTGCTGTCCAGGTGACTCGAGAATCGATCGGATGCCGGGAATCTTTGTCGGGTCTCCAATGATGGTCTTGCCGTCCGGTGCGAAGATCGCCCGATAGCGGCTCGCCTGCAGGAGTCCGCTCGGTGGCGCCTCGGCCTGCCGAGTGACCGTCGGGTCCCGCTGAAAACTTAGTGAACGGAGAAACTCATCGCGCCCCGCCGTGCGATCGAAATGATCGCGGATCGAGGCCTCTCGCAGGATGCCGCCGAACATCTCGCGGTCATGCAATTGCAGCATGCTGAGGTTTAACCAGGCATAGCCTGCGATAAACGATGCCACCATGATCGCCAAGGCGAGCGCGGTTGCCTTGACAGCACGATGATCAAAAATACCGGTGACGAACTTCACCGTTCAAGCATGCCATGCCACAAGCAAGAAAGTAGCCGACTATTGAAACTAGCGTCGCGAATTTAAATGCCGGCGTAATCCCGCTACCGGGGGGGGGGATCGATTAACGGCTGGCTCCGTTACCGCATCGTCAAGGTTTCCGACTCTTCTAAGTCAGATTACCGCTCGGCAGATTAAGGCTAAGATGGGATAGAGACTCGTACTATCCCTTATATAGCCGTCATGAGATTGCAGTCATCGCTTCGTTTGAGCTCTTGGCTCATCGCGCTGCTGCTGGTGAGTTGTTCCGGATCCGGTGGCAGTCAGTCGGTCGCCACGACGACCACCAACAACTCTCCGACCGTCACCGGCCCCGCCTTTACTTCGATCGTCCTGAAGATCCGGCCCGCACAATTTTCAAAGGGTTATGTTTGCCCGCCCTTTCTCGAATTCGGCGCCCCGTCCGGTAACGTTGATTTTCTCTGTCGCACGGGCATGGCGGTCGGCCACAACCCGTCGAGTCGAACACCCGCGTGGGTCATCGAGCGGCTGGGGATCAGTTCCTTGAACGGCGGCGTGCTGCGCACCGATAACTTCAGAGCCGATCCCGACTTAGCGCCGGGCCGGCGCGCGGAGCTCGCCGATTACGTTGGCTCAGGTTTCGACCGTGGTCACATGGCTCCCGCGGCCGATTTCACCTGGAGTAACCAAGCGATGTCGGAGAGTTTTTATCTCTCCAATATCGCCCCGCAAGATCCATCGCTCAACCGCGGTGCATGGTCCAAGTTAGAGGACACCGTACGCTCTTGGGTCTTGCAGCGAAACGAACTACTCGTGATCACCGGGCCGATCTTCCAAGCGCGCGACGCCACGATTGGCACTAATCAAGTTCAGATCCCCTACGCGTTTTTCAAGGTGATCTTTGACCCTTTTCGGCGTGAAGTGATCGCCTTTGTTTATCCCAACATTGCCCCAGCAACGACGGAAATCGAGGCGTTTCGAGTCCCGATGGAACAAATCGAAGTGATGACGGGTTTGTCGCTATTAAGCGCAGCGAAATGACTGAACGCTTAAGTACTCAGCGAACTAACAAGGCTACCGGCGCTCGCACCGTCCTGCAAAAGTTTTCGGCGTAGATGCTGGTCAATCGATACGCTTGCAGCGGGCGTTCGCGGTCTTCCCATTGGCCACGCCTTCTTCTTCGGTGCCAAAGCCGACGCGAGTCGCCTCCGGCGTCGCCCATCCCGAACCGAGAATCGCGGGGTTGCCCGGTTCGTGCAAATAGAGGCTCAGCAATTCGACAAGATTGTTACCCGAGTTCGAAGGCCACATTCCGCGTCGCAGAGACAGGGTCAGCGTTCGCGCCGGCGTCTCGTCGGTTTTTACCTCTAACGTTCCACCGCGATCGTGCAAATGCAGACCCGTGAAAATCTGCGGCTTTGCGTCATGCGGCTGCAACGCGATGTAGCACTCGTAATTGTGAGCGCGGCCGAGTTCTGTGAGCACGGATTCTTTGGGTGACTCCAACCAGAATTCGTCGGCGCCCAACCATAATGTTTTGCCGGCGATGCCGCGATCAGTGAAGCCGCGGCAGGCACCGACCGGCGTCGCCATCCACACGGTATTGCGACGGCTCCAGCCCCAGACACATTGCAGAGCACCAGCATCAAGTTTCATCAAGACTTGACGGGTCGCAGCGTCGGCTTCCAGCGTAAGCTTTCCCTGTCGCGAAACTTCGTCGTGCTCGCTGCCATCCCGCTCCTCTAGCGTGAAGGTCAGCGGCTTTTCGGCCACCGGTTGGATGAGCACGTGAAGTCTCGCCGGTGCCGTCGCGCCGCGCTTCATTCCTTTCAAATAATAGCGCTGTGGTTCGTTGTCATAACGCCCGACGAGCAGCGCCGCCACTTGCGACAGTTGCAATTTGCTTTCGGCGGGCCCGAGTTCCAAGGCCGCAGCTCGAGCCGACCCCACGGATGACCACAAGACCCACACCACTACGAACGAAACTAAAACTCGATGGATTTCTTTGTTCATCGGCTGAATATAACAGGTCGAGCGCTGGCCGACATTACCCCGAAATTAAGCAGCGCAACGAATAAGAGTCCGCCCCCGGGGTCTTTTGTTGTTGTTTAAACGATATCGCGACCTAAATCGAGCCTCGAGGCCCTCCTGCTGACCCCTTCAAAATAAAATATTGGCGCTTGTCACACCTGTATCGCACCCGATCTTTGGTGCTATAGGTGATTGAATCGCGTAAGGATTTCTAGTCGACGAAACTCTGAAAATCCGCGTGGCGTTGGTTCGATTCCGACTCCGGCCGCCATTTTCTCTTATTGGGGTTTCGCGATTTCTGTCGGCCAATTTGCTTTCGTCAGAATTGACGTCAATCACGATCTTCGGTCCGCGATGTGCCAGAGCACTCCGCTGGGATCCGAGATAAACATCACTCGAAGACCCCACGCTTGCTGTTGCGGCGCTTTGCGCATGATATTCGGATAGCGCTCGTCCGCGACATGATAATTCTGCAACAAAAATCGATAGTCGCCGATTTGAAATTCTGCGACGTCTGCGCCGACAAAATTCTCGGTAAAACCCAAATCTTTGTAAAAGCGCCTTGAGCCGTCGAAGTCTTTAGCAGGCACAAAAGTCTTGAGGTCGAAAATCATATTGATATCTTCCGTTACACAGCAGTGCGAATACTCGAGCGATAACCCGCGCGATAACCGAATGGCATCGACCCCTGCCGACTGGTCAGTCGCGTACTAATACGCCCCAGGTATTCTGCTCCCACGGTGGCGGGCGGGTCGCGTTCGGCATCGTAGTTAGAGTCGTCCCCCCTGTTGAAGTTGATCGACCGAATGCAGACCCGTCCGTTGCCACCCGAGTCACTTCATCGCGGCGACCATTCGGTCGGAGTGACCCGCCCTCACAAGGGCGATCGCACCACCCACGATTATCGTCAGGGAGACCGGCATCGCCGGTCCGAAACCAGAGATCCAACGCCATAGCTCCGTTGGTGTCGCTATCCAATCATGCTGGTTCACGCATCGCCGCAGCGTCGACGTCTGCGGCAGCCCTGCCGGACCGGCGGCTAGATTGCCCGCACGACCTCCGTCGTCCGCTACCAGCCGGGAGCCCGATTCAGAGTGACGAGACAGTCGACCATCCGGTCACTTGTTGTCCGACTGAGCGCGTAACGTAACGACTATCGCCGACGCTCGAGAAACTCGAAAATCGCCATGCCAGCAAGCATGGCTCCGACGAAGGCGATCGCCTGAGGCACGCCAGCGCCCAACGACACGAGCGCCGGACCAGGACAAAATCCGGCCAACCCCCATCCGGCACCGAATACCACAGAGCCGATGACGAGGCGTCGATCGATCGCGCTCGAGGTCGGCCATCGGATCGCACCGCCAAAGAAATCCGTCGTGCGCCGCTTGGCGAATGCAAACGCGAAGATGCCGACCAGAATCGCGCCGCCCATCACCAAGGCGAGCGAGGGATCCCAGTTTCCTGCCAAGTCGAGAAAGCCGATCACTTTGCCGGGATCGGTCATACCCGACAGCAGCAGTCCCACGCCGAAGAGCAGCCCGATTAGAAATTCGGTGAGGCGCTGACTCATAGATGACGCACGCCGTAGACGATGAGGAAGCCGGCGCCCATGAAGGAGAGCGTCGCCACGAGCGAACGTGGCGATAGACGCGAGAGGCCGCAAACACCATGACCGCTGGTGCAACCCGAGCCATAACGAGTACCAACTCCGACGAGTAGACCAGCCAAAATCACCGTCCCCCACTCCGCATCGATCCGCGGTGAAGGCACGTTTGCCACGAGCCCGAACAGAACGGGTGCGGCCAGAAGACCGAGCAAGAATGCGACTCTCCAGCCAACATCTCCGGTGCGTGGGCGCAGCAGCCCGCCGACGATGCCGCTGATCCCGAGAATCCTTCCGTTGACGATGATGAAGAGTGCCGAGGCGAGACCGAGCAAGATGCCGCCGACCAGCGAGCTCCACGGTGTAAACGCAATCCAGTCGATCGTCATGACAGGGTTTCCTCGGTGACGTGCGGGTCCTCAAGACGCCCCGCCCGTACGTTGACGCGCAGCGAAGCCTCGAGCAATCGAGGCGCCTTCAGCGTGGCATCTCGCGCGCGGCGCATCGCCACGAAAGATGCCTCGTCGATACCGTCTTTTAGATGGATGTTCTGCTCACGCTGGGCGCGTGGGTTCGATTCGTATTGGGGAGCATGACCCTCGGGCGGATAATCATGGCAAAGAAAGATTCGCGTCGTCGCGGGCAGAGCCAACAACTTTTGCATCGACGCATAGAGCTGTCGGGCATCACCGCCCGGAAAGTCACAGCGTGCCGTACCGTAGTAGGGTGCAAACAGCGTATCGCCGACGAATACGGCATCGCCGACGAGGTAACTGACGCTGTCCGGCGTATGACCCGGCGTATCCAACACCGCGATCGTGAGTGCACCCAAAGAAACGCTATCGCCTTTCTGAAACAGTCGGTCGAACTGCCGACCGTCAGTGGGGAAGTCAGGCTCGAGTGACAGTTTTTCTTTGAATGTCGTCTGCACTTGCTGGATACCTGCGCCGATACCGACCCGTGGTGCACCCGCCAATCGCAGTTTGAGAAATTCTGCGGCGGTCAGATGATCTGCGTGCGCGTGTGTCTCGAGGATCCAGTCCACGGCGAGTCCCCGCTCGGCAACGGCGCCGAGCACGCGTTCGGCGGAGTGGGTGCCGATGCGCCGCGACGCCGGGTCGTAATCGAGCACCGGGTCGATGATCGCGGCGCGGCCCGAGGACGGGTCGATCACTAAATAGGTGAAGGTGAAGGTCGACTCGTCGTAGAACGGGATGACCTCGGGGACGCTCGGCTCGGCGGAGTTCATACGGGAATGATATCCCAATTAAATATCCGGTCCCTCCGCATAATGCCGAATGGCAATTCCCGGCACGATAATTCAATTCCGGCTTGTGCCACGAGCTATTTTTGGACTTTTCCCAACCTATGAAACGAGTAATTTCCTGATTCGAACGATAACAAGATTTTTTT
Source organism: Gammaproteobacteria bacterium (assembly GCA_010027845.1). Taxonomy (GTDB): domain Bacteria; phylum Pseudomonadota; class Gammaproteobacteria; order Steroidobacterales; family Steroidobacteraceae; genus UBA964. Next base: position 9,624 of record RGUL01000075.1, read on the forward strand.
GGAATTGCGCCAGTAGCACCAAACCGGTCATGGGCTGGTACCGAATGCGCGTTGACG
>RGUL01000076.1 GCA_010027845.1 Gammaproteobacteria bacterium
CACACGGCATCTTGGGCGCCCAACGCATCGGTGATCCACTCGAACACGGTGCGCGCTGCGATGCCCGGTCGACGAATCGAGGTCAACCTCGGCGGCGGTAACTTCAAAGCGCAGTTCCGGCGCGCCGATCGCAGTGGCGCAGCGCTTGCGCTGGTGCTCGGTGAGGACGAACTCGCACGTGGCATCGTGCAATTGAAGCCGCTGCGCGACGAAGCGGCATCGGCGACTGAAATTTCACTCGCTGCGGCCGGGTCGGCCGTAGCAAACTGGTTCGAGGAGAACGCAAGGTGAGCGACGAGTATTACAACGAGCAGGAACAGTGGGAGCGCGTCAAAAAATGGTTGCGCGAGAATGGCCCGTGGTTGCTCGCCGGTGTCGTGCTCGGCCTCGCCGCGCTCGCCGGCTGGCGCTGGTGGGAAGCGCGCGTCGAACGTCGCGCGCAAGAGGCGAGCGTCGCCTATCAAGTCGTGCTCGACACGCTCAACAAAGGTGATCGCGACGGCGCACTCAAAAAAGTCGATGCGCTGCGCGCCGAATACTCATCGTCGGGTTACGCCGACCAAGTCGATCTCGTGGCGGCTCGCTCGCTCGTCGAAAACGGCCTACTCGATCAGGCCGCGACGCGTCTGTCACGGGTGATGGACTCGAGCAAAGATGCGCAACTCAAGTTGCTCGCGCGCCAGCGCTTGGCGCGCGTGCAGATTTCTTTGGGGAAGCCCGACGAAGCTTTGAAAACTTTGACGATCGCCGAGCCGGGCGCCTTCGCGGCACGCTATGCCGAGGCGCGCGGTGATGCCTTGTTCGCTAAAGGCGACAAAGCTGGTGCGCTCGCCGAGTTCCGCAAAGCGCGCGACACGCAAGCGATCGGCGGTTCGCAAACTGTCGATCTGGCGGGTCTCGAACTGAAGATCGCCGACTTGGAGGGTTCGAAAGACAAATCCATCGATCCGCCCGCCAAGCTCGTCGACGTCAAAGCGTCGATCAAAGTCGCGAAGTTGTGGAGCACCTCGCTCGGTGGCGCCGAGCCCGTGTTGCGGTTCGGTCTCGCGCCTGCGACCGAAGGTGACGTCGTCTATGCTGCCGGTCACGGTGGCGACGTCGTCGCACTCAAGGCGACGAACGGCAAAGATCTTTGGTCGGCGAAAACGCGTAAGCCGATCGCCGGCGGCCCGGGCGTCGGGCACGGTCTCGTCGTCGTTGGCACCGCCGATGGCGAAGTGGTTGCGCTCGATCAAGGTAACGGCACGACGAAATGGACGACCTTCGTCGGCGGTGAAGTGTTGTCGGCGCCTGCGGTGGCGACCGATGCCGTCATCGTGCGCACCGTCGGTGGCCGCCTGATCGGTCTTGCGCTCGCCGACGGCAAAGAAATCTGGCGTGAAGATCAGCAGATCCCGAAGCTCACGTTGCGCGGCGCGGCGACGCCGGTCGTTTCGGGTAACACCGTGTTTTGCGGTTTCGACAATGGGCGCGTGCTCGCCGTGCAAACCGGTAATGGTGAAACCGTGTGGGACGCGCTGGTCGCACCTGCTCGCGGTCGTACCGAGCTCGAGCGCTTGGTCGACATCGACTCACCTTTGAAGATCTCCGGCACCGATATATTCGTCGCCGGCTTCCAAGGCCGACTCGCGATGCTGTCGATGGACAACGGCCAAGCTTGGTGGTCGCGCGATCTGTCGAGTTACAACGGCGTCGACGTCGATCAAGATCGCGTCTACGTCGCTGCGGCGAATGGCGACGTGATCGCGTTCAAGCGCCGTACCGGTATCGAAGAGTGGCGCCAAGAAGCCTTGCGCAACCGTGGTTTGTCGGCGCCGGTCGTGGTCGGTGCCTACGTCGTCGTGGTCGATTTCGAAGGCGTCGTGCACTGGCTCGATACCACCAACGGGAAATTCGTCGCGCGCGACAAAGCCGGCGATCGCGTGCGACAAGCGCCGCTCGTGGTCGGCGACGTGGTCGTCATGCAGGACGAGAAGGGGCGACTGTCCGCGTTCCGTCCGCAACGCTGACTCCGCCGCCCACCATGCTGCCCGTTGTCGTATTGGTGGGTCGACCGAACGTCGGCAAGTCCACGCTCTTCAATCGCCTCACCGGCACGCGCGATGCGATCGTCGCCGATTTGCCGGGCGTCACGCGTGATCGTCAGTACGGTTATGGCCGACTCGGCCCCGTGCCCTACGTCGTCGTCGACACTGGCGGTCTCGTCGAGCAACCCAACGGCATCGAATCACCGATGCGCGTGCAAACCGAGCGCGCGGTGGCCGAAGCGGACGTATTGGTGTTCATCACCGATGCGCGTGCGGGGCTCACACCGCAAGATCACTTCGTCGCGCGCGAATTGCGTCGTTCGGGCAAGCGCGTCGTGCTCGCCGTCAACAAAGCCGAAGGTTTTGATCCCGCCACGGCAGCAGCCGATTTCCACTCGCTCGGTTTCGGCGATCCGATCGCCATCGCATCGGCGCACGGCGAAGGATGTCGCGAACTCATGGAAACGGCGTTAGAGCCGTTTGCCGCCGAAGACGTCGCGGCCAACACTGCGGAAGACGGACGCATACGAATCGCCGTGATCGGTCGCCCGAACGTCGGCAAATCGACGCTCGTCAATCGCCTCATCGGTGAGGAGCGTGTGATCGCGAGCGATATGCCCGGCACCACGCGAGATTCGATCTTCGTGCCGTTCGCCCGCGACGAGCGCGAGTTCACGCTCATCGACACCGCCGGCGTACGCCGACGCGGCAAAGTCGAGGATGCGATCGAGCGTGCGAGCGTCGCACGCACCTTGCAAGCGATTGACACGGCGCACGTCGTCATCTTCGTAGCCGATGCGCACGACGTAATCGGCGAACAAGACGCGAGCGTGCTCGGTCTCGCTTTGCAGCGTGGTCGTGCATTGCTGATCGCCGTGAACAAATGGGACGGTATTCCGACGGAGCAGCGCGACGAAATTCGTCGCTTGCTCGAACTCAAACTCGATTTCGTGCCCTATGCACCGGTACATTTCATCTCGGCGCGACACGGCACCGGCGTCGGCGAGTTGGTAGCAGCAACCATCCGTGCGTACGACGCGGCGATGACGGAAATTCCGACGCCGAAACTCACCAAGGCACTTGAGCGTGCCATCGTGCAGCACCAGCCACCGTTGGTGCGCGGGCGACGCATCAAATTACGTTATGCGCACCAGGGCGGGCGCAATCCGCCGCGCATCATCGTGCACGGCAACCAAACCGTGCACGTCCCCGAGGCTTACACGCGCTATCTCGCGAACGTGTTTCGCCGAGAGTTTGATTTGTTTGCATCGCCCGTCGCGGTCGAATATCGCACCGACTCGAATCCGTACGTGCGACTACGCGGACGGCCTAAGGTTGAGCGAGAAAAAGGGCGGGGTCGACGAACGCGCGATTGAGCGCGACGCCCCAATGCAGATGCGGGCCCGTGACGCGTCCCGTCGCACCGACCTTGCCGATCGGATCACCCGTTTTGACCGTCGTGCCTTTGGCGACGTCGATCGCGCTCAGATGACAATACATCGTCACGAAGCCCATGCCGTGATCGATGAACACCGACTTGCCGTTAAAGAAATAATCACCGGTCTCGATGACCGTGCCCGGCGCGGGCGCGACGATGGCCGTGCCGGTGGGTGCGGCGATGTCCATGCCCGAGTGCGGATTACGCGGCTGTCCGTTGAACACGCGTCGCGAGCCGAACGAACTCGACCGCGTGCCCGGTACCGGCGAGGCGAGTTGCAGCGTATCGGGTTGTGAATCGCTGAACGTGCCGACCGCCGCACGTATCACCGGCTGCTCGCGTTCGACGCGCGCGAGGTCGGCGGGCGCGAGGTCGACCTGACTCGGCGCCACTTTCAATTTTTGGGTGACGTATTGTTTGCCGTTGATCGTGAAGCCGCGGCGCAGCACGGTTTTGCCTGCATGGATTTCGATCGCCGCAGGCCCCGGCGAGCGCGCGAGCGGAATGCCGACCACGGCCGTCCAGCCGTGGTCGCGCCGAATCACCATGACTTTTTGCCCTTCGAAGCTGACTTCCGGCGCCGACGCATCCGGACCCTCGTGCCCGGGCACGACGGGCAGTTCGAGCAGTGCGACGCCGCCCGGCACCGAGCTCGATTGCGGCATCGCACGCGGCGCGGCGCTGCCCGTCGCCGCGCCGGTCATCAAGCAAACGCCGATCAAAGATATCCACCAGCACCGCAGCATCATTCTTTTGGCTCTCCTTCGATGGCAGCCGCGGCAGCGACCGCGGTGCCGCTGACGGCCAGCACGCGGGCGCGTAATTCGCCGCGTCCGAGTCGTGCCCGTACGACGTCGTTCGGTTGCACCTCGTTCGCGTCGCGTAATAATTTTCGATCGGCTTCTCGCGTGACGATCGCGAAACCGCGATCGAGCGTTGCGAGCGGGCTCACCGCATGCAGTCCACGTCGCGCGAGCGCGAGTCGGTTGGCGTCGTCCTGTAATCTTTGAGTCGCCGCCCGTTCTAGGCGCACGCCGAGTAAGGCATGGCGCTGCACGAGACGCTCGAGTTGCAGTTCCGGCGTGCAGTGCGCGAGTCGTTCGGCGAGATCCTGCAGACCCGCGCGAGCCTGCGCGGCGAGGAACCGCCAGCCGCCGACGAGACGTTGCTCGAGTTCGTCGAGACGTTGCGCAGCTTGCTGCATGCGTAGCGCCGGGTCCGCTTGTTGCAGACGTTTGGCGAGGTTGTCGACCGCGGCACCGTCGCGGCGACGCACGAGCGTCACGGCACGTACGAAGCGTGCCGCGAATTTGTCCAGCGCCGCGCGCCAAACACCGGCATCGGGCACCACGAGTTCCGCGGCACCCGAGGGTGTCGGCGCGCGCAAGTCGGCGACGAAGTCGGCGATCGTAAAATCGATCTCGTGACCGATGCCGGTCACCACCGGCATCGGCGTCGCACGCAGCGCACGCGCCACGCCTTCATCGTTGAAGGCCCAAAGATCTTCGAGCGAGCCGCCACCACGCGCGACGATGAGCACGTCGCACTCGGCCCGAGTGCTCGCGCTCGCGATCGCTGCGCGCAACTCGGGCACTGCGGCCTTGCCTTGCACGGCGGTCGGATAGATCACCACGTCGGCGGCGGGAAAACGTCGCCCGAGCACGTTCAAAATATCGCGGATCGCGGCACCGGTCGGTGAGGTGATCACGCCGATTCGGCGCGGCACCGCCGGCAACGAGCGCTTGCTCGCGGCGGCGAACAAGCCTTCGGCTTCGAGTTTGGCGCGTAGCCGATCGAAGTCGCGTCGCAGTGCGCCGATTCCCGCGTCCTCGAGGTGCTCGACGATCAGTTGATATTCGCCGCGGGCCTCGTAGACGCCGACGCGGCCGCGCGCGAGCACCAATTGACCGTCCGTCGGCGTGAAGCGCAGTACCGCGTTGCGTGCCTTGAACATCGCACACCGCACTTGTGCGTCGCGATCCTTGAGCGAGAAATACCAGTGGCCCGAGGCGGGCCGCGAAAAGTTCGATAATTCGGCTTCGATCCAGATCACCGGCATGCCGTGTTCGAGCAACTGGCGGACTTCGCGATTGAGACGGCCGACCGTGTAGACGTCGCGGTCGCCTGACGAGCTGGGGCGTAGGGGCACGGCGGTCCCTGGTGCGGCAAAAGAGGGCGAAAGTTTACCGTCTTTCCGCGCCTGCGTAGAATGCGCCGTCCGAATACTTCTGGACGGCTCTCCCACATGCGTATCCTCGAAGAAGCACTCACCTTCGACGACGTGCTTTTGGTCCCGGCGTACTCCGAGGTGTTACCTCGCGAAGTCGATCTCTCGACGCGGCTGACGCGCCGCATCCGCCTCAACCTGCCGGTCGTCTCGGCAGCGATGGACACGGTCACCGAGGCGCGGCTCGCGATCGCGATCGCGCAAGAGGGTGGCATCGGCATCATCCACAAGAGCATGACCGTCGAGGCGCAGGCGCGCGAAGTTGCGCGAGTCAAAAAATTCGAAAGCGGTGTCGTGGTCGATCCGATCACCGTCACGCCCGACGTCACCATCCGCGAAGTCCTCGAACTCACCAAGGCGCGCGGCATCTCCGGTATGCCGGTCGTCAAAGGTCACACCGTCGTCGGTATCGTCACGAGCCGCGACCTACGATTCGAAACCCACCTCGATGCACCGGTCTCGTCGGTGATGACGCCGCAAGCGCGGCTCGTCACCGTGCGTGAGAACGCGCCGCGCGAGGAAGTGCTCGCGCTGTTCCACAAACACCGCATCGAAAAAGTTTTGGTGGTCGGCGATCACTTCGAGCTCAAGGGTCTAGTGACCGTCAAAGATATCCAGAAGGCGACCGAACGGCCCCGCGCTTGCAAAGACGAGAGCGGTCGCCTGCGCGTCGGCGCGGCCGTCGGCACTTCGCCCGACACCCTCGATCGCGTCGCCGCGTTGCGCGAAGCAGGCGTCGACGTGGTGGTGGTCGACACCTCGCACGGTCACTCGCGTGGCGTCATGCAAATGGTCGAGCGTGTGAAGGCGAAGTGGCCACAACTGCAAGTCATCGCCGGCAACATCGTCACCGCCGAGGCCGCGCGCGATCTCGTCAAATGCGGCGTCGACGGCGTGAAGGTCGGCATCGGCCCGGGTTCGATCTGCACCACGCGCATCGTCGCCGGCGTCGGCGTGCCGCAAATTTCCGCGGTCTCGAACGTCGCTGCGGCGCTCGCCGATACCGACGTGCCGTTGATCGCCGATGGCGGCATCCGTTATTCGGGCGACATCGCCAAAGCGCTCGCGGCCGGCGCGCATGCGGTGATGATCGGCGGTCTGTTCGCCGGCACCGAAGAGTCACCCGGTGAAGTCGAACTCTTCGCCGGTGCGTCGTACAAAAGTTATCGCGGCATGGGCTCGCTCGGCGCGATGGCTGAGCGTCACGGCTCCAGCGACCGCTATTTCCAAGACACCACCACCGAACTCGAAAAACTCGTGCCCGAAGGCATCGAAGGTCGCGTGCCGTACAAAGGCAGCGTGATCGCGATCCTGCACCAGCTCGCCGGTGGTTTGCGCGCCGCGATGGGCTACACCGGTAGTCAAGACATCGACCAAATGCGTACCCGTCCGAAGTTCGTGCGCATCACCACGGCGGGCGTGCGCGAGTCACACGTGCACGACGTGACCATCACCAAGGAAGCGCCGAACTACCGCGTCACGTGATGAGCCAGCACGCGCGCGACATCCACGCCGACCGGATCCTGATCCTCGATTTCGGTTCGCAATACACGCAACTCATCGCGCGCCGTGTGCGCGAGCTCGGTGTCTATTGCGAGATCCATCCTTGGGACGCGAGCGACACCGACGTGCGCGCATTCGCGCCCAAAGGCGTGATTCTTTCCGGCGGCCCCGAGTCGGTCACTCAAAAAAATGCGCCCGCGGCGCCGGCAGCGGTGTTCGAGCTCGGCGTGCCCGTGCTCGGAATTTGTTACGGCATGCAGACCATGGCCGCGCAACTCGGCGGTCGCGTCGAGCCCGGTGCCGTGCACGAATTCGGCTACGCCGAAGTGCGAGCCCGCAATCACTCGGCCTTGCTGCGCGGCATCGAAGATCGCGTCAACGCCGAAGGGCATGGCTTGCTCGACGTTTGGATGAGCCACGGCGACCGGGTCGTCGACTTGCCGCCTGGGTTCGTCGCCATTGCCTCGACGCCGGATTTGCCCATCGGCGGCATGGCCGACGAAGCGCGGCGTTTTTATGCGCTGCAATTCCATCCCGAAGTCACCCACACGACCCAAGGCGCGCGCCTGTATGCGCGTTTCCTGCACGAGATCTGTGGCTGCGGCTCGAGTTGGAACCCCGGCAACATCATCGACGATGCGATCGCGCGCGTGCGTGCGCAGGTCGGCAACGGTCGTGTGCTGCTCGGTTTGTCGGGCGGCGTCGATTCCTCGGTGGTTGCAGCGTTACTGCACCGCGCCATCGGCGATCGGCTCGTCTGCGTGTTCGTCGATCACGGTTTGTTGCGTCTCGGCGAGGGCGATGCCGTGATGGACATCTTCGCGCGCAATCTCGGTGTGCGGGTGATCCGCGTCGATGCCGCCGAGCGTTTCTTCGGTGCGCTCGCCGGTGTCGAAGACCCCGAAGCCAAGCGCAAGATCATCGGCCGCCTGTTCGTCGAAGTGTTCGACGAAGAGTCGCAAAAGCTCGCGGGCGAGGGCGTTGCCGACCGCGTCGAGTTTTTGGCCCAAGGCACCATCTATCCCGACGTGATCGAGTCGGCCGGTAGCAAGACCGGCAAGGCGCACGTCATCAAAAGTCACCACAACGTCGGCGGCTTGCCGGCGCACATGACGCTCAAGCTCGTCGAGCCGCTGCGCGAGTTGTTCAAGGACGAAGTGCGGCGCATCGGGCTAGAGCTCGGCTTGCCCGCCGAGATGGTGCACCGTCATCCGTTCCCGGGTCCGGGGCTCGGCGTGCGAATTTTAGGTGCTGTGACATTCGACGCGGCCGACACCTTGCGACACGCCGATCACATCTTCATCGAAGAATTGCGCAAGGCCGGTTGGTACGACAAGACCAGCCAAGCATTCGCCGTGTTCCTGCCCGTCAAAAGTGTCGGCGTCACCGGCGACGGTCGTCGCCATGCGCCCGTGATCGCGCTACGCGCCGTCGAGACCGTCGATTTTATGACGGCTCACTGGGCGCACTTGCCCTATGAACTGCTGGACGTCTGCTCGCGCCGCATCGTCAACGAGGTGAAGGGCGTGAGCCGCGTCGTCTACGACATCAGCGGCAAGCCGCCGGCGACGATTGAGTGGGAGTAGGATCCAAAATTGAATTCCACTCACGGAGGAGTGCAGACATGAACAGGATTTATCTCGTTTCGGCCATTTCGGCGCTAACTCTGATGTCGCTGTTCGCCGCCCGACCGGCCCGGGCCGAGGTGAAGGCCACCGTGACGTCACCGCCGCCAGCGTCGACGGCGAAGGGATGCCCCGCCTT
>RGUL01000077.1 GCA_010027845.1 Gammaproteobacteria bacterium
CGCTGGATGAGACGCAGGACTTCGGTTTGGCGGGGAGTTAAGTCGGACATGTGGCACCTCTGTTGATTCGTACAGTACCTGTGGTTACATCCAGTTTCAAGCCCCCCTCCCCGGATGCCGACGTGATCGTGGTCGGTGCCGGCCACAACGGCCTGGTTTGTGCCTGCTACCTCGCGCGCGCCGGGCTACGCGTGCGGCTGCTCGAGCGGCGCAACCTCGTCGGCGGCGCTGCGGTCACCGAAGAATTCGTCCCCGGCTTTCGCAACTCGAGCGCCAGTTACACCGTGAGCCTGCTCGACCCGATGGTGAGTCGCGAACTGCGCCTCGCCGAACACGGGCTGCGCATCCTCGAGCGGCCCGTGCAGAATTTTTTGCCGCTCGCCGACGGCGATAGTTTCACCGCCGGTCCGGACGCTGCCGCAACGCGCACCGAGGCCGCGCGCTTCAGCCGTCGCGATGCCGAACGTTTGCCCGCCTTTCATGCGCTGCTCGACCAGGCGGTCGCGCTGCTGCGCGACTTGCTGCATCGCACGCCACCGACCGATCTCGCCCGCTGGTCCGATATCTTCGAAGTGCTGCGCGTCGGTCAAAGATTTCGCGCACTGCCGCTCGCCGAACAACGCGCACTGCACGAGTTCTTCACGCGCAGTGCGGGCGAACTGCTCGATCATTGGTTCGAGGGCGAAGGCCTCAAAGCCGTACTCGGCTTCGACTCGGTGGTCGGTTCGTATGCGAGCCCGTATACGCCGGGCAGCGGCTACGTGCTGCTGCACCACGCCTTCGGTGAAACCAACGGCAAGCCCGGCGTGTGGGGCCATGCGGTCGGCGGTATGGGCGCGATCACGCAGGCGATGGCCACCGAGGCGCGCCGACTCGGCGTGCGAATCGAATGCGACGCACCGGTCAGACGCATCGTCACCGAACAGGGTCGCGCACTCGGCGTCGAACTTGAGGACGGCCGCGTGATGCGCGCCCGCGCGATCGCCGCCAACGTCGGCCCGAAACCACTATTTTTGAACCTGCTCGATGCCGAAGATTTGCCCGCCGATTTCCGCGCGCACATCGAGCGCTCGCGCGCCAATTCGGCCACGTTCCGCATGAACGTCGCACTGGCTGAGTTACCGCGTTTCGTCGCCCGCCGCTCGCGCACCGACGCTGCGCATCTCGGGGCCGGCATCATTCTCGCGCCCTCGCTCGCTTACATGGACCGCGCCCATGCGAGCGCGCGACTCGAAGGGATGTCGCGCGAGCCGATCGTCGAGATGCTGATTCCCTCGACCCTCGACGACACGCTCGCACCGCAAGGCCGACACGTTGCGAGTCTTTTTTGCCAACACTTCGATTACGTACTCGCCCGCGAGGACGCACCGCAGCGCAATTGGGACGACGCGACGCTGCGCGCGCAAGCGATCGAACGCATCTTTGACACCATCGAGCGACGCGCGCCGGGATTTCGTGCCTCGCTACTCGGGCATTCGGTACTCTCACCCTACGATCTCGAACGCCGCTTCGGGCTCGCCGGCGGCGACATCTTTCACGGCGCACTCGGTCTCGACCAATTGTGGGCGGCACGTCCTGCGCTCGGTTACGGCGACTACCGCACACCCGTGGCCGGTCTATTTCTTTGTGGCTCCGGCGCGCATCCGGGTGGCGGCGTCACGGGCTTGCCGGGCCGTAACGCTGCGCGCGCGATCCGTCGCGCACTCTGAGAGAATTTCGCGCATGCGCATCCTGCACGTCGTCCTGTCACGCGGTTTTGCCGGCACCGAACGCGCCACCGCCGAAATGTGCAACGCCCACGCCGCCGAACACGAAGTTTCGTTGGTGATCCGTCGCGATCATCGTGGCGCGGGCGGCGCGTCGATCCGCGACCATCTCGACCCGCGCGTCACGGTGCGCGAGGTGCATCCGTGGTTTCCGGGCTTCGGCCTCGCGCGCGCCGTACGCGAATTACAGCCCGAAGTGATCCACACCCATCTGCGCAAAGCGACGCGGCTCGTTGCTCGCATGCGGCCACCGTGGCGCCGGCGCCCGCCCTGCCCGACGATCGCAACGCTGCACATGTGGGTGAACGGCCGGCATTTTTTGCAGATGGACGGACTCATCGTCATCGCCGCCTGGCAGAAACGCGATCTCGCGCACTATCGCGGTCGCATCTTCGACATCAACGAATCTTTGATTCCGCAGCCGCGCATCGCTGCGACGCGGCGCGCGGCACTGCGCGCCGAGTGCGGTGCGAGCGACACCGATTTTTTGATCGGCGGCGTCGGCCGACTTGCACACTCTAAAGGTTTCGACGTGTTGATCCGTGCGTTTCGCGAGGCCGGCTCACCGCACGCGAAGCTCGCCATCGTCGGCGCTGGTCGCGAGCGCGCGTCGCTCGAGAAACTGATCGGCGATGCGCCGGTGAAACTGCTCGGCTTTCGTGATGACGCCAAAGATTTTTATCAAGCCTTCGATCTGTTCGTGAGCCCCTCGCGCAGCGAACCGCTAGGGCGGGTGTTGTTCGAGGCGCTCGATGCCGGTACGCCCGTGCTCGCCACGCGCACACAAGGACCGACGGAAATTCTCGCGCGCTTACCCGGCACCTTGGTGCCGATCGACGACGTCGCGGCGATGGCCGCCGCCCTGTCGGCGGCACAGTGCGCGCCGCGCCTGCGGTGCGCGGTGGACCTGACGCCTTGGCACCTCGACAACGTCGCCCGCGAAACGCTGGCGGCCTACGAAGCGCTGCGCATAGCGCGCACCCAAGCGTAGCCGAGGTAATCCTCCAAAAGCCCGATCACGTGCGGCATCGCATCGTGCCAACCGAGCGTCGCGATCGAAGCTTCGAGCACGGCGATGCGGGTCGCATCGGCGAGCAAGCCCGCACAGGTGGCCTCAACGTCGTCGGGCCGTGGCGCGAGCGCAGCCCCCAACGCCACGCAGCGCGCGATGCGCGCCGGTTGATCGCCGGCGATCGGTACCGCGACGCACGCCTTGCCGAGCACGATCGCCTGCACCAGCGTATCGCCGCCGTTGACGAGCACGAGCCGCGCCCGCTGCAAGAGCGCCATCAGCGCGCCGCCGCCGAGATTGCGCAGCACGCGAAAATTCGCCGTTTCTGCGAGCGGCATCTTGAACGACGGGCCGGCGACGAACACCACTCGGCGACCGGCGATCGCGAGCGCCTGCGCCCAATGCGCAAACCGCTCGGGCGTCATCGTCGAATCGTGAAAGCCGCTGCCCCCACCCGGCACCACGACCAGCTCGGGCGCGAACCCCGCCAGCGCACGATCGATAGTTTCAAAGTCGAACGGTGCGAGCATGGCGTCGAGAAAGCGCACCTGCGCACCGCGCGCGTAGCGCAATTTCCAGCGCTCGAAAAAGCCGAGTTCGCCGGCGAGCGCTTCGGGATAGGAAATGAAGTGACGATCGAGCAGTGACAGCCAACGCAGACGAAACGCTTTATATCGCTGGCGGGCCCGCGAACTCACGTAGATCACGCGCGCTTCCACGGCGCGCGCCGCCCGCAGTTGATCGGTGCGACCGGCGTTGTCGAACCACACGACTTTGGGACGCAGCGCTTGAATCGCGGCGATCACTTCGTTCGAGCACAGCGTCGGCGATTTCGGTAAGCGGATGACCGGGTAGCGCAACCCTTGCGCGTACGGCGCTTCGCGATGCAGCAAAAAATGTGGCCGCACGGCGGGCCACGCGGCCACCAGCGCATCGGCCACGGCGCGGGTACGGGCGAACTCGCCCATGCCCGAGGGTCCACTCACCGGCACGAACAGCACGCTCTGCTCCATGCCCGTAAGGATACCGCGCGGACAAAAATCCTGCGGGAAACACTTACTTGCGTGCGTTTCCGTGTTGAATGTTTCGGCCGAATTTGTTGCAATATCCGGCACGGAAACCCCTTCCGAGTTTTTAGACCCCTTTTCGACAACCTGACCGAGGAAGAACATCCAATGAAGACCCCGATCATCGTCAAGCTCGCCGCTGTCGCCGCTGTTGCTGCGCTCGCCGGTTGCACCGACCTCAAGCCGTTGCAGGCGCAGGTCGATTCGTTGAAGTCGCAAGTTGCCAGCCTGCAGTCGCAGGTCGCTGCCGCGAAGTCGTCGGCCGATGCCGCCGGCGCCGCTGCCGCCAAGGCCGGCACCGCCGCGGGCGCTGCGCAGAACACCGCCAACCAGGCGCTGTCGGCCGCGCAGGCCAGCCAGTCGTGCTGCGATGCGACGAACGAGAAGATCGACCGCATGTTCAAGCGTTCGATCTCCAAGTAATCGTCCGTTTCGCTACGGCGAAAAAAGAACGCCGCGCATTCGAAACGCGCCCGTGTGACACGGGCGCGATCAGAACCGGATCAGCGCCGAACCCCAGGTGAGCCCGCCGCCGAAGGCCTCGAGCAAAATCAGATCGCCGCGCTTAATGCGACCGTCGCGCACGCCGGCATCGAGCGCGAGCGGCACCGACGCAGCCGACGTGTTGCCGTGTTCTTGCACGGTGACGATCACGCGCTCCATGGGCATCTCGAGTTTCTTGGCCGTCGCTTGGATGATGCGAATGTTGGCTTGATGCGGCACTAGCCAATCGATCGCGGACTTGTCGAGACCGTTCGCCGCCAACGTCTCGTCGACGATCGAGCCCAGCGACTTCACCGCGACTTTGAACACCTCGTTGCCAGCCATGTGGATGAACATGGGCGTGCGACCGGTCTCGTCGATATGGAAGCCCTTCGACGGACCGACCGGACAGTAGAGCAAATCTTTGTAAAAGCCGTCGGTGTGCAAGTGCGTCGAAATCACGCCCGCCTCGTCCGCCGGCTGCAGCACCACCGCACCCGCGCCGTCACCGAATAAAATCGCGGTGCTGCGATCGGTCCAATCGACGATCCGGCTCAAAGTTTCCGCGCCGACTACGAGCGCGCATTTCGACTCGCCCAAACGCACGAATTTGTCGGCCACCGACAACGCATAGATGAAGCTGCTGCACGCCGCTTCGAGCGCCATCGCCGGGCAATTACGGATGCCGAGTCGATCTTGCAGCAAAGCGCCGCAGTTCGGAAAAACTTGATCGGGCGTAGTCGTGCCGAAGACGATCAGATCGACGTCGTCGGGCGAGACGCCCGCAGCCTGCAAGGCACGACGCGCCGCCGGCACGGCCAAATCGACGGTGGTCTCGCCCTGCGCGGCGATGTGGCGCTCACGGATACCGGTGCGCTCTTGGATCCATTGATCGTTGGTCTCGACCATTCGCTCGAGATCGGCGTTGGTCAAAACTTTTTCCGGCAGATGACTGCCGGTGCCGGCGATGCGCGAATATTTCAACATGCGTCGTCCTTCCGTGCGTCGTGCTGCCGGGCGTCGGCGGTCGAACCGTCGGCATTCATGGTGCGCTACCGAGCGCCTGGCCGACGTGCGCGACGAGCCCGCCGCGCACCGCCGTCGCCGCGATCGCGATCGCACGGGCGAGCGACACTTGATCGGCACTGCCGTGACTTTTTACCACGACGCCACCGAGACCGACCATGACGGCGCCGTTGTAACGCCGCGGATCGAGCGTGTCAGAGACGCGTCGCAACACCGGCCGCGCCGCGAGCCCGGCGAGCCGACTCGGCAACGAGGCATGAAATTCGGCGCGCAACCGTGCGCCGATCAACGCCGCGACGCCTTCCATGGTTTTGAGTGCGACGTTGCCGGTGAAGCCGTCGGTGACGACCACGTCCACTTCACCGGTGAAAATATCGTGGCCCTCGACGAAGCCGAGATAGTCGATGCGTCGTTCGGGATCGGCGTCGTTCGCGAGTGCGCGCAGCATCAGATGCGCCTCCTGCACGAGCTCGTGACCTTTGGTCTCCTCGACGCCGATATTGAGCAGACCGACGCGCGGCGCGGCGATGCCATGCACGTCGCGCGCGACGATGCGTCCCATCACCGCGAACTGCGCGAGTTGCGGCGGCGTAGCGCGGGTATTCGCGCCGAGGTCGAGCATGTGGGTGACGCCACGCGCGTTAGGAATCGCCGACATGATCGGTGCGCGCTCGATGCCGGGCAAACATTTGAGGACGAAATGCGCGATGGCGGTGAGCGCGCCGGTGTTGCCGGCGCTCACGACGCCACTCGCACGACCGTCGTGCACGAGATCGACCGCGATCCGCATCGAAGAATTTTTCTTGCGCCGAATCGCCTCGCGCGGCGAGTCGGTCATGTGCACGATTTCGTGCGCGGCAACGGTGTCGATGCGCGCCCGCAAGCTCGTCGCCACTTGCAGCCGCGCGAGTTCGGGATCGATGGCGGCGGGATCGCCCACCAACAGCAGGCGCAGATCCGGCTCTGCTGCGGCCGCGAGCAATGCGCCGCGAATGCACTCGAGTGCACCACGCTCGCCGCTCATCACGTCGACAGCGATGACGGTCATGGGAGGCGCCGACGCGGACCGCCGGCGTGCCGACTCAGCCGGCCGAGTCTTCGTCCGCCGGCTTCTCGATCACGCGCTTGCCGCGATAGAAGCCATCGGGCGTGATGCGGTGACGGGAGTGCGTTTCGCCCGACTGCGGGTCGACCGACAACGCGGGCTTGGCGAGGCCGTCGTGCGAGCGGTGCATGCCGCGCTTCGAAGGGGTCTTGCGGCTTTTTTGAACTGGCATGTCGAGTACTCCTGAACGCTCGGGCGAGGGGCCATCAGTTACCGCGTTTCAGGAGCTCGCCCAGCCCTGCGAACGGCGTTTGTCTCACATCGGCTTCGTCGGACGCCAAGCGTCCGCAATCGGCCTCATTCTCATGCCGCGGCACCAACGGCACCACGAGCAGCAATTCTTCTTCGACGAGATCGCGCAGCGCGATTCGCCCGTCGGGCGCGAGCACGGGCTCAATGCCCGCCTCCAGTCGATCGGCCGCGGCCGGCTCGGCGACCAGCCACACCCGCGAACGTTGCGCGACCTCAAGCGGCGCCATGCGCAGACATCTTTGACAGCGCAGCGGCAAGCGCGCGCGCACGTCGATGTCGGCGACCGGAAATCCGCGCTCGCGCGAAAATGCGATGCGGCACCGGGCGACGCCCTCGAGCGAGGCTAGTTCCGGCACCAAGCGCGGTAATTCCGCGTAGGGCAGATCGAACTCACGCACCTCGCCCACGTCGGCCAGACGTTCGACATCAACGGTACGAGACCAGTCGGCCGGCATGGGGCGCGTATAATAGGGATCACCCCCCTGCGAGTCAAAACGGATCGGCTCCAAGCCGTTGATTCTGTGGCCGAACGACACCCAACCAACCTCACCCGCCCGCTCTGGCTCGCCTCCGGGTCGCGCTATCGGCGCGAACTGCTCGCGCGTCTCGGACTGCCTTTCGAGTGTCGCTCACCCGAGGTCGACGAAACCCCGTTGCCGGGCGAGTCGCCGCGCGCGCTCGCGGCACGCCTCGCACTCGCCAAAGCCCGCGCGATCGCCGAACGCGAACCCGGCGCACTCGTGATCGGCTCGGATCAAGTTTGCGCCCTCGGCGATCAGCCGCTCGGCAAACCCGGTAACGCCGCCGCACAAATCGCCCAACTCGGCCGCCTCGCCGGTCACACCGTGACCTTTCACACGGCGGTCGCCATCGTCGGCATCGAGGCGGGCCTGAGGGCGCAACACGTGGACGACACGCGCTGCGTATTTCGCGAACTTTTGCGATCGGAGATCGAGGCTTACGTCGAGGCGGAGCCCGCGTTCGATTGCGCCGGCGGCTTCAAATGCGAAGGGCTCGGCATCACGCTGCTCGCACGCATGGAGAGCATCGATCCGACCGCCATCATCGGCCTGCCGCTCATCTGGGTCGCCGACGTGCTGCGAGCGCATCGAGCACCTTCGCCAACTCCGGCGGCAGCGGCGCATTCACGCTAAACGGCGTGCCGCGATCCGGCCAGGTGAGCGTTAAGCTCGAGGCGTGCAAGAACATGCGTTCGAGCCCGAATTTGCACATTTCTTCGTTGAATTCTTCGTCGCCGTATTTTTGATCGCCAGCGACCGGATGACCGGCGTAAGCGGCATGGACGCGAATTTGATGCGTGCGGCCGGTCAAAATTTCCACCTCGACGAGCGTCGCCAGTCGGCCGAAGAATTGCACCGGTCGGAACTCGCTGATCGCTTCTTTACCGCCGACGGCGACTTTGACGGTGCGCTCACCGCCGACGCGCAGATCGGTGCGCAGCGGTGCATCGATGCGTTTCTTGCCGAGGTTCCATTGACCTTTGACGAGCGCGAGATAACGTTTTTCGAACCCTTCACCGTCGCGCAGACCCGCATGCAACATACGTAGTACTGCCGGGCGTCGCGCGATCAACAACACCCCGCTGGTGTCGCGATCGAGTCGGTGAACGAGTTCGAGTTTGTCGCGCTCGTCGGGCCGCGCGGCACGCAACGCCTCGATGACGCCGTGATTGATACCGCTGCCACCGTGCACCGCGAGGCCGGCGGGTTTGTCGATCACGATCAGCCGCTCGTCCTCGTGCAACACGGCACGCGTGACCGACTCGACCAGCCCCTTGGGCAGTCGCGGACCACGCGCCGTGGCACTAGCGCCCGCGACGCCGGTCGGCCCCGGCGCACCGGCATCCTCCGGGGCGAGCTCGCGGATCGGCGGCAGACGTACCTCGTCGCCCAGGGCGACGCGCGTATCGATTTCGGCCCGCTTGCCGTTCAGCCGCACCTCGCCCTTGCGCACCACGCGAAACAAACGCGTGCGCGGCACGCCCGGATAATGGCTGGCCAGAAACTTATCGAGCCGCACGCCGGCGAAATCCTCGCCCACCGTCACTCGACGTACCGAGGTTTTCTCGGTGTGCGGCGTAACATCTTGTTTTTTCATGGCCTTTGGTATACCTTTC
>RGUL01000078.1 GCA_010027845.1 Gammaproteobacteria bacterium
TATGCGACTTCGGCGTCCCCATCGTCTAGAGGCCTAGGACATTGCCCTTTCACGGCAGTAACAGGGGTTCGAATCCCCTTGGGGACGCCAACACTCACCCCCACGGGTGAGCCCGCAATTTCTTCTCCCACTCGATCGCGCTGCGCACGATTTGGTCGAGGTCGTCGTACTGCGGCTGCCAGCCGAGTTCGGCGCGGATGCGCGACGCCTCGGCGACGAGCACCGGGGGGTCGCCGGCGCGGCGCGGACCGGTTCGGATGACGAGCGGGCGGTCGCTGTGGCGCTGCACGGCATCGAGCACTTCGCGCACGCTGTAGCCGTGACCGTAACCGACGTTGAGCGTGGTCGATTCGCGGCCCGCGCGCAGATGCGCGAGCGCATCGAGGTGCGCACGCGCGAGATCTTCGACGTGTAAATAATCGCGAATCGCCGTGCCGTCGGCGGTGTCGTAGTCGGTGCCGAACATCGCGATGTCGGCGCGTCGACCGGAAACGTGTTCCGCTGCGACGTGCACGAGATGAAAGCTCGCTTTGAGTGCCTGGCCGATGCGTAGTTGGTGATCGGCGCCGGCGACGTTGAAGTAGCGCAGCGCGACGTAACGCAGCGGATTTTTGGCGTTGACGGCGTTGATATTGTCGGTCGCCGTCGCCGTCGCCGTTGCGACGTCACGCAACATCCATTCCGACATCAATTTCGAGCGGCCATAGGGATTGATCGGCGCGGTTGGGTCACTCTCGGCGGCGCGGCCGGTGGCGGGCATGCCGTAGACCGCGGCGGTCGAGGAGAACACGAACTGCGTCAAACCGTGCGCCGCGCAGGCTTCGAGCAGGGCGCGCGTGTTGACGGTGTTGTTGCGGTAGTAGGCGAGCGGGTCGCGCACCGAATCGGGCACGCTGATCGACGCGGCAAAATGCATGACGGTGTCGACGTCGTGTTCGTGCAATATTTTTTTGACGAGCGCGACGTCGCCCGCATTGCCGATGATGAGCGGCGCATCGCGCACCGCCTCGCGAAAGCCGGTGCTCAAATCGTCGAGCACGATGACGCGTTCGCCGCGCTCGCGCAGTTGCAGCACGACGTGGCTGCCGATGTAACCGGCGCCGCCGGTGACGAGGATCGATCGTTGCGTCATGAGAGGCGCGAGGATAGCAGGCGCACGGGATGGCCGTGGGCGGCGAGATTCGCATCGTTCGTCAGCAGCACGAGCGGCTCGGTGAGCGCTTGTGCGAGCAGCAAGCGATCGAACGGGTCGCGGTGACGCTCGACGAGCGGCGCGGTGGCCGTGACGTGCCGCACGCTCACGGCGACGGCCGTGAAGCGGGTTTCCTCGGCGGCGGCGACGATCGTCACTGCATCGAAGGCGAGCCGTCCGGCGCTGCGGTGCAGCGCGATTTCCCAGATCGAGGCGGCGCTGAAATAGACCTCGGCGACGGCGAGCTCGGCTTGCACGGGTTTTGGCAAACGCTCGGGTGCGGCCAGCGCCCACAACAACACCTGCGTGTCGAGCAGCAGCCTCACGACGGGGCTTCGGGCTGAGGCGCGTCGAAATCGTCGGGCAGTTTTATTTTGCCGACGAGCGCACCGAGTTTGCGCGGCCGCGGCGTCTCGTTGAGCGGCACGATGCGCGCGACCGGTCGCCCGCTGCGCGCGAGGATGACCTCTTTGCCGGCCAAGGCTTCGTCGACGAGTTTGCCAAGTGTGCCTCTCGCGTTGTGCATGATGCGTCGAGGGTCGGGCACAATGCGTCGCGTGACTAGAGGGTGAATCTGGTGTCTTCGTGTAGTTATGCGATCGTCGGGACGAATGCGCCCGCGCCGGCCGGTATGCCCGCGCCGGCAGCGGCCCGCATGTCGTCGTGCGTGCAGTGATGAACGAGACGGACCGCACGGCACAACCCTTTGCGGGGCTCTCGCCGGATGTCGTGATCGAGGCACTCGAGCGGCTCGGTTTCGAGTGCGACGGGCGCTTGTTCGCGCTCAATAGTTACGAAAATCGCGTGTACCAGGTCGGTGTGCCGGAACGCGGCGCATTGGTGCTGAAGTTCTATCGGCCCGGGCGCTGGAGCGATGCGCAAATTTTGGAAGAGCACACCTTCACGCACGAGTTGCTCGCGGCGGATTTGCCGGTCGCTGCGCCCGAAATCTTTGACGGTGCAACGCTGCTGCAGCACGCCGGTTTACGCTATGCGGTGTTTCCACGTTTGGCGGCGCGCGCGGTCGAGATCGATGCGCGCGGTTCACTCGATCTCATCGGCCGCACGCTCGGCCGATTGCACGCGGTCGGCGCACGCAGTCGTTTTGCGCTGCGCCCGACGCTCGACAGCGATAGGTTGGGTTGGGATGCGCGGGCGACGCTACTCGAGTCCGAGTTGCTGGGCGAACGAGTCGACGCGGCACTCGCCGACAAGTACGAAGAGGCTTCGGGGCTGTTGCTCGAGGCGGTCGATGCGGCGATCGAGCGTGTCGGCCCGGTGTCGCGCATTCGATTGCACGGTGATTGTCATCTCGGCAACATTCTTTGGAACGAGCGCGGACCGGTGTTCGTCGATCTCGACGATTGTATGAGCGGGCCGCGTATCCAAGATCTTTGGATGTTTTTGTCGGGCTCGGAAGACGAGCGTGAGGCGCAGTGGCGAGAGCTTGCGGGCGGCTATCGGCAGTTTCACGACATCGACGAATACGAGCGCGAGTTGATCGAGCCGTTACGTGCGCTGCGGATGGTGCATCACGCGGCGTGGATCGCCTCGCGCTGGCACGACCCGGCATTCCCGCGCGCGTTTCCGTGGTTCACGAGTCCACGCTTTTGGCAGGAGCACGTGAGCGATTTGTGGCAGCAGCGTGCCGCGATCAGCGAATGAGCACGACCGGAACTGTCGCGGCGTGCACGACTTTTTGCGCGACCGAGCCCATCAGCGCGCCTTTGAAGCCGCCGCGACCGTGCGTGCCGATGACGATTTCGTCGCAGTGCTGCGCGGCGCAGCATTCGATGATGTGATCGACGGCATGGCCGACACGGCTGTGAGCGGTCGTCGGCACTTTTGCATCCCGTAATGATTCGAGCGCGGGCGTGAGCACGGCCGCCGATTCGTCGCGGTAGTAATCGTCTAATGAATCCCGGCTCACGAGCAATTTCACGTGCGGTGTTGCGATTTGCGGCTGCACGTTGACGAGATGCACCTGGGCGCCCTCGCGCGCTTCGTGAGCCCGCCGAATCGCGTAGTCGATCGCGCGCGCGGAATAGTCGGAACCGTCGATGGGCAACAGCAACGTCAGCATGGGACCTCCGCAGTGTCGTTCAGTCGGTCGGCGGTTTGATGTTCGAGGCTCCGTCGGAGGCCGGTGCCGGCGCACGGCCGAGCACTTTGCCGATCACGACGACGAGTGCCGCACCGATCGCTGCCGCGAGGTAGTGAAACGCCGGTCCGACGCTCGCGGCGAGATCTGCCAATTGCGGCTTCAACCAAACGTCCTCAACCATCATGCCGCCGCCGATCCAGCCGAGCAGTGCGGCGCCGCACAAGATCACGATCGGGAAGCGATCCATCAGGGTGAGCACGAAGCGGCTGCCCCAGACGATGATGGGGATGCTGATCAACAGGCCGAACACGACAAGGCCGAGGTGATCTTTGGCGGCGCCGGCGATCCCGATGACGTTGTCGAGGCTCATCACGGCGTCGGCGATGACGATGGTTTTGATGGCGCCGAAAAGATTATCCGCCGGTTCGATTTCTTTGCCGTCGTCGTGCTGCGGCATCAATAATTTGATGCCGATCCAGAGCAGCAATACGCCGCCGATCACTTTCAGCAGCGGCACTTTGAGCAATTGCAGTGCGAAGAAAATCAGCACGACGCGTAAGCCGATCGCACCCGCCATGCCCCACAGAATGGCTTGCTTGCGCTGGGCATCCGGGAGCCGGCGCGAGGCAAGGGCGATGACCACGGCATTGTCGCCGCCGAGCAGCACGTCGATCATGATGATCTGACCAACGGCGATCCAGAATTCGGGGTGCGTAAAATCCATGCGGGTATTGTCGCATGTGGGATGTCCCGGTCGTAGTTATTATGCAATTGGACGGCATCGAAACCATCAATCAGACGGTACTCTAACGAGCAAATGGCCGGAACTGATTTCCCGCGATCGCTGTCGACGTTCGCTTTTGCTTTGCCGGGCGATAAGATGCGCGCGGTTCCGCTGCGCAGACTTTGGGATCGTTGATGCATGTTCAGCCACCGCGACACTAATTTCCTCGTACACTCGCGCCCGTGTTAGACCGTCGCCTCTCCGTCGCCCCGATGCTCGATTGGACCGACCGGCATTGCCGCTATTTTTTGCGCGGCTTTTCGCCGGACGTGTTGCTTTACACGGAGATGGTCACGGCGTCGGCGATTCTGCGCGGCGATCGTGAAAAGCTGTTGGAGTTCCGCCGCGAAGAGCACCCGGTGGCCTTGCAGTTGGGCGGTTGCGAGCCGGACTATCTCGCTGCGGCGGCGCGTTACGGTGCGGAAGAGGGCTACGACGAGATCAATCTCAACTGTGGTTGTCCGTCCGACAAAGTCAAAAAAGGCGCGTTCGGTGCGTGTCTCATGAACGAGCCGTCGCTGGTCGCGGACTGCATCGCGGCGATGTGCGAGGCGGTGGACATCCCGGTCACGGTGAAGATGCGGATCGGAACCTTGAACGGTTCGATGCGCGACGTGCACGATGCGGTGCATCGTTTCGATGAGCGCGATTACGACGCGCTCGCGGATTTTTTGATGGGTGTTCGCGCGGCCGGTGCAGATTGTGTGATCGTGCATGCGCGCAAGGCGGTGCTCGGCGGTTTGTCGCCGGCGGAAAATCGTGAAGTCCCGCCGCTGCGGTACGACGTGGCACGTCGCCTCAAAGAAGATTTTCCGGATATGCCGCTGGTGCTCAACGGCGGTTTGCAAACGGCCGAGGCCGCGATGCGCGAACTCGACTGGGCGGACGGGGTAATGATCGGGCGCGAGGCGTATCACCGACCGATGGTGATCGCGGAAATTTTACGCTCGCTCGCGAGCGCCGAGGGCCTCGACTATCGAGCGCCGACGGTGACGGAAATGTTGGCGCGCATGGCCGAGTACGCCGAAGACGAGATGACGCGGGGTGAGCGGTTGCCCGCGATCACGCGCCATCTGCTCGGACTGTTGAGTCACGTGCCGGGTGCGCGGGAGTATCGTCGGTTGTTATCCGAGGGCGCGCGCGAGCGGGACGCCGGGCCGGAATTGATTCGGCGCGCGGCGTTGCTCGCGGCGTAGGCCGCGAGCGCGCATCAATTGCGCGCGTTGGGTTCGGTCGCGATGCGCTCGACGGGGCCGTCGGCCATCGCGGCGAGATACACCGACACTGCGAACACGGCGACCGATTGTTTGAGCTTCGCGGGGTCCACCTGCTCGAGCGTGTCGTTCGGCGTGTGGTGGATGTCGAAGTAGTTGGTCGCATCGAGCGCGGGCGCGAGCGTCGGCACGCCTTGCCGTCGCAGCGGGCCTAAATCCGAGCCGCCGCCGGTCTTGTTGTCGCCGAGCTCGACCCCCAAATTTTTGACGGTGCGATGGATGCCGAGAATCAGCGGCCAATGCGCATCGGGCACGCGCGCGCTCAACTTCCAGACGGGCCCCGCGCCGAGATCGGCTTCCATCGCGAAGGCGTGACGATCGACGTTTTCTTTGCCTTCGTCAGCCGGATATTTGAACGCGCCCGATAATCCGAATTCTTCGTTGGCGAAACCGATTACGCGGATGGTGCGGCGCGGTTTCGGTTCCATGCTCGCAGCGAGTTTCGCCGCGGCCATGGCGATGATCACGCCGGCGCCGTCGTCCTGCACGCCGAAGCCCGGGTCCCAAGAATCGAGGTGTCCGCCGACCAGCACGATTTCATTGGCGAGATCGGTGCCGGGGATTTCGCCGATCACGTTGGCTGAGCGTACTTGCGGCAGATCGCGCGCCGTGACGCGCATACGCACGCTGACGGGCTTGCCGCTCGCGAGTTGGCGTTCGAGCAGGTTCGCATCGGGATTGCTGATCGCGACGGCGGGGATGCGCGGGGCGCCGATGTTGTAGGTGAGCGTACCGGTGTGCGCGATTCGGTTATTGCTGGTGCCGATCGAGCGGATGACGATGCCGACGGCGCCGAGCGTCGCGGCGGCGCTCGGGCCCTCTTGGCGCGAGCGCACGGCTTTGCCGTAGCCGCTGCCATCGCGCGTGCGTTCGGTGCGTCCGGCGAAATACACGATTTTGCCTTCGACTTGTTCGCGCTTGAGCGCTTGCAGCGCGGGCACGTCTTGCACCATCACGACCGGTGCGGTGATGCCATCCTCGGGTGTGCCGATGCTGCCGCCGATCGCGAGCGTGACCATGTTCTGTGGGTACGGCGCGACGATTTCGAAACTCGCTTCGCCCCGCACCCAGTGCGGCACGATCACTTCGGGCGTGCGGACGTTGCTGAAGCCGAGCGCGGTGAGTTTGTCGCGTAGCCAGGCGACCCCGGCAGCATCGCCGCGCGAACCGGCTTGGCGCGGACCGACTTCGGTGCTGATCGCGGCGAGCCAGTCGTATGCGTCGTTCGACTGCAGCGCGCGATCACGCAATTGCGCGGCTGCTTGCAGCGCGGTTTTCGATGGCTCGATGGCTTTTGCGCCGTCGGCCGCGAACGTCACGCCGGCGAGCAGCACGCAGGCCGCTGCGCCCGTGACTGTGCACGTGACTGCGCGCGCGAGCAGACCCCGCGCGCTCATGCGAGGCGCTGCTGCAGCGCCTGCACTTCGGCGCGCAACGCGGCGGGCGTACGCGCGCCGAACTCGTCCATATATTTGCCCATGTCGGCCGCTTCGGTGCGCCACTCGGTCGCATCGACCGACAACAACTGTTCGAGCGCCGGCGCGGCGATGTCGAGTCCTGCGAGGTTCAAATCTTTGGCGCGCGGCAGATAGCCGATCGCGGTTTCGGTCGCTTCCGCTTCACCGGCGCAGCGTTTCAACATCCATTCGAGCACGCGCAAGTTGTCGCCGAAGCCCGGCCACAAGAACTTGTTGTTCGCGTCGCGCCGGAACCAGTTGACGTGATAGATGCGCGGCGGGTGTTTGAGCTTTGCGCCGATCGCGAGCCAATGATTCCAATAATCACCGAAGTTGTAGCCGGCGAAGGGTTTCATGGCCATCGGGTCGCGGCGCAGTACGCCGGCTTCACCGATCGCCGCAGCGGTCGTCTCCGAGGCGACCGATGCACCGACGAGCACGCCGTGATTCCAGTTGCGCGCTTCGTACACGAGCGGCGCGACGCCGCGGCGACGACCACCAAACACGATGGCCGAGATCGGCACGCCGCGCGGACTGTCGGCTTCGGGCGAATAGTTCGGGTTTTTCTTGGCCGAGACGGTGAAGCGCGAATTCGGGTGCGCCGCCGGGCCGTGCTTCGCGTCGTACGGGCGCCCTTGCCAGTCGATGACCGGTGTGCCGCCCTCGAGTCCTTCCCACCACGGATCGTTGTCGGCGGTGAGCGCGACGTTGGTGAACAGCGTGTCGCGCCGGATCATTTCATAGGCGTTGCGATTGGTCTTCGGGTTGGTGCCCGGCACGACGCCGAAATAACCGGCTTCGGGATTGATTGCATACAGTCGGCCGTCCGGGCCTGGGTGCAGCCAAGCGATGTCGTCACCGACGGTGAACACCTTCCACCCCGGCATCGAACCCGGCGGAATGAGCATCGCGAGATTGGTTTTGCCGCAGGCCGACGGGAATGCCGCGGCGATGTAGTGGGTCTCGCCCTGCGGATTTTGCAGGCCGACGATCAGCATGTGTTCAGCGAGCCAGCCTTCGTTGCGTGCTTGATAGCTCGCGATGCGCAGCGCGTGACATTTTTTGCCGAGCAGTGCGTTGCCGCCGTAACCGCTACCGAAACTTTCGATCGCGAGTTCTTCCGGAAAGTGCATGATGAAACGGCGATTCGGATCGAGTTCGCCGGTCGAGTGCAAACCTTTGACGAACGAACCTTCGCGGCCGATGCGCTCGAGCGCCGCGCGACCCATGCGCGTCATGAGTGCCATGTTGATCACGACGTAGGCGCTATCGGTGATCTCGACGCCGCAACGCGAATACGGTGAGTCGATCGGGCCCATGCAATACGGCACGACGTACAGCGTGCGACCCTTCATGCAACCTTTGAAGAGTTCGCGCATTTTGGCGTGCGCTTCGACGGGGGCCATCCAATGATTGTTCGGGCCGGCGTCCTCGGGGTTCGTCGTGCAGACGAAGGTGAGGTGTTCGACGCGGGCGACGTCGGAGGGATGGGAGCGGGCGAGGAAACAGTTCGGAAAGTGTTCGGGGTTCAGTTTGAGTAACTCACCCGACTTTTGTAGTTCGGTCATCAGCTGGCGGTATTCGGCATCCGAGCCATCGCACCAGTGAATCGCCTCGGGCTGGGTCAACTCCGCGATCGAGTGGACCCAATCGCCCACCGGTTTCGAAATCGAGGAGAGGGGGTGCGCATGCGCAGCTGCTGTGGCCATCATGAGTCCTTGAAAATGCTCTAAAAACGAATTCAGCTTGCGGCCGGCGACGCGGCGCGGCAGCGGCAAGGGGACCGGGAGTATAGCCGCCACCCCCGAGCCCTCCCAAACGCCCGGCCCGGGTGGGCCACAATGCGGGTTTTCGCCCGGAAATGGTGGCTCGACAGGCACTTGC
>RGUL01000079.1 GCA_010027845.1 Gammaproteobacteria bacterium
GGCCGCGCTCGTGACGATGTCGCCCGGCTTGATCGCGCGACCGCTCGGCATGTTTTCGCAGGTCGGTACGAGGCCGACGACGTTCATCGGTAGCGCGAGTTCCGCGATGGTGTTCATGATGCCGAGCACCGCAGCGGCGCCGGACATGTCGAATTTCATTTCGTC
The DNA here is from genome assembly GCA_010027845.1 of Gammaproteobacteria bacterium. GTDB lineage: Bacteria > Pseudomonadota > Gammaproteobacteria > Steroidobacterales > Steroidobacteraceae > UBA964. The sequence continues at coordinate 166 of RGUL01000079.1, forward strand.
CATCGCGCCTGGATCTTTGAGCGAGATGCCACCGGTGTCGAAGGTGATGCCTTTGCCGACGAACACCAGTGGTGCGCGCGAGGCTTTCGGGCTCTTGTGTTCAATTACGATGAATTTCGGGGGTTGGTCGCTGCCTTGGGTGACGGCGAGGAAGCAGCCCATCTTTTCGGCGCGAATGTCGGCTTCTTCGAGCACCTTCACCGACAGCGAAGGGTGCTTGGTCGCCAGCGCTTTCGCCTGCTCGGCGAGATAGGTTGGTGTGCAAACGTTACCCGGAAGATTCGCGAGGTCGCGCATGAGTTTCGCGCCGTTCGCCGAGGCGATGCCGTGTGCGAGGCCGCGCTTGCCGGCGCGCAACGCACTGCTCGCCAGCGGACCGAATTTGATTTTTTGCAGCGCGGGTTCGGCAGGTTTTTTGCCCGACTTCAAATCGTTTACACGGTAGAGCGCGGCGCGGGTCGCTTCGACCGCTGAACGCGCGAAAGTGTAATCGTCGAGTTCGCGCGACGCCGGTCGCGTTAGTGCAACGGCGGCCGAGGAAACTTTGGTTTTGGCGAGCGCCGCAACAGCCGCGGTCAGTGCCTTACGCCAATTGCGGCGCGTGACGTCGTGGCCGCCCTGGCCGACGAGCAGGATGCGGCTCGACTTCAGACGCGGGAAAGCGGGCAGCAACAGCGTCTCGCCGAGACGACCCGGGAAGTCGCCGCGCTTGAGGAAACGTGCGAGTGCGCCACCGCAGCGACGGTCGAGTGCTTTGGCGCCAGCGGAAAGTTCGCCGCCATCGTGGATGCCGATGACGACGCAGTCGGCCTGCACCTGCGGCAGGCCGGAGGTGAAGATTTCGAATTGCATGGAATTGCCTCCGGAAGGCCGATATTCTAGCCGAATCCATGACAACGCCGCTCGTCAAACGCACTACGTTGATCGTCCGTGACCTGACGCGTTCGGTCGCCTTCTACCGCGACGTCATCGGACTTTCGGTCTGGTACGACGACACCATCGAGCTTTCGGGAGTGGGCTTGGCCGCGGGCAAAAAGGGTGATCAAACCCACCTCGTGATCATGAAGTCGCAAGACCCGATCGTCGGCATGATCGGTCTGCTCGAATTTACGGCACCACGGTTGCCCGAGCCGCCGCGCCGCGAGCGTCTCGGGATCGGCGATGTCGTGTTCGTCATGCAGGGCGACGATGTCGCGGGCGTGCATCGGCGTGCGATCGAGTTCGGCGCGCGCATCCACGCGGCGCCGCACACCTTCGAGGTACGGGGCGCCGACGGCCGGCAAATCGCAATGACGTCGTTGAGTCTTTGGGATCCCGACGACTACTTCATAGAATTCAACCAACGACACCCGTGACCGACACCGACCCGAACGCTCGAGCGCGAATATTCGTCTGGGATCTACCGGTGCGCGTCATGCACTGGTCGCTTTTGTTGTTAGTAGTCGGCGCTTGGGCGACGCGCGAGTTGCCCGGTGATTGGTTCGTGTGGCACGTGCGGATCGGTTACGCCATTTTCGTGTTGGTCGCGACCCGTATCGTATGGGGTGTGCTCGGCACGCATTACGCGCGGTTCGTCGAATTCGTGCGCGGCCCGCGGGAGGTGCTGCAGTATCTCCGCGGCGCCGCTCAGCGACACTACGCCGGGCACAATCCGGCGGGCGGCTGGATGGTGCTGTTGCTGCTTTTGCTCTTACTCACACAGGCGGTGACCGGCCTGTTCGCGAATGATCAAATCAGCGAAACGGGTCCGCTCTTCGGCTACGTCACCGTCGATCGAAGTGATTTTTTGACCTCGCTGCACAAAATCAGTTTCAAAGTTTTGCAAGCCGCCGTGGCTTTGCACGTCGTCGCCGTGTTTGTTCACCTATTCGTGCGTCGTGAAAATCTCGTGCGCCCGATGTTGGACGGTGCGAAGTCCGCCGATATCGTGCCGCAGGGCGCGGTCGGAATAAACGGTTCGCAGGCGATCCGCGCCGTCGCGATCGCAGCGATTTGGTGTATCGCATTATGGTGGGTGGTGCGCAGCGCCCCCGAAGCCTCGTTGTTTTCGTTTTGATCAGGAGGAGCATGCATGAGTCTCGATCGTCGTGAAATTCTATTCGGTGGCGTGACGGCACTAGCATTGAGCGGTGCCGCGGGTGTCGCCGAGGCGCGCTCTAAAAAGCATGCTGCGGGGCACCACGCCGCCGCCCATGCCGAGCCGTCGCTGTCGGGACCGTACGTCGATTTGTCGACGCCGCGCGGCAACATGCTGACCTTCGCGCGCTTGGTCGGTGATCTCGACGTCGGCAAGTCGCGTTCCGGTTGGTACAACGGTTTCGTCGCCGGTGTGCGCCCGGGCGAGCCGGTCAAAGATTTGTTTGGTTTCGCGGGTTTCGGTATGGCGCGCTTGCTGCCGCACGAGAGCGGCAGCGGCTATCGGAAGGTGTTGCGCGAAGTAGGTATCTATTACGACCTGAAGACGCAGGAGCCGCTCGAAGAATTCACCAACCCATACACCAACGAGCGGGTGAAGGTGGTGCACGTGGCGAACGATCCCTTCAATACGCAAGTCCAAGAATTCTTCGAAGCGCCGCCGAACTACGGTGGTCTCAACGCCTCGGCACCGCCGAAGATTCCCTTCATCCTGCCGTGGCGGCGGCAGGGTAAATATTTGACGCTCGAGCGTCACATTCATTTGTTTTACAAAAACGCGCTGCAACCGGATAAATGGCCGCGCGAGTCGGGCGGTCCGATGGCGCGCGTGTCGGAGTTCTTCACGTACTTCGTCGAGTTGGCCGACGTTCAAAATTCGAAAGTCACCAAGTTGCCGTTCCACGGTACTTGGTCGCGGATCACTCCTTGGTTGCCGTGGTTGTTGATGGGGCCCGCGGACGGGCACTGCCAATACATGACGTATCAAGGCGGCGGTGACGAGCTCGGCGCTGTGCTGCCGCGCAAAGTGATGGATTACATCGAGAAAAAATACCCGCTCTATCTCGATGCGCCAGAGAAATGGGTGGAACCGTCGCTGTCATCGATCGAGCGCTACGCGCAAGAGCAGAAACCGGCGCCGGCGAAGGCGCCCTGAGTCAGACGATCGCTGCGGAAATTTCCCCGAGGCCGTCGATGCCGCCCGTGACGTGTTGTCCGCGTCGCACGGCACCGACGCCCGCGGGGGTGCCGGTGTAAATCAAATCGCCGGCGCGCAGTTCGAATAGCGTCGAGAGCTCGGCGATCACCTCGGGCACCGACCAGATGAGTTGTGAAACGTCGCCGTTTTGTTTGACGACGTCGTCTACGGCGAGCCAAATGCGACCGGTTGCGATATGACCCGTTGCGGCGTGCGGGTGGATGGGTCCGAGCATCGCCGCATGATCAAAACCTTTGGCGGCATCCCACGGGCGACCGTCTTTTTTGGCTGCAGCTTGTAGATCGCGGCGCGTCCAGTCGATGCCGACTGCGTAACCGAAGATGCAATCGGATGCCGACTCTTTGGCGATTTCACGGCCACCCTGCGCTAGCGCGACGACGAGTTCGATTTCGTGGTGCAGATCTGCGGTTCGCGAGGGGTAGGGCCAGGGTGTGCCCGACTCGTGCACCGCATCGGCCGGTTTGCAGAAAAAGAACGGCGGTTTGCGATCCGGGTCGGCGCCCATCTCGCGTGCATGATCGGCGTAATTCTGCCCGACGCAAAAAATTCGGCGCACGGGGAAGCGTTTTGTGCTGCCGGCGATTGCGACGCTCGGGTGTTCGGGAGGCGTGATGGCGTATTGCATGCGGCGATTCTAACGCAGGCGCTCGCTATACTTGCAGCATGGCCATTCCCTTGCGCGAACTCGAGTTCGATCTGTTCGAAGTTTTGTCGGCGGGCGCGCTCGATCGCGCGACCGCAGAGCCGGTGTTGCGTGCGGCCGAAGAACTCGCGAGGCGCGAATTTGCACCGCATGCAGCGCGTGCCGACATCGAAGAGCCGACCGTCGTCGACGGCAAAGTCGTGTTGCCGGCTGCGACCGGACGCGCTTTGGCAGCACACGCGGCAGGTGGATTTCTCGCCATGCCGTTCGCAGTCGAGCACGGTGGTCTAGGTCTGCCGTTCCTGTTGTCGCAAGCCTGCAGCGCGTTGTTCGCCGACGCGCACGTCGCCTGCTTTTCTTATGCGATGTTGACGCAGGGTGTGGCCAATGTAATCGCGCGCTTCGGCAGCGACGCGCAGCGAGATCGCTACCTCGCGCCGCTGCTGGAAGGTCGTTGGTTCGGCACGATGTGTTTGTCCGAGCCGCACGCCGGCTCCTCGTTGGCCGACGTGCGTACGCTCGCGACCCCGTCGACGGACGGTTCATATCGACTTCGTGGCGACAAAATGTGGATCTCGGGCGGCGAGCACGAGCTTGGTGAAAACATCGTGCATCTCGTCTTGGCGCGTACGCCGGATGCGCCCGCCGGCGTCAAAGGTTTGTCGCTTTTCATCGTGCCGCGGCGTCGCGATGGCCACGATAACGGTGTTTCGCTCACCGGCCTAAACCACAAAATGGGCTGGCGTGGTCACGTCAACACCGCCATCGCTTTCGGTGCAAACGGACCGTGCATCGGCGAACTCGTCGGCGCCGAAGGGCAAGGCCTGCCGCAAATGTTTTTGTTGATGAACGAGGCCCGCGTCGGTATCGGCCTCGTCGCGAGTGCACTCGGCTTTGCGGGCTATTCCTATTCGCTCGCGTACGCGCGCGAGCGTCGGCAAGGGCGTGCACTCGAATCACGCGATCCGACGACGCCGCAAATTCCGCTGATCGAGCACGCAGACGTGCGACGTATGCTGCTCGCGCAGAAAGCTTGGGTCGAGGGTGGTCTCGATCTGGTGCTTTATTGCGCGATGTTGGTCGACGATCGCACGGAGGATGCCGCGCTGTTGCTCGATTTGCTCACGCCGATCGTCAAAAGTTGGCCAGCCGAATGGTGTCTCGAAGCGAACAAGCAAGCCATTCAAGTCGCCGGTGGGGCGGGCTACACGCGTGATCTGCCGCTCGAACGCCTCTACCGCGATAACCGTTTGAACCACATCCACGAGGGCGCATACGGCATCCACGGCCTCGATCTGCTCGGTCGAAAAGTCACGATGCGCGGTGGGCGCGCGTTTCAAATATTCGCCGATGCGGTGCTGCAGAGCATCGATGCGGCGCGTCCGTACCCGGCGCTCGCCGAATGCGTTGCGGCGCTCGGTGAAGCGCTCGGCGCGTTGACGCAGGTGACGAGACACCTGACGGCGACTGCGTCGCGTGGCGACGTCGCGCTCGCGACCGCCAACGCCACGATCTATCTCGATGCCTTCGGCACGGTCGTCGTCGCCTGGCGATGGCTGGTGCGTGCGGCTGCAGCGAGCGCTCGCAGCGCGGCGGCGCGCTCCGAGCAGCGCACCGACGAATACGATTTTTACGCCGGCAAAATCGCTGCGTGCCGGCACTTCTTTCGGCACGATCTCGCGCGCACGGCAGGGCAGTTCGCCTTGCTCGCGACGCTCGATGACACTGCGTTACGCATCGACGCGGCGCAGTTCTAGCGCAGTTCTAGCGTCGTTCGAGCTCGGCGAGGATCGCGTTCGCGCCGTACACCTTCGACAGCGCCTCGCGCATGATCGCCGGATGCACGGCGGTCGAGCGGTTTTTGACCGTGTCGAACCAATAGGCGCCGGAAATCGAATGGATGTTGCCGTCGAACATCAGTCCCACGACGTCGCCCCGTGCGTTCAACAGTGCACTGCCCGAGTTACCGCCGACGATGTCGTTATTGGTCGATAAGTTGACCGGCGTGGCGAGATCGAGTTTTTCTTTGACTCGTTCGAAAGAGTCGGGAATGCGGAAGGGCGCTTGTCCGGTGGCCCGTGCGAACGCCGTGCCGAGACGGGTATACGGTGACAGCTGCACGCCTTTCTCCTTCCAAGCCTGTACGGTCCCGTAATTCAAGCGCAAAGTGAAGGTCGCATCCGGATAGACCTGCGTGCCGTAAAGCTTGAAGCGGGCGCGTGCGATTTTTTCTTCGGCGCGGTTGATCGGCGCTTCGACTTCATCCTCGACGCGTTTGCGCAGGACGCGTGCGGCCGCATCGGTTTCACGAGCGAGTTTGATCATCGGATCGGTCGACGCGTCGATCGCGGCTCGACCGCCATCCCATAGCGCCAGACGCACGGCGGGGTCGGCGAGCTTCGTGCCGCCGACCAAGGTCTCGGCGAGCGAGTCGGGTGAATCTTTGGCGAGCAACGCTCGCACTTGCGGGTGGTCGGGGCCGAGCCACTCGCGCATGCGCTCCAGACCGAACGACAAGGTTAGGCGTTCGAGTTCGGGGTAGAGCGGCACCGGCGCCGCCAGCGTCTGTCGCACGCGCGGCAAGGCGGCGTCCGTGAACTCACGCAGGCGCTCGCCGTTGGGTTTTTCGCGTTCGGCTGCGGCGCGCACCAATGTGCGCGCGAAGCGGAACAGGCGACTATTGAAGCCCGCTGCGCCTTCGATGTATGACGCTTCGAGCGCTAAATCACGTTGCGTGGCGAGCGCCTTTTCGATATCGGCCCACGGATCGCCGATGGTTTTGAGTTCGGGCGATGCGGCGACTTGAGCGCGTAACGCGCTCTCGTCACGAATCTTTTGATTCATGAGCGCCTCTTCGAGCAGAGCGTCCAGTTGTTTGCGTCGCACCTTCAGGGAATTCTCGAGTCCATTGAGTGGGTCTTGCACGATGCGTCGGGCCGTGGGGCCCGTCTTGGCGAATTGGATGTACCGACCGCGCAGTTCGCTGCTGCGCAGCAACGCCTGCGGCAATTCGACTTCGCGTAGGTAACGCAGTTGCGCGACCGTCAGTAATCGGTCGGTCGAGCCGGGATGACCGGATACCAACACGAATTCGTTTTCTTTTGGGCCGGCGAAGTCGATGTGCAACGGCGCGGCGATCTGCACCGGCTTGCCGTTTTCGTAAGCGCGCAGCAGCCCCATGTCGAGGCACCAGCGCGGATATTGGAAGTTATCCGGGTCGCCACCGAATGCTGCGATCGCCGCTTCCGGTGCGAACACCAAGCGGACGTCTGTATAGCGTCGATATTTGTATAGGAATTGCTGACCGCCGTTGTAGAGCGCGACGTTCTGGCACTTGAGACCGGAAGATTTTTCGCACTCGGTCTCGAGCTCGGTGAGCGTGCGCTTGCGCGCGTCGTTGGCCGCGCGATCGTCGAGGCCGCGAGTAGCCGCTGCGATTTTGTCGGTCACGTTCTCCATCGCCACCAGTACGTCGGCGATCTGTGTCGCGCACTTGAGTTCCTGCTCGCGATCGCGGGCGATGAAACCGTCTTCGATGAAGCTCTTTTCTTTGGAGGAGTTTTCGGCGAGACAGCCCTCGACGCAGTGGTGGTTGGTGAGGATCAAGCCGTCTTTCGACACGAACGAGGCCGTGCAACCGGCGAGCCGTACGGTTGCGGTGCGTACTCGATCGAGCCAGGGTTGGTCGATCTTCACACCGTACTGCGACTGCACGCGCGCACTCGGGAAGTTGTCGTAGGTCCACATGCCTTCATCGGCCTTCGCAGCAAGGTCGAACAGACACAAGGTGGCGATCAGCAGGGTGTAACGGCGCATGTTGGAGCGACTCCGACGGTGCCGGCCCGTGCCGGCGAGATCGCCATTAGACCACAGGCTCGGTATCGCGCGGTCTTCGTCCGGATACGCGTAATTCAACGTATTTCCAGCGAAACACAGCGGATTCGGACTCTCTGCAAGCGCCCCCCGTGCGGCTTCAATGCACGGGCCGGCACGGTCGCCGGCTTCCACGCATGGAGGGTCGGACATGAGACGCATCAACCAGCGCCGCACGCGCGGTCAGGGCATGACCGAGTACATCATCATCGTCGCGTTGATCGCGGTCGCCGCGATCGGCGTGTACAGCGCGTTCGGCGACATCGTTCGCGGTCAGACGTCGCTCGCTGCGGCCGCGTTGTCGGGTGACGACTCGGGCGCGGGTCGCGGCCTCGTAGGTTCTGCACAAGGCCGCGCCAATGCCGAGGCGCGTCAGCGCACGCTGTCGGATTTCGAGGAGTGAGGACTTGACGAGCCGTCGCTCTCTTCGGGGTCAGGCGCTGGTGTTCTTGTTGCCGTTGTTGCTCGCCTTGGTGGCGGCGGGCTACGCAGCGTACGAGGCGGGGCGTCGTGTCCACGAGAAGCGGCGGCTCGTCGATGCCGCCGATGCGGCAGCTTTATCGGCTGCCGCATGGCAGGCGCGCGCGCTCGATTTCGAGGCGTACACCAACCGCGCCATCGTGGCGAACCAAGTGGTTGTGGCCCAAGCAGTCAGCGTGCGTGCGTTTTCCGATTACGTAAATACGCTGCTGCCGCGAGCGGCGACGATCACTCAATGGATTCCCGCGCTCGGCAC
>RGUL01000080.1 GCA_010027845.1 Gammaproteobacteria bacterium
TTTACGAATGCCGTACACCACACGCTCGTCGTCACGTTCCTCGGCGAACGTACCGAAGAGTCGATCCCAAAGAATCAAAATTCCGCCGTAATTGCGGTCGATGCACCAGTCGTTTTGGCCGTGGTGCACGCGATGGTTCGAGGGCGTGACGAACACGCGATCAAGCCAGCCGAGTTTACCGACGAGTTCGGTGTGGACCCAATATTGATAGAGCAGATCGATCAGCGCGACCGCGCCGAACACCAGCGGCGGCACGCCGAGCACCGCCATCGGTAAGTACAACGGCCAAACGAATAGTGCGCCGGTCGAGGTTTGGCGCAAGGCCGTCGAGAGGTTGTACCACTCGGACGAATGGTGCACTTGGTGCGAGGCCCAAACGAGATTCACTTCGTGGCCGGCGCGGTGCACCCAATAATAGAGAAAATCGTAGGCTACCAACGCTGCGACCCACACCCAGACTTCATCACTCGGCAGAGTGAAGAGCCGAGCTGACTCGAACACCCAAACGTAGATACCGAAGGCGAATACTTTGGTGAACGCGCTGGACACTTGGCTCAACACGCCGAAGTGCAGGCTGGTGATCGCGTCGGCGATATCGTATGCCCGGATGTCGCGTCGCTGCGCGATCCATGCTTCGGCAAGAATCGTCAGCATGAACACCGGTATCGCGTAGACGATCGGGTTCATTCGCGCGCCCAGTGCCCGGCGCGCTCAACGGCGCGCGACCAATCTGCCAATCGTGCGGCTGCGGTCTCGCGTGATATGCGCGGCTCGAAACGACGCTCGAGCTGCCAGTGCGAGGCGCATTCGTCGCTGCTCCATATGCCGGCGCCGAGCCCTGCGAGATAGGCGGCACCAAGCGCAGTCGATTCGGTGACGGTCGGCCGCAAAACCGGCACGCCGAGTAAATCCGCCTGAAATTGCAGCAAAAAATCGTTACGTGCCGCACCGCCGTCGACCCGCAATTCGTCGAGCGGCACGCGCGCGTCGCCGCGCATCGCCAGTAGTAACTCCGCACTTTGGAACGCGATGCTCTCGAGTGCGGCGCGTGCGAGATGCGCCCGCGTGCTGCCGCGAGTCAAGCCGACGATGGTGCCGCGCGCGTCGGGGTCCCAATGTGGGCTGCCGAGTCCGGTGAACGCGGGCACGAGATGCACGCCACCGTGATCGGGCACGCTCGCTGCGAGCGCCTCGATTTCGGCCGAACTTTTGATGATGCCGAGTCCGTCGCGCAACCATTGCACTACGGCACCACCGACGAACACCGAGCCTTCGAGCGCGTACTGCAAAGAATTCGTGCTGCAGGCGAGCGTGGTGAGCAAGCGATGTTGCGAACGCACCGGCGATGCACCGGTGTGCAGCAACATGAAACAGCCCGTCCCGTAGGTGTTTTTCGCTGCCCCCTCGCTGCGACAGCCTTGACCGAAGAGCGCAGCTTGCTGATCGCCGGCGATCCCCGTGATCGGAATGTCGCAGCCGTCGAGCCGGGCGTACAACTGCGGCGCGAGGCTGGAGTGCACGAGTTTCGGCAATAGTGGCGGCGGCACGGCGAACAGCTCCGACAATCGTGCGTCCCATTCACCGCTCGCAAGATCGAGCAGCGCGGTACGACTCGCGTTGGTGCGATCGGTGACGTGTTGTCGGCCCTCGGTCAAATTCCAGATCAACCACGAATCGATCGTGCCGAAGGCGAGTTCGCCGCGCTCCGCCCGCGTGCGAGCACCCGGCACGTGATCGAGTAAATATGCGATTTTGGTGGCGGAAAAGTAGGGGTCTAGCAGCAGCCCGGTGCGCGTCGCCACTTCCGGTTCAACACCGGTGGCACGCATTTCCGCGCAGCGCGCGGCAGTGCGTCGATCTTGCCAAACGATCGCCGGTGCGATCGGCTGCGAGCTCGCGCGATCCCAAATCACGGTCGTCTCGCGTTGGTTGGTGATGCCGATCGCGGCGATGTCGCGAGCGCGTGCGCCGACTCGGGCGAGCACTTCGTCGATCGTCGCGCGCTGCGTCGTCCAAATTTCGCCCGCGTCGTGCTCGACCCAGCCCGGCAGCGGAAAATGCTGTGTGAATTCACGCTGCGCCAGCGCCACGAGCGTACCGTCGCGATCGAACAGCAAACTGCGCGAACTCGTCGTGCCTTGATCAAGCGCGAGTACGTAGCGGGTCATGCGGCTGATGTTACCGTGCGGATAGATTGTTATAATGTAACATTACGACGGACGGGTGAACCTGCGGCGGATGGCGCGCGCCGCGCACGGTGCTAGAATCGCCGCCCTCGCGCGACCGGCCCTGGCGGTCTCGTCGGGATGTGGGGCGGTAGCTCAGCTGGGAGAGCGTCGCGTTCGCAATGCGAAGGTCGAGGGTTCGATCCCCTTCCGCTCCACCATTTTTTCGCTGCGCGCACCGGCTCGGTCCCGCCCCCGTAGCTCAGTGGATAGAGCGACCGCCTCCTAAGCGGTAGGTCGTCGGTTCAACTCCGGCCGGGGGCGCCACGACCTCGCGCGGCTTCGATTGCTGTCGTACTCCATGGTCGTCGGTTCAACTCCGGCCGGGGGCGCCACGACCTCGCGGGTCCGTCCGTTTTTTGCAGCCTATTTCCGCTAAACTTCGCGCCCCGAAAAGGCGGTATGGAGTAGTCGGCAAATCATGGGTCCTACGCGCGGCGAGCAGCTCGAATCCACCCCTCTGTTCGGTGGTAACGCCGACTACGTCGAAGCCCTCTACGAGCGCTACCTCGTCGACCCGGCGAGCGTCGACGCGCGCTGGCGCGACTACTTTGCGAAACTGCCGCGGCCGTCGGCCCCGGAGGCCTCGCACCGCGCGGTTCAAGAAGCGATCGCCGGCCGAGCGCGACTCGCGCGCCCCGCGATCGCGGCGGCGCAAGGCGGTGGCGAAACGGCTGCGGGCGCCAAGCAGGGTGCGGTCTCGCGACTCATCCAAATCTTTGCCAACCGCGGCCACCTGGTCGCCGATCTCGATCCGCTGGGTTTGATGCGGCGCGAGCGGCCACGCGTGCTCACGCTTGAATACTTCGGCCTCGGCGAAGCCGATCTCGACACGCAGTTCGTCACCGGCAGTCGCGTCGAGCAAGTGCCGCAGCGCGCCACGTTGCGTCAAATTTTGAACGACCTCAATCGGGTCTACACGGGCAAGATCGGCGCGGAGTTCGCGCACGTGTCACACACCGAGGAGCGATTGTGGTTGCAGGACCAGTTCCAAGTCGGACGTCTGAACCACGTGTTCACGGCCGAGGAGCGTAAGAATATTCTTTGGCAGTTGACGGCAGCCGAAGGGCTCGAGCGTTACCTGCACACCAAATACGTCGGTCAAAAACGTTTCTCGCTTGAAGGCGGCGATGCGCTCATTCCGTTACTCGATGATGCGATCCAGACGGGTGGTACGCTCGGCGCCGAAGAATTCGTCATCGGCATGGCGCATCGCGGGCGTCTCAACGTCCTCGTCAACGTACTCGGTAAGTCGCCGGCCGATTTGTTCTCGGAATTCGAGGGTAAGTACGACCTGTCGCATTTGAAGGGCTCGGGCGACGTCAAATATCACAAAGGTTTTTCGGCGGACTTGCGCACACCAGGCGGTAACGTGCACGTCGCGCTGGCGTTCAATCCCTCGCATCTCGAAGTGGTGAATGCGGTCGTCGAGGGCTCGGTACGGGCGCGTCAGGAGCGACGCGACGATGCCAAGGGCGAGCGAGTGGTGCCGATTCTCATCCACGGCGATGCGGCATTCGCCGGTCAAGGCGTGGTGATGGAAACGCTGCAGCTGTCGCAGGCGCGCGGTTACTACACCGGCGGCACGCTGCACGTCGTCATTAACAACCAAGTCGGCTTCACCACCTCGAAGCCCGAAGATGCGCGTTCGACGATCTACTGCTCGGACATCGCGAAGATGCTCGAAGCACCGATCTTCCACGTGAACGGCGACGATCCGGAAGCGGTCGTGTTCGTGACGCGACTGGCGATGCAATACCGGCAGCGTTTCCACAAAGACGTCGTCATCGATCTCGTCTGCTATCGTCGTCTCGGACACAACGAGGCGGACGAGCCGGCCGCGACACAGCCGGTGATGTACAACGCCATTCGCAAGCATCCGACGGCACGCAAAATTTATTCCGATGCCTTGCAGGCCGCGGGCGTGATCGGCGCGGGCGAGGGCGACGCGCTCGTCGAGCGTTATCGCGGCGGCCTCGACGAGGGTCGACCGCAAGCACGTGCCTCGCTGGGCATGATCGGCAATAAATATACGGTCGACTGGGCGCCGTATATGGAAGTGGATTTCGCGGCGCGCGTACGCACCGGGGTCGAGGCCAAACGGCTTAAAGCGCTCGGTGCACGCATCACGGCCGTGCCCGAAGGTTTTCCGTTGCATCCGCGCGTGCAACAAGTCGTCGCGAATCGCATCAAGATGGTTGCCGGTGAGCAGTCACTCGATTGGGGCTGCGCCGAGACGCTCGCTTACGCGAGCTTGCTCGAAGACGGCTACGCCGTGCGTATCTCGGGTCAAGATTGCGGTCGCGGCACCTTCTTCCATCGCCACGCCGTGCTGCACCACCAACAAAGCGGCGAGGCGTACGTTCCGCTGCAACATTTGTCGGAGCGACAGCCGCGCTTTCAGGTGATCGACTCGGTGCTCTCTGAAGAAGCCGTGATGGGGTTTGAGTACGGTTACTCGACCACCGACCCCGGCGTGCTCGTGATTTGGGAAGGTCAGTTCGGCGATTTCGCCAACGGCGCACAAGTCATCATCGACCAGTTCATCAGTTCGGGTGAATCGAAGTGGGGTCGCTACTGCGGTCTCACCTTGCTGTTGCCGCACGGCTACGAAGGTCAGGGTCCCGAGCATTCGTCCGCGCGCCTCGAGCGCTATTTGCAATTGTGCGCTGAGCAGAACATGAGCGTCTGCGTGCCGTCGACCCCGGCACAGATTTTCCATTTGCTGCGTCGACAAATGTTGCGCAGTTTCCGCAAGCCGCTGATCGTCATGACGCCCAAAAGTTTGCTGCGTCACGAGCTCGCGGTGTCGAGTCTGGCCGAGTTGCAGGAAGGTTCGTTCCGACTCGCGATCGACGAGGTCGATCCGATCGATGCGGCCAAAGTGCGGCGTGTCGTGTTTTCGAGCGGTAAGGTCTATTACGATCTTTTGAAGGCGCGTCGCGCGGCGAAGCTCGACGACGTCGCGCTCGTGCGACTCGAGCAACTCTATCCCTTCCCGGTTGCGGAATACGAGGCGGTGCTCGCCAAATATCCGCAGGCGCGGGAGGTCGTCTGGTGCCAAGAAGAGCCGCAGAACCAAGGGGCTTGGTATCAGATTCGGCATCAACTCGATCGTCCGCTCGCGGGCCGCGAGTTGTTGTACTCGGGCCGAGCGCCCGCCGCCGCACCGGCCACCGGTATCGCCAAAGTTCACGACGCCGAACAAGCGGCGCTGGTGAACGCCGCGTTGAGCGCACCGATGCGCGAAAAAGCACCCGTCAAGACCGCCGCCGTCGCGGCGGGTCGTCGCAAGCGTTGATTCTAGGAAGAGAGCGAAATGACCATCGAAATCCGCGTCCCGCAATTGCCCGAGTCCGTCGCCGATGCCACCTTGGTGGCCTGGCGCAAGCAGCCCGGCGAAGCGGCGGGACGTGACGAGAACCTCGCCGATCTCGAGACCGATAAAGTCGTGCTCGAAGTGCCAGCGCCCGCTGCGGGCGTTATCAAAGAATTGAAGGTGCAACCGGGCACGACCGTCAAAAGTGGTGACTTGTTGGCCATCTTCGAAGAAGGCGCGGCTGCCAAAGCTGCGCCGGTTGCGGCATCCGCTGCGGCGGCGACCACCGCTGCGCCGACGACCACCGCTGCGCCGGCTGTCGAGGTGAAGGCAGGTCCTGCGGCGCGGCGCGTCGCGGCGGAGCAGGGTGTCGACCTCGGCAAAGTTTCCGGCTCGGGCTTGGGCGGTGCGATCAACAAAGGCGATGTGCTCGCGCAGGCAGCGAAGCCGCAAATGACGGCGGCAGCTCCCGTGCTCGCGCCGGCCGGTGCGCGTCAGGAGCAGCGCGTGCCGATGACGCGTCTGCGGCAGCGCATCGCCGAGCGTCTCGTGCAGGCGCAGCACACCGCGGCCTTGCTGACCACCTTCAACGAAGTCGATCTGTCGGCGGTCAACGAATTGCGTGCGCGCCACAAAGATCGTTTCGAGAAGACGCACGGTGCGAAGCTCGGCTTCATGTCGTTCTTCGTCAAGGCGAGCATCGAGGCGTTACGCAAATTCCCGGTGATGAACGCATCGGTCGACGGCACCGATATCATCTATCACGAGTTCTACGACATCGGCGTCGCGGTATCGACCGATCGCGGTCTCGTCGTTCCGGTGCTGCGCAACGCCGAGAACATGGGTTTTGCGGACATCGAAAAACAGATCGTCGATTACGGTACGCGGGCTCGCTCGGGCTCGCTCGGACTCGACGATTTGCAGGGCGGTACGTTCACGATCACCAACGGCGGCACGTTCGGTTCGTTGTTGTCGACGCCGATCGTGAATGCTCCACAGAGTGCGATTCTCGGGATGCACAAGATTCAGGATCGCCCGGTGGTGGTGAACGGTCAGATCGTCGTGCGCCCGATGATGTACCTCGCCGTGAGCTACGATCATCGCATCATCGACGGCAAGGAAGCCGTGCAATTTTTGGTCACGATCAAAGATTGCCTCGAAGATCCCGGTCGCATGTTGATCGGGGTTTGAGGCGATGAGCGAACACTACGACGTCATCGTCATCGGTGGCGGCCCGGCCGGTTACCCGGCCGCGATCCGCGCCGGTCAGAACGGTCTCAAGGTCGCTTGCATCGATGGTTGGAAGAACTACGACGGTTCGGCGGCTTTCGGTGGCACATGTCTGAACGCCGGCTGTATTCCTTCGAAGATCCTTCTCGAATCGTCGGAACTCTATCACCGCGCGCACGCCGAATTCGCGACACACGGCATTCGGACGGGCGAGGTTTCGATCGACATCGCCAAGATGCAGCAACGCAAGTCTGGCATCGTCAAGACGATGACCGGCGGCATCAACGGACTTTTGAAAGCCGCCGGCGTGACTGCGCTGCAGGGTCGCGGCACTTTACATCCGGGTCGTAAAGTCGAGTTCGTCGCGCACGACGGTGCCCGTAAAACTTTGACGGCGACGCACGTGATTCTCGCTAGCGGCTCGGTGCCGACGCCGCTCAGGTCCGCGCCGTTCGACGGTAAGCACATCGTCGATAGTTGGGGTGCGCTGGAATTCGATGCGGTGCCGAAGCGGCTCGGCGTCATCGGCGCCGGCGTGATCGGTCTCGAACTCGGTAGCGTTTGGCGACGGCTCGGCGCCGAAGTCGTAGTGCTCGAAGCGCTCCCTGAGTTTTTGTCGATCGCCGATCAGCAACTGGCCAAAGAAGCACTCAAGCATTTCAAAAAGCAGGGTCTCGACATCCGGCTCGGCGCGAAAGTGACCGCTGCCGAAGTTGCGGGGAAAGCGGTTGACGTCACGTACGTCGACGCAGGCGGTGCTGCGCAGTCGCTCAAGGTCGACAAACTGATCGTCTGCATCGGGCGGCGACCGTATACCGAAGGTTTGCTCGCCGAGGGCACGGGCGTCGTTATCGACGCGCGCGGCTATGTCGATGTCGATGATCACTGCCACACCGCCGCCGAGAACGTGTGGGCGGTGGGTGATTGCGTGCGCGGGGCCATGCTCGCGCACAAAGGCAAAGAAGAGGGTGTCGCAGTCGCCGATCGCATCGCCGGTCGGCACGCACACGTGAATTACGACGTGATTCCTTCGGTGATCTACACCGCGCCCGAGATCGCTTGGGTCGGGCGCACCGAAGAACAATTGAAGGCGCAGGGCATAGCCTACAAAACCGGTACCTTCCCGTTCATGGCGAGCGGACGGGCGCGCGCGATGGAAGCGGCGCAGGGCTTTGCGAAGCTGCTCGTGGGCCGCGACGACGATCGGATTTTGGGTGTGCACCTCATCGGACCGATGGCCGGCGAACTCATCGCCGAAGCCGTGCTCGCACTCGAGTACGGCGCGAGCGCCGAAGATCTGCAGCACACGATGCACGCACATCCGACGCTCTCCGAGGCGCTGCACGAAGCGGCGCTCGCGGCGGACAAGCGCGCCATCGACATGCCGAATCGCTGACGCGCGAGTGGCGCGGCGTGGGCTGATCCGCTCGGCGCAGCCGCGAGTTTCGGGCTATCATTACCGGCGGTTTTCACCGCTTTTTCCGAGGCTGCGGTCGCATGTCGCGTTACCGTTCCAAGTCCTGGCGCACTTTTAGTCCGCAGGCCCCGCGGCCGGCGAGCGACTCGCCGCGGCCGCGTGCCGCGACGCCGCAGTCGGTCGCCTTCAAAGATTCCGCGGCGCCGGT
>RGUL01000009.1 GCA_010027845.1 Gammaproteobacteria bacterium
CGTACTCGGCCTGATGATGGCGTTCTTCGCCGTCACGTTCGTGATGCCGATCGCCTGTTCGCTGATCGTCGCGGACGGGATCGCCATCGACTTCGTCGCTGCGGCGGCCATCAACGTTTTGGTCGGTCTCGCGATCGCCGTCGCGACGCGGCAATACAAACGCGAACTGAAAGCCCGCGATGGTTTTTTGTTGGTGAGTTTGTCGTGGGCGTTGATGTCCGCCTCCGCGGCACTACCGCTGATGATCGCGCTGCCCGGTTTGTCGTTCACGGATGCCTATTTCGAAGCCGTATCGGGGTTGACCACCACGGGCGCGACCGTGCTCACCGGCCTCGACACGATGCCGGCGTCGATTTTGTTGTGGCGTAGCGCGCTGCACTGGTTCGGCGGCATCGGCATCATCGTGCTCGCAGTCGCCGTGCTGCCCTTGCTCGGCGTCGGTGGTATGGCACTGTATCGCGCCGAGACGCCCGGTCCGGTCAAAGACGAGAAGCTCACACCGCGCATCACCGAAACGGCCAAAGCTTTGTGGGTGACCTACACGGTCATCACGGTGATCGGCATCGTGGCGCTGAAAGTCGCGGGGATGAATTGGCTCGACGCGATCTGCCATACGTTTTCGGCGATGGGGCTCGGTGGCTTCGGGACACACGACAATAGTGTCGCGTTCTTCCATTCGATCGCGATCGAGCTCGTGCTGGCCGCCATCATGGTCGCAGCGATGCTCAATTTCTCGCGGCACTTCGTCGCGCTGCGCACCTTGTCTTTGCGACCTTATGGCGAAGATCCGGAAGCCAAAGCGATTGTCGCGATGCTGGCGATCAGCATCGTATTCATCGCCCTACTTTTGACCTGGAATGGTTCGTACGCAAGTTTCGGCACGTCGTTGCGGCATGCAACGTTCGCCGTCGTGTCGGTCGCCTCGACCACCGGTTTCGCAACCGAGAACTGGGACCTTTGGCCGATCTTCGCGCCGGTGTGGATGTTGTTTTTGTCCTGCATCTTGTGCAGCACCGGCTCGACCGGTGGTGGCATCAAAATGTTCCGAACGCTACTGCTCGCGCGCCAGGCACAGCGCGAAATGAAACAGCTGGTGCATCCGTCGGCGATCGTGCCGGTGCGCATCGGCGGCAACGTCGTGCCCGATCGCATCGCGCAATCGGTGCTCGCGTTCATCTTTCTCTATTTTCAGACCATCGTCGTACTGACCTTCGCGCTGCTGCTCTCCGGCATGCCGCTAGTGCCCGCGTTCTCGTCGATCGTCGCCTGCATCAACAACCTCGGCCCGGGCATCGGGCCGTCCGGTCCGGTCGGTAACTATCAATTCATGACCGATTTCCAGATCTGGATGTGCACCATCGCGATGTTGCTCGGCCGTTTGGAAATCTTCAGCGTGTTGGTGCTGCTGACACCGACTTTCTGGCGCAAGTGATGCGCCGCGCAGCGGGGCTCAGCCGGCGCGACGCTTCAGATGCACGAGCAATACGGACACCGCCGCCGGTGTGATGCCGGGCAAGCGCGAGGCCTGACCGAGCGTGTCGGGTCTGGCGGTCGCGAGCCGCTGCCGCACCTCGTTCGACAAGCCGGCGACGGCCGAATAATCGAGATCGGCGGGCAACGGTAATTCTTCGCTGCGGCGTTGGCGCTCAATCTCTTCTTTCTGGCGTTCGATGTAGCCCGAGTACTTCGCGCGCACCTCGACCTGCAAACGCACCGCCGCCGGCAGGCGATCGTCCGCCGCGGCGAGCGCGGGCAGCGGATCACCCGCGGCGAACTCGGGTTGCTCGGCACCGGCGGCGAGCACTAGGTCGTAAGTCATCTCGGGGCGACGCAATAGGTCGAAGGCCGAGACCTGATGGCTGCGAATCCAACTGCGGGTGAGCCGGGTGACCTCGGCATCGGCCGCCGTCCGCTTGGCCTCGAAAAACGCCCAGCGGGTGTCGTCGACTAAACCTAGCTCGCGACCGACCGGCGTCAGACGCAGATCGGCGTTGTCCTCGCGCAGCAGCAGTCGGTGTTCGGCGCGGCTCGTGAACATGCGATAGGGCTCGGTCGCACCGCGCGTCACGAGGTCGTCGACCAACACGCCGAGATAGGCCTGGCTGCGAAGTGGCACCCAGGCCTCTTCGCCTCGCACCCGACGGACGGCGTTGATACCGGCGACGAGACCTTGGGCACCGGCTTCTTCGTAACCGGTTGTGCCGTTGATCTGACCCGCAAAGAACAGCCCGGTCACGGTGCGCGTCTCGAGCGAAGCGTGCAGATCGCGCGGATCGAAGTAGTCGTACTCGATCGCATAACCGGGTCGAGTGATGTGTGCCTGTTCGAATCCGCGGATGCTGCGCACGAACTCGACCTGCACGTCGAAGGGCAAGCTGGTCGAAATGCCGTTCGGATAGACCTCGTGGGTATCGAGTCCTTCGGGCTCGACGAAGATCTGATGCGAGCTCTTGTCGGCGAAGCGATGGATCTTGTCCTCGACCGACGGACAGTAGCGCGGGCCGACACCTTCGATCTTGCCGGTGAACATCGGCGAGCGATCGCAGCCTGCGCGGATCAGCTCGTGAGTACGCTCGTTCGTAGCAGTGATGTGACAAGGAACCTGTCTAGGATGCTCATTGTTCCGCCCGAGGAACGAAAACACCGGGCGAGGATCGTCGGAATGCTGCTCGGGCAGGATCGAAAAATCGATCGTCCGGCCGTCGATGCGCGGCGGCGTACCGGTCTTGAGGCGCCCGACACGTGGCATTAGTTCGCGCAAACGCGCGGCGAGTTTGAGCGACGGCGGGTCGCCGGCACGACCGCCCGACTGCTGCTCGAGACCGACGTGGATGCGCCCGCCGAGGAAGGTGCCGACGGTGAGCACGACCGCGCGCGTCGCAAACGTGATGCCGCTGACGGTCGTGACGCCTACGACCCGACCGCCCTCGATCACGAGGTCGGCAGCCTCTTGTTGGAAGAGTTGCAGATTGGGTTGGTTCTCGAGGAAGCCTCGCACCGCGCGTCGATACAGTTGGCGGTCGGCTTGCGCACGCGTCGCGCGAACCGCCGGACCCTTGCTCGCATTGAGGGTGCGAAATTGAATGCCGGCGCGATCGACCGCCCGCGCCATCACCCCACCGAGCGCATCGATCTCGCGCACCAGGTGGCCCTTGCCGATGCCCCCGAACGCCGGGTTGCAACTCATCTGGCCGAGCGTCTCGATACTCTGCGTGAGCAGCAGGGTGTCGGCTCCCATACGCGCAGCCGCAGCCGCGGCCTCGGTGCCGGCATGGCCACCGCCGATCACGATCACGTCGAATGTCTTGGCGAAGCGCAGCATAATTGGCCGCGCATTGTATAGAACCCGGCATGGCCGCCGGTATCGACCCCACCATGACCCATCGTCGACTCCCCCTCGCCGCGCTGCTCGCAGCGCCACTCGCCGCCCTGCTCTGGCCATCGACCGGCGGCGCCGCCCCGCCCACATTCGCCCCCTGCCGCCTCGCCCATCCGCTCGGACTCGCCGGCATCGAAGCCGAGTGCGCCACGCTCGAGGTTGCCGAAAGTGACGCGCCGGGCGCGCGTCGCATCACCTTGTCGATCGCGCGCGTGCCGGCCGTCAGCCGCGAGAAATCCCGCGAGCCTTTGTTCTTGATCGCCGGCGGACCCGGTATGGGCACACAAGACATGTATGTCGGGGTGGCGCAGGTGTTCCGGCGGGTGAACCGGGAACACGACATCGTGCTGGTGGACCAGCGCGGCACCGGTCGCTCGGCGCCACTCGAATGCGACCAAGCAGACGACGAAGACGTCGATCTGCAGCGACTCGAACCCGCCGTGCGTGCCTGTCTCGCAACGCTGCAACAGAACCACGACGTCGCGCAGTACACCACCAGCCGCGCCGTGCAAGACCTCGATGCCGTGCGCCGTGCGCTCGGTTATGGGCGCATCAATCTTTATGGTGTTTCTTACGGCACACGCGTCGCCCAACATTTTTTACGTCGTCATCCGCAGCACACCCAGAGCGTGATCCTCGATGGCGTCGTGAGTCCCGAGCGACCACTCGGTCCCGACCTCGCGCTCGATGCGGACGCCGCCGTGCAACGCATCTTCGCGCGCTGTCGTGACGACGCGGCTTGCCGCGCTGCGTTCGGTGATCCGCTCGACGACTATCGCCTGCTACGCGAGCGACTCGCCAAAACACCGCGGCGGATCGCCGACCTCGAATCCGAATTCGGCCTCTCGCAACTACGCGTCGCCATGCGCTTATCGAGTTATTCCGCGGCGCAGGCCTCGCTGCTACCACTCGCGTTACATCGCGCCGCGCGCGCCGACGACTTCACGGCACTCGCCTCCTTGTATTCGCTCAGCACGCGATCGCTGGAACATTCGATCGCAGCGGGTATGCACAACAGCGTGGTGTGCGCCGAAGATTTGCCGTTCGTCACGGTCGATGCCGAGCGACGCGCCAAACTCGCCGCGACTTACCTGGGTGCCGATACGTTCGACGGCCTGGTGCGCATCTGCGCTCTTTGGCCGCGCGGCCCCGTCGATGCGGATTTCCACTCGCCGGTGAAGAGCGACGTGCCCGTGCTGTTGTTATCGGGTTCCGACGACCCCGTCACGCCACCGACGAACGCCGTCGCCGCGATGAAGTTTTTGACACACGCCCGACACGTGTCGCTCGCCGATGAGGGTCACGGCCAACTCGGTGTGCGCTGCATGGATCGCGTGTTCGAAGAATTCCTGCGGCACGGCGAACCCGCCAAACTCGATCTAACGTGCCTCGATAAACGCATCGTACCGCCGTTTTTCCTTTCGCCCGCGGGGCCCGCGCCATGATCGAAGCACGCGGGCTAGGCAAAAGTTTCGGCGCGGTGCGCGCCGTGCACGAGGTCAGTTTCGTTGCCGCCGACGGTCGCATCACGGCGCTACTCGGTCCGAACGGGGCCGGCAAATCGACCACGCTGCGCATGCTGTGCACGGTGCTACGACCGGATACGGGCGCTGCACTCATCGACGGCGCGATCGTCGCCGACGATCCACTCGCCGCCCGCCGTCACATCGGTGTGCTATCGCATTCATCGGGACTTTATCCACACCTCACCGCCCGCGAGAACATCGCCTATTTCGGCGAGCTACACGGTATGACGCGCCACGCGAGTCGTGCGCGCGCCGACGAATTGCTCGGCCGCCTCGAACTCGGCGATTGCGCCGACCGGCGTGCCAAAGGTTTTTCGCAGGGCCAAAAATTGAAAACTGCGCTGGCACGGGCGCTGGTGCACGAGCCGCGCAATCTGGTGCTCGACGAACCGACTAACGGACTCGATGTCATGGCCGTGCGCAGTTTGCGTAAGCTACTCGTCGAATTACGCGATGCGGGTCATTGCATTCTGTTCTCGACCCACGTCATGCAGGAAGTGAGCGCGCTCTGCGACGACGTGGTCGTGATCGCGCGTGGCACGGTGGTCGCACGCGGTGCGCCCGAGGCACTGCGGGCGAGCACCGGTCTGGCCGGCCTGGAAGATGCGTTCGTACAACTGATCGGCTCGGCGGGTTCGGCATGAGTTGGCGCAGCATACTGGTCGTCTGGCGCAAAGAATTTCTCGAGAACCTACGCGACCGTCGCACCGTTTGGGCGGCGCTGTTCTTCGGACCGCTACTCGGACCGGTGTTATTCGCCGGCATGATGAACTTCGCAATGAGCCGCGACGAAGCGGTGCAGAACGACCCTCTGAGTATCGCCGTCGCGCACGGCGAGCGTGCACCGAATCTACTGAGATTTTTGAATTCGCGCGGCATCGACATTGAACATCACGCCTACGACGACGCTGCGGCACGCAACGCGGTCAGCACCAAGCGTCACAAACTCGTGTTGCTGGTGCCGGAAGATTATGCGCGTCGACTCCGCGACGCCGAGCCCGCTAGCCTGTTTTTGTACGTCGACCAATCGGTGCAACTGACCGGACGCGATGCGACACGTCGAGTACGCGACACGCTCGAGGACTACGGTCGGGGCATCGCGCAAGGACGGCTAATTTTGCGTGGGGTGAGTCCCGTCGCGCTGGCGCCACTCGTCACCCAAACCGTCGACGTGTCCACACCCGTAAGTCGCGCTGCGCTGGTGCTCGGCTTGTTGAGTTATTTCGTGATTCTCGCAATGTTGATGGGCGGGTTGAATCTCGCCATCGACTCGACCGCGGGCGAACGCGAACGCGGTTCGCTCGAAGCTTTGCTCACGACGCCGCTCGAGCGCGCGCACATCCTGTACGGCAAGATCCTCGCGACCTGCACGTACATGCTGCTGTCGTTGGTGCTAACCGTCACCGCCTGCGCGATCACGTCGCAATTCATCGGCTTCGAGCGGCAGGGCATGAGTGCGAACCTCGGTCCCGGTGCGATGCTAGCCATCGTTTGTTGCGTGGCGCCGTTGATTCCCGCCGGCGCCGGCTTGATGACCATCGTCGCCTCGTTCACGCGCAGCTTTCGCGAGGCCCAGAGTTACGTGAGCATCGTCATCATGATCCCGGCCTTGCCGCTCGCATTCGTCAATCTGCTGGAGTTACAACGCACTCTGCCGTTGATGGCCGTGCCGTCGCTCAGTCAACATTTTTTGATGACCAGCGTGTTGCGCGGCGAGTGGCCGACCGCGACCGAAGTCGTGCTATCGGTCGGCACGAGCCTATTACTCGGTGCGGCATTGGCATGGATCGCCGGACGTTTGTACGAGCGCGAAGCGATTCTGGGCTGACGCGTAGCGATGCGAAGGGTAGAGTCGAGCGACGAACATCACGAAATTTTTATAGGGGTCACCGATGACGACGAACGAGCCGATGGTCCGCAGCGACGGCACCTATCCCGTGGTCGCACTGCGTCAAGAAGCGATCCACGTCGGCGTGGTGCAGACGCGCGTGCAAGGCGTCGATGGCGCGAATCCTGCACCGGGGCTGCGCGCTAACCTCGATTACTTTCTCGAGAGTATCGACATCGCGCAGGGCTACGGGGGTCGCTGCGACCTGTTGCTATTCCACGAATTTCCGATCACCGGTTTCACCAATTGGACACGCGACCAGCATTACGCGCTGTCGATCGAGGTGCCCGGGCCCGAGGTCGCCGAAGTCGCCAAAAAAGCGCAGCAATACAACTGCTACATCGTCTTCGGTACGTACGCCAAAGATCCGGTGAACTGGCCGGGCCACATTTTGCATCTGATGGTGATGTGCAAGCCCGACGGCAGCATCGTGTCGCATTGGAAACAGCGCAACGTACGCGGCATGTTCCCGGGCGCCGAGCAATACACATCGGTGATCTACGACGTCTACGACCGCTTCGTCGAAATGTACGGTCTCGATGCGGTGATCCCGATCGAGCGTACCGACATCGGCAACATCGCGATGTCAGCAGTGCAATTCGAGCCGGAGCTATTTCGCTGCATGGCTTTCAAAGGCGCAGAGATCATCTGTCGCGTTGCGACCGGCGGCTTCGAGTGGGACGATATGCGGCTCACCTCGTACCACAACAGCCTCTACACGCTGGTCACGAACAATTCGGTCGCGACCCATGGTCGTAATCCCGGTTTCTTCGAGGACGCGGGCTACGGCGGCCCCGGCCGCTCGTCGATCTTCGGGCCGCGGGGCGTCGTGCTCGCCAAAGCGGGTCCGTTCGAGTGCCGTGAGTCGTCGATGATTCCGATCGGTGCGTTTCGCACGAAACACCGCATTCCCGATTTGCATCTGCGACTCTATAAACCCGTGCTCGACCAATACATCGAGCGCTACGACCCGAACGGTTATGCCGAATCGGTGCCGAGAGACAAACGCGAAGCCTTCCAGCACTTCGTGAAGCGTGCCCGCTGGCAACACTATTGGTGACGTACGTGAAACTTTTACAAAAATTCGCGGCGCTGCTTGCGATCCTCGGCGGACTCGCGCTCGTCGTGCAGAGCGTACTCACCGTGTCGCATCAAATGGAGTTGGGCCGCAGTCTCGGCTACGGCGTCGTCGTGTACACCGGTTACTTCACGATCACGACCAATGCGTTGTGTGCGGCGATCGCGCTCGCATTCAGTCCGTGGTTCGCAACCGATCGACGTTTTGCAGGCTTGCGCGAGCCTTGGGTCGTCACTTGCGCGACCGCGTCGATCGTGATGGTCGGTGCGGTCTATCACTTGCTGCTGTCGCGGCTCTTCCACCAAGAAGGAGTGCAGGCGATCTGCAACGCGGTGCTGCACTACACCATCCCGCCGCTCTTCCCCGTGCTGTGGTGGTTCGCCGTACCGCGAAATTCGTTGGTGTGGAGCGACGCCTGGCGAGTTCTCGCCTATCCGCTCGGCTATCTCGTCTACGTCGTCGCGCGCGGCGAAGCGACCGGACTCTATCCGTATTTCTTCATCGACGTGCCGCGCATCGGTTATTCGCAGGCACTACTCAACGCCGCCGGCTTGTCGGTGCTGTTCATCGCAGCCGGTGCGCTATTGATCGTCATCAAAGGGACGATACGACCGCCGGTGACGGGCGATACCGAATAACTTCGTCGTCAGCACGACAGCACCACGCCCTTGCCCGCGCGTTTCGCGGCATTCAATGCACGGTCGGCGAGACGGGGTAAATCGTCGATCGCATCGGGTACGCATCGATCAAGCGTCGCGACGCCGACGCTACCGCTGACGTGCAGCAGGCGACCGGGTGCGACGCAGATCGTCACGTCGCGCAAAGCGTCCAACACGCGCTCGGCGACTTGCAGGGCGCCCTCGCGATCCGTGCCAGGCAACAGCACCACGAATTCGTCGCCACCCCAGCGACAACAGCGATCTTCGGCACGATCGAGGCAGTCGCGCAGCGTGATGGCGACGCTGATCAACGCCCGATCGCCGAGGTCGTGACCGTGACGATCGTTCAAAGATTTAAATCCGTCGAGATCGATGAACAGCAAACTCGCCGGCGAGGCGTTTCGACGGGCTCGAGTCGAGAGCGCGCGCAATTGTTGGTCGAAGGCACGCCGATTCGGTAAGCGTGTGAGCGGATCTTGGTGCGCTGTCCGTCGTTCGCGCGCCGCCGTCGCCGCAGTGTGCAACACCCGAAAGCCAGCAATCGCCAATGCAAGCACACCGACGGTGGCGAGCACGAGCGGCGTGCTGCGACGGGTGAGCCAATCGTCCCACGCTTGCGCGAGCGGCACTCCGGCTAGGTGTGCGCGAAACTGCTCGTATTGCCAATCGTCGATACAAATTTGGGCAAGCAGCAACGCGAACGACATCCACGCGAGCGCGTAGAACGCCGTCAAACACGCTTGTCGGAACAGTGATGCGTTAGGGTCCGGCATTAGGCGCGTGCCGGAGCGAGAAATATTCGCTCGTCACGATGAATCGCTATACAGGCATCGATCACGCAACCATCGAACGTTCGATCTCTTTGGCAACGCAACTGCTCTAATGCCGCCTGCAAAGAAATCGCAGGGCGGTACGGCCGATGACTCGTCAACGCCTCTAACGTGTCGGCAACGCCTAAGATTTTGGATTCAAACAACAGCTCTTCGCCGCCGACGCCGTGCGGATAGCCACTACCGTCGATTCGTTCGTGGTGCTGTTCGACCATACGCACGACGGGCCAGGGAAAATCGATGCCGTCGAGTGCCGACACGCCGGATGCGACGTGCGAGCACATCAACTTGCGTTC
This sequence comes from Gammaproteobacteria bacterium, assembly GCA_010027845.1. GTDB lineage: Bacteria > Pseudomonadota > Gammaproteobacteria > Steroidobacterales > Steroidobacteraceae > UBA964. The sequence goes on from RGUL01000009.1 coordinate 9,657, forward strand.
GAGGTCGGTTAAGTAAGTCGGCTTCATCAATAGTGCCGACGGAATCACGATCTTACCGACGTCGTGCACTAACGCCGCCGTCCTCAACCCCTCGATACGATCGTCGTCGAGCCCGAGTTCCTGCGCGATGCACACGGCGATCTCGGCGACGCGCGCTTGATGCCCGGCGGTGTACGGATCGCGCGCCTCGACTAGCGTGCCGAGAGAAACCAGCACCTGCCCGGCATCGATGTCCCGCGCGCGCATCATGCCGTCAAAGCCGGTCTCGAGTAGATCTGCGGCGGCGTTGGCGTCAGTCGAGCCAACGGGCCGGTATCGCGGGCGGCGCGATAGCACTCGCAAGCACCCTGCTCGAGTCCGTTGCGATCGAGGATCGTCACTTGCCCGCGTCGGTATTGGATCAAACCTGCTCGCTGCAGTCGGCCTGCTGCTTGTGTCACCCCTTCCCGACGCACACCGAGCAAGTGCGAGAGAAATTCCTGCGTGACCGACATGCGATTCGTCGGCAGGCGATCTTGTGCGGAGAGTAACCAACGACAAAGTCTCTGATCGAGACGGTGATGTCGATTGCAAACGGCCGTTTGCGCGACGAGGCCCATCAGCGAATAGGTGTACTGCACCAACGCTTGCTGCAATTCCGGTGAGTGAAAAAACTCCCATTTGAGTGCGCGCTTGTCGATGCGCAGCGCCGGTCCACCCTGCAGCACGACCGCGCGGTCGGTTGCGGGGCGATCGTCGAACATCGCACCGAGCCCGACGACGCCTTCACGACCGACGATCGCGATTTCGGCCGAAAAGCAGTCTTGCAGCACGTGGTGCAGCGTGACCACCGCGCCGGTCGGAAACCACGCATGCGTCACTTTGCGGCCGATATCGGAAAGTACGTGGCCGTTCGGCAGATCGACCCGATCGAAACGTGCGGCGAGTCGCCGACGAGCTTCGTCGGGTAGGCCGGCCAACAGTGAGTTGCGGGTGATTTCTTCGCTCGAATTCATGGAGTTCTCCGTCAAGTTTTAGCATTTTGATCGATCGCGCCGCCTGCGTGCTGGCACGCTCACGCAGCGCGATGGGTGAACGCTACGTCGCATAGCCCTCGCGTTTCCGTACGCCAACCCACGTTGATCAAAACTATTGATGCGGCGCGCCCTGCACGCGTCGCTGCTGCTCCATCCAGCGCTCGCGCGCCACCACTAAACTTTTGTGTGCGCGCTCGAACCAAATCGGCGAGGCCACGGCCGCACGTTCGAAGTACCACACGGCGCGCGCGTAATCGCCGAGTCGTAAAGCCTGCTCGCCGAGTCTTTGATACGCCTCGTGTGGCGCGAGATGTTTGAGATACGCCTCGAGACCACCCGGATAGTCACCCTGCCGTGCGATCAGATCGCCGAGTACGAGCCAAGTCTCGGCGCGCGGCCCGAGCGAGAGCGCAGCAGCGAGTTCGTTCGCGGCGCGTGCGGTATCACTTTGCTCAAGCGCGACGCGCGCACTGGAGGTCAATAATTCCGCGTCCTGTTGCTGTAGCACGAGCGCCTGGTCGTAGCGCAGGCGCGCGGTGGCGACATCCAGCCGTCGTTCGGCGACCAGCCCGAGGCCCATCGCGGCGCGCCACGCTTTGGCGTTGAGCTGCAGCGTGCGCGTGAATTCGACCTCTGCACGGCCGAGTTCGCCCTGTTGCAGCCACGCGTAGCCCAGTCGTTCGCGCGTGAGTCCGTTCCGTTCGTTGCGTAACGCAGCCATCTGCCACGCGCGTAGGGCGAGATCGGGGTGGCCGAGCGATTCGTGCAGCGCCGCAACGCGCAGCCACGGGACGTCGCTCGTCGGCTCCAGTTGTTGGGCTCGCAGATAGGCATAGAGCGCATCGTCGCTACGGCCGCTACGCCACGCGGCATCGCCGCGAGCAAGCTCGGCGTCGAAATCGGCTTGCCCGGACGACTGAGGCGGTGGCAAGCGCGGCGGCTTATGGCGGGGCGGCAGCGCGCACGCCCCGACGCTCAAACAGACCAACACGACCAACCAATTTTTTTGCACGGTGCTCATCGCTGGAAGATGTCGACGATACGCAGCGCCGCAGGACCGATGGCGATCGCGAAGAACGCCGGGAATTCGCAGAAGATCAGCGGAAAAATCAATTTCGTACCGATCTTTGCCGCACGCTCCTCGGCGAGTTGCGTGCGCGTGTCACGAAACTCGGCGGCATATACGCGCAACGTGTCGGCGATACCGGTGCCGAAGCGCAGCGTCTGCACCAAAAGCCCGACCAAACCACGAATTTCCGGCAAGCCGGTGCGTTCGGTCAGCCCGTGTAGCGCCGCCTCACGATCGACGCCCGCGCGCATCTCGGCGTTCACGACTGCGAGTTCGCTCGCAAGATCGCTATGGCTATATTTGAGTTCGAGCGCGACGCGTTCGATGGCAGCCGTGAGACCCAGCCCCGCCTCGACGCAGATCACGAGCAGATCGAGCGCATCGGGAAACGCGTCTCGCAAACGCTTTTGACGTCGTGCCACACGCTTCTCGAGCCATTGATTGGGCAACAATAAGCCGAAAAACGCAGCGCAAACGGCGAGAAACCACACCTGCGTCGCCGACAAAGTTGGCAAGGCGCGCGACATGCCGAGCCAGACGACCGGCAACACGAGCGCGATCACGACTTTCGCGCCGAAAAAAACCGCCAGTGCGTTCGGTGCACGGAATCCGGCTAGATGCAGCAATTGTGATACGCGCGCGCGCTCGTGCTTCGAACCGGGCAACAGCCAGCGACCGAGCGGGGCGATGCGGGCCGCGACTTTTTCGCGACGCGGCCCGCCGTCGGCACGGGGCGCCACGAGCGCCGCCAGCCGGCGACGTACCGGATCGCGAGATTGCACCGCCCAAGACGTCAAACCGACGGCGAACGCGAACGCTGCAACGGTCAACAAGCCGGTGAAGATGAGCGAGGTGATGTTCATGCGTCCACCCTGATGATCCGTCGCATCCAAAGAATTCCGGTCAACATTAAGAGGCCGCACACCAGCAAGACTTGCTGGCCACGCGGATCCTGAAAAAACACCGGCAAATATTTCGGGCTCGTGAGATGCAGAAGGCCGGCTAACGCGAACGGCACCAGCGTCAACACCCACGCCGACATACGACCTTCGGCCGACAGCGTGCGCACTTTTCGTTGGAAGCGATGTCGACCACGGATCACCTGCGAGATGTGCTCGAGGACCTCGGCGAGATTGCCGCCGGTTTCACGCTGAATCAGCACTGCGGTGACGAATCCCATCAACGCCACCGACGGCACGCGGGACAACAAGCCGAGCAAGGCGCCGCGCGGATCGTTGCCGTAGGACAAGTCGGCAGCCGTGATCGCAAATTCTTCGGCGAGAGCGCCGTCCATGTCTTCGCCGACCAACTTCACCGCCGCGACGAACGGATGACCCGCACGTAGCGCTCTTTTGACGACGTCGATCGCATCCGGCAATTGCTCCTCGATCGCCTGCACACGACGCAAACGCAACCACCATAAGCGCACGAACGGCACCAAGAAGCCGGCGACAGCGGCACCGAGCACGTACCAGACGTCCGGGTGCACGAGCAGTATCGTGACGACGTCGAGCGCTGCGAACGCCAGGCCGTCGAACACCAGCCGATGCGCGGGTCGATCGAGCCCCGCTTGTTCGACGATGCGCCGTAACGCTTGCATCGCCGGCAGACGCTCGAGCCGTTGCTCCCAAGGCGCGAGATCTTCGAGATAGCGTTGTCGCAACAACGATAGACCGGTGGCTCCCGCTTGCGATTCGATTTCGGCGAGCCGCTTGCGCATGCGGCGTCGCACGCGCGCGTTTTCCCCGAACGCCGGCACCACGAGTCCCTGCGCGAGTAAGAACATCGCGATGAATACCAGCGCGCCGAACCAAAGAAATACGTTGCTCATTGACGGCGCTCCCGACGCGGCGGTCGGCCGCCGAACGTCTCGATGGACAAAGCGACGCCACGCTGTTTCATGCGCTGGTGAAAGCCCGGCACGATGCCGGTCGGGCCGAGTTCGCCGAGCACGTTGCCGCTCGCATCGAGCCCGCGACGCGTAAAGGTGAAAATCTCCGACATCGTGATGGTGTCGCCTTCCATGCCGTTGATCTCCTGCAAGCTCGTCAATCGACGACGCCCGTCCTCGTGTCGCTCAGTCTGGATGACCACCTGGATCGCCGAGGCGATTTGGGCGCGTAACGCGTGAATCGGAAATTGCATGCCGGTCATCGCCACCATCGTTTCGATGCGACTCAAGGCGTCGCGCGCCGAGTTCGCATGCACGGTGGTGAGCGAACCGTCGTGGCCCGTGTTCATCGCTTGCAACATGTCGAGCGCTTCGGCACCGCGCACCTCGCCGACCACGATCCGATCGGGTCGCATACGCAAGCTGTTGCGAACGAGATCGCGCTGCGTCACTTGGCCACGGCCTTCGATGTTCGCTTGCCGAGTTTCGAGTCTCACGACGTGCGGCTGACGCAGTTGTAATTCGGCCGAATCTTCGATGGTGACAATGCGTTCGTTTTCCGGAATGAAGCCCGACATGACGTTCAGCAGCGTCGTTTTGCCAGAGCCCGTGCCACCCGAGATCACGACGTTGAGGCGGGCTTTCACCACCGCACGCAATAAGTCGACCAACGATTCGCTCAATGTTCCGAAGCGCACCAAATCAGCCGGCGTCAGCGCTTCGACGGCGAAACGCCTAATCGACAACACCGGTCCGTCGATCGCGAGTGGCGGAATGATGACGTTGACACGCGAACCGTCTTTGAGACGCGCATCGACCATCGGCTGCGATTCGTCGATGCGACGACCGACCGCCGAGACGATGCGGTCGATGATGTTCATGAGATGCGCATCATCGTGGAACCGCACCACCGTGCGTTCGAGTTTACCGCCACGTTCGACGTACACTTGCTGCGAGCCGTTGACCAAAATATCGGATACGGCCGGATCAGCGAGCAAAGGCTCGAGCGGCCCTAGGCCCATCACCTCGTCCTCTATCTGCCGTACGATCATCTGCCGTTGCGCGAGGCTGAGCGGCACCGATTCGTTGACGATGAGACGATTGGCGAGTTCGCGAATTTGGCTGCGCGCCTGTTTGTCGTCGACGGTCGCGATCGCCGCCAGATCGAGCATCGACAGCAGACGCTGAAAAATCCTTTGTTTCCACTCGAGCTCGACCGCGTTCAGAAAACGTGGTGCAACGCGAGTGACCGTGGCGGGTGTCGAACTCACGCATGGCTCCGCGTCGAGAGCGCGGCTAACGTGCGACGAAATATGCCGTTCGGCTCCGGCGGTTCGGTGCCATAAATTTGGCTGCACAACGCGAGTAGGCCGCGGGTCACCGACGACTCCGCGTCCATCTCGAACAAGGGAATCGCGGTGTTGGTGCTGTCGAGCGCGAGCGCATACATGTTCGGCAGCTTGAACGGCTCACGACAACCGACGGCCTTCACCACCATGTCGGGTTGCACGGCGGCATGTTTGTCATAGCGATTCATCACAACGACGATGCGCTCCGACGTCACACCCAGCTGTTGGGTGAGGATGCGATACAGTTGCGCCATGTTGTTGACGTGGGCGATCGATTGCTCCATGACGAGCACGAGGTGATCGGCTTCTGCGACCGTGACGGTGGTCAGCGCATCCAACCAACGGTGTCCGTCGACGAAAACCGTCTCGTAGGCCTCGAGCGCCACGCGCAGCACGCTGCGAAATGCTTCCGGGTCGACCGGTTCGTGCAAATACGTGCCTTCCGAGCGCGCGAGCAAACCTAAGCCGCTGCGATGTTTGGTGACGTAGCCGTCTAGCGCCACCGCATCGAGGTTCGCCACTTGCTGCGCCGCTTCGGCGATACCGCGTGAGGGTTTCAGCGCGAGGAACTGCGCTTGCGAGGCGTAGATCAGATCGAGATCGATCAGCAGCGTGCGTTTTTTAATCACCGCGGCGCTCAAGTGTGCGAGATTGCAAGCGATGAACGACGAGCCGGCGCCACCGGCCGCGCCCATCACGACCGTGAGCGAACCACGCGGCTTCACCGCGCCGTTCGCAAGTGCGCGTCGTGGGGCACGCGCGACTGCGGTGAGTAATTCCTCGCTGGACGGCAGCTCGGCTAATAAATCCGACGCACCCGCGCGCACCACGGTACGCATCGCCGCTGGCGTGGTGAGTGACCCACAAACGATCACCGCGGGCCGCTTGGCCGGATCGAGCGCGGCGAGCGCCTCGAGATCACCGATCTCGCGATCGTTAGAGCAAACGACGACGACATCCGTCGTCGGGGCTGCGCTCAAAATTTCGGCGAGCGGCCGTAACGCCGTCACTCGCGCCGACACTTGCACATCCGACTGGCCCTGCAGCAGCGCGACAATCGGTTGCACGGTGGCGGCAGCGGCACCGACGACCAAGACCTGCTTCGGCTCTTTCAACATGGGACGACCTCCGTGGCGGTCACGCCCAGGCTCTCGACGGGTTCGGTCGAAGAAACGTCTTGCGGCGTGTAATTGATCGGCAAAAACGGCACCAGCACCGGCACGACGTAGTTCACGATCGAAACTCGTACGAAACGGATCTGTGTGAAATTGGCATTCGGATCGGCGATCACGGCACCAGTAGCATTCAAAAATTGCACTTGGACGTTGGCGGTCGTCATGTCCGGCAGAAAGCGCACGCCCCAATTGCGCTCGTCGAAGATCGCTGCCGCGCGCGCATACGGATCACCGACGGGGCAAACCGCTGCGAGTCGTGCGCTGCGCCGCACGCCCTCCTCGAGCATGGTGCGCACATACATCAAGCGCCCGAGGTCGGCGACCGCGAACAGCAGCACGAACACCGCCGTGCCGACGATGGCGAATTCCACCGACGACATGCCACGCATTGCTCGACGAATGGCCCGAGTCATAACGGCCTCTGCGTCGCCGTCATGGTCATCGTGATGGCGGTGACGATGTCGGCGCCGAAGCCGAGTCCGGGTAAGAGCCCCGCGACCAAAGATTGGTACGGATGCGTAACGGCGACGTTGACCTGATTGTCGGCCGTGAGCGTTACGGCGACCTCGGCGCTAGACAGTCCCGGAATCGTCACGCCACCCCCTGCTGCGGTAGAGCCGTACACCACGAGATTGGTGGCCGCCGTTGCGAGCTCCGCCGTGATCACCGGCACACCGGTCGTGCCGGTCAAGGCGAGTTCGGCGGCATAGCGAGTCGCCGCTCGCACGCGATGCGAAAGTTCGGCGTATTGCACGAACGCACGACCGATTTCGACGATCGGCATCATCACGACCAATAACACCGGCAGAGCGAGCGTCGCCTCGACGATCGCGAGTCCTCGTTGACGTCGCCGCGCAGTCACGAATCGACACTCGAGAAATCGCGATACAACTCAATCACGTACGGACCGACCGTGGTACCGGGCGGCGTCGACCCCGGTCGTCCACCGGCATCGCAATCGCTGATGAATTCGCCGAACACCCGCGACTCTGCCGAGCTCGACGACGCACGCTGCAGCATGAAGAAGCAGCCGAGGCCGAGAATCGGCAGCACCGTGCGGCCGTTCTGCACGCCGGTGCAATCGACGATCGGCACGGCGAGTTCGCGGCGGCGCGGCACGCCGTTGCCCGTCGGTCGCGGCTGTACGTCGTAATTCTTTGCCGCGATGTCGGCGTCGTAGATCGTCCAGTTCACGGCCAACTGGCTCGCCAGCGTGATCGTCTTGCCGCCTTGTTTGATGAGATTGGTTTTGCTGTCGTACGTGAGCGTCGGCGAGGGCTCGTCAAGCACGACGTCCGGGGGATAGCGAATCGGATCGGTGCCGCCGCCGGAGTAATCGTTGAAGCGCGTGTTGATCCCTTGCGCCGTCGGTCCCGTCGATTGGCCGGGCTTCGTCGGGACGTTATCGCCGCGCGTCACGCAACCTTCGTAGCCACCGGCCATCATCTGGCGCAAGTCGTTCGCGCCCGACGCCGTGAAGCTCAACAATTGAAAGTTACCCGGACCGCTTTCGGCCGTACCGTTGCTGGTAGTTTTCAAACTGTGCACTCGCCCGGGCGTGTAGCCGAAATACGGCGCAGAGGCGGTCGGATCACCGCACACCGCCATCGGCACGATGTTGCAAGCGAGCGTCAACGCCGGGCTCGGGCCCGCGATCGCGCTCGCCTGCACCGGTAAGCGCATAACTCCGAGCACGCGCGTGAGGCTCGCATCGGTGGTGAAGTCGGTGACGATCACGCGCACGAAACGCCGCGGCGTCGTGCCGGGCGTGAAGGGTCGCGGTGCATTCGCGAATTGCACCGTCAGCCCGAGACCCTGCCCCACCGCCCGCAGCAATTCCGGGAATGCAGCGGCATTCGCGTTGAACGTCGCCTGTGCCGCAGCCGTAGCATCGGCCGTGTTATTGGTTTGATCCAAAACTTTTGCTGCCGACAACGCGGCGGCATCGACGGCGCTTTGCAGCCGCGCCTTGTTGTAGCCCATGTGGCTCGCGTCGAGCGCGAGCCCGGCCATCGCGAGCACCGCGAGCAAGCCCACCACGATGAGCACCAGCGCGACGCCACGCTGTCGATGACGTGAGAGCGGCCTGCCTCGCGACATTTCAACGCGCTCCCACCGCACTATTCGTCAACGACTGCAGCATCGTTTTGAGATCACTGCCGCGGCTACCGGCGGCGTTGCGCATATTTTTGACGGCCGTATCGGCGACGTCGGGGTCCGTGCCGAGCGCCGCAGTCGTGCCATTCCGTCGCGTCGCCTCGAGATCCCACGTTTGCTCGGTGCGCAGCGTGCGCACCGCGTCGCCGTTGGCGAGCTCGCGCACCGGGCCACTCGTCGAACAGGCGGCGAGCATCATCAACAAAGAAATCAATCCGGCTCGTTCGATCATGACGGCATCCTCACGGTTTCGGGTCGGTGTGTTCGGGGTGCGCGGCGGGCTCACTGCGTTGCAGTTGTCCACGCCAAAAGAAATCGGCGTCGGTCGGGTCGCGATACGCGTCGGTAGGCAATTTCACGCGTTGCGGGTCGATCGGTTTCGCAAGTCGCGGCGTCACCATGATCACGAGCTCGCTCTGACCTTTTTGCCACTGCTGGCTACGAAACATCGGCCCGAGCACGGGCAACGACGCGAGACCCGGGAATTTCGAAGCCGAAGAACGCATGTTGTCGGCGATCAAGCCTGCGAGGCCGATCGTCTGACCGTCGGCGAGCTCCACCGTACCGCTCGCGCTGCGTGTCGTGAGCGAGGGAATTACGAAGGTCGAATTCACTTGCCCCGGTGTCACCAGCACCGAACTCGCCGTCGAGAGCTCGCTGACCGACACATCGATGCGTACGTTGATACGTCCGCCACCGAGCACTACCGGCACGACCTTCAATCCGACACCGAAATTCTTGAATTGGATCGCAACGCCGTTACTGCCTTGCGGGACCGGAATCGGAAACTCGCCACCGGAGAGAAACGAGGCCTCCTGGCCGGTGAGCGTCGTCAACGTCGGCTCGGCGAGTATCTTCGCCAAACCTTTTTCTTTGGCGGCGTCCAACGCGATGTTGAAGGCAAAGTTGCCGCTCAAGAATCCCGCGAAGATTCCCTGATTCTGGATGACGAGATCGTTCGGTCGAAATTCGTCGGCCGCGGGACCCACGGGTAGATTATTTTGACTCCCGATCACGGGTTTTCTTAAACCCTCGGTGCCGAACAATGCGTCCGGAAAAGTGGCGCCGCCGTTCACGCCACCGAAACTCCAGTTGCCGTTACGACCGAAGGCGTTGAAATTCGGCTCGAGTCGCTTCAACTCGGTGCGCGAGATTTCCGCCACCTTCACCTCCAGCATCACCTGTTGGGCGCCGGCGATCTCGAGCAGATTGATGATCGAACCGACGCTGCGATCCTCGCGCCTTGATCCGGACTCCTGTTGGAACTGCTCGCCGCGACGCGAGATCACCTGCGCGAGATAACCCTCGGCGATGCGGATCGCAGCGTTCATGGCCGTCGCACTCTGCACCGTGCCCGACAACACGATCGATCGCTGCGCCGACCGCACTTCGATGGCGTTATCGGGAATCAGCGCATAGAGCTTCGCCTTCAAGCCCTCGAGATCGTGTGTGACCTCGATCTGTCGTGTGGAGCGCAACTTCGAGTCGCGCTCCCAGATGAGCAAGTTGGTCGCACCGATATCTTTGGCGAGCAGATAGAACTCGGTGGGACTGATGACGACGACGTCCACTAAATCCGGATTCGCCACCGACACGCGCGAAGCGGGTACGGGCAAAGTGATCACCCGTGACTGAAACAATGGCAGCCGGATGATTTCGGTCGGAATGTCGAAGCTGCTCGTGCTGTCGGCGGCATCGACCTGGACGACCGCGATCGACAATACGGCGATCAACAGCAGCGCGGCACGCTGCACGTAACTGCGAAAATTTTCGAACATCAGCGATTCCTCGGCAAGGTGATGCGGTCAGTCGGCGTGTTTCGAGACGGTGGCACCGCGGATCACGGTCACGCCTTCGACGAGCGCCGGTGCGCGATGCACCCGCGGCGGATCGATTACGGGCAGCGTCGGTGCAGCGATCGACACCGGCGGTAAGTTCGCGAGTTGCATACCGGCGACCGGTAAGGTGTTCGGGTCGCCGCTGCCTTTTTCGTGCGGATTCCGCAGCGTTAGTTGCAACGAGCCGACTTGGCGCGCCCGTGCGATCGCCAACGCGCCATCGGGCGTGACTTCCAACGTCACTGCGCGCACGACGACCGGACTGTTTTTATCGGCGCTCGCTTGTTGATCGACGGCGAGCACACGCACGTCGGTCAAAATCGTTTCGGCGAACGGCTGCCGGTTCTGTTCGCGAGCAGCCACCACGTCGACACGATTGCCCGGTAACAAGAAGCCGGCGACCCCGACCACGTCGTCGACCCTCACCGTGACCGCGCGCATGTTGGGCGCGACGACCGCAGCGAGCGTACTACCCGCACCGCGCTCGACGAAACGTCGTTCGGTGAGAATTTCGCCCGCGAAGACGTCGGCACGCGCGACTTTGCCGACGAGATCGTTCGCTTTCGAGTACGCACCGCGTGGTGCCGTGCCGTCGAGCATATCGACCGTCGTCAAATGTCGACTTTCGACCATCGTGCCGAAAGGAATGTCGGTCGCCGCGGTGACGACCCGCGTCGTGCGTTGTCGCGAAGCTTCGACGGCAGCCGTGCGCTCGCTCATCCACCGATTGGCGACGAATGCAGCCGTGCCAGCCAATAACAACGAAAGTCCGATTAGCAGCACACTGCTGCGAGTTCTAAAATTCATGTCGTCGTTCCTCGTGGCATGGCGCCGAGTTGCTCACTGCCACCACAGCGCGCCGAACGTGCCGAGCGCGATCGCCGGTGCATAGGCGATTGCGGTGTCGGGGCGTCGCATCAAAAGATGAAATCCGGCGACCAGTGCGCCGACTACGAGAGCGGTGCCGGTCGCAGCCAGTACAAGCGGGACGGTGAGCCAAGTGCCGGTCGCCGTCATGAGCTTCACGTCGCCACCCGCCATACCCTTGGTCAAATACAGCGGTAGCAGACAAAGAAATCCGAGTGCGGCCGCCGAAACGCCCGTGGCGAGCCCTTGCCAGCCGCCCGTTACGACTTGCGTCGTAAGGCCGGCGATCGCGATCGACAACACGAGTCGGTTGCGGATCGTACGAGTGCGCAGATCGTGGATCGCCGCGACGAGTAGCGCCGGGGCGAGCACCAGTAACTGCGCGTTACCGAGCAAAGAATGCATGGGGCGTTTCGACGAACTGCGAGCGGCGTCGATCAGCCGAGCGCAGTGACCAGGCCTTGGATGCGAGCCAACGCGGCATTGCCGAGATTGGTGAACGCCACCGCGAGACCCGCGACCACGAGACCGCCGGCGATTGCATATTCGACAGCCGTTAGACCGCGCTCGTCACGCAGAAACTTACTTAGGAAATTCTTCATCGCTAGTTCTCCGTCTTTGAGTTGAACCATTTCGACACGTCGCCCGGAAGCGACGCGGAAAACTTAAGTCCGGATTCGACGGAGATCGGCGCGCCGACACACACGCCGTGGTCGGCATTTACCGACAGATCACGGCGTCATTTGCCGATGCAGAAACTCGAGAAGATGCGGCCGAGCAGATCGTCAGCACTGAATTCACCGGTGATTTCACCGATTGCGCGATGTGCGCATTGCAGATCTTCGGCGACGAGTTCGCCGGCGCGCGTGTCGACGAGATTGCGATACGCGTGTTCGACGTGCGTGCGTGCCACACGTAGCGCGTCGAGATGCCGGGCTCGCGCCGAGATAGCGTCAGTTCCCGGTGTCGCGAATTGCATGCATTCTTTGAGGTGCGAGCGCAGTGCAGCGAGCCCCACGCCGGTGGTTGCGGAGATTCGCAGCGCGTCGCGCGCCGGTGGCGCATCGCTCGCCGCAAGATCCGCTTTGTTGAACAGTAACGTCACCGGCACGTCGGCGGGCAGGCGCGCGCGTTCCCCCTCAAAGGCGAGCCCGCGCGGATCAGCGGCGGTGTCGATCACGAATAACACTCGATCGGCGCGCGCCATTTCGAGCCTAGCGCGTCGCATGCCCTCTGCTTCGACGACGTCCGCGGTCTCGTCGCGCAAGCCAGCGGTGTCGAGGACGTGCAAGGGCATGCCGTCGATGTCGATGCGCTCACGCAAAATATCGCGCGTCGTACCAGCGATCGGCGTGACGATCGCAGCATCGTGACCAGCGAGTGCATTCAACAAACTCGATTTCCCGGCGTTCGGTCGACCAGCGATGACGACCGTCATACCGTCGCGCAACACCCGCCCTTGCATCGCCGCGGCTTCAATGGCGTCGAAATGCGCCCGTACGTTCGTCATACGCGTTCGTAAGTCGCGGTCGGCGAGAAAGTCGATTTCTTCTTCGGGGAAATCGAGCGCAGCTTCCACCCACACGCGTAGTTCGACGAGCGCGGCATCGAGCTCGTGCACGCGCCGCGAAAACTCGCCCTGCAGCGAACGCACTGCGGCACGCGCCGCCGCACGCGACCCTGCGTCGATCAAATCGGCCACCGCTTCGGCTTGAGCGAGATCGAGTTTGTCGTTCAAGTACGCGCGCTGGGTGAATTCGCCGGGTGCGGCGTGGCGCGTGCCGAGTTCGACGACCCGCGCGAGCAACATTTCGAGCACCACCGGCCCGCCGTGGCCTTGCAGCTCCAGCACGTCCTGACCGGTGAACGAGTGCGGCGCGGGGAACCAGAGCGCGAGTCCCTCGTCGATCACCTCACCCGCGGCGTCGAGAAACTTGGCGTAGGTCGCCACGCGCGGCACCGGGCGCCGCCCGAGCAGCGCTTCGGCGACGATGCCTGCGTCGGGCCCGGAAACCCGCACGATGCCGATGCCGCCCCGCCCGGCAGCGGTCGCGATCGCGGCGATGGTGTCGGTGTCGGACGACTTCATGGTGCGAAGCCTACCCCGACGCTTCGATATGGGTATACGGCTGCCGACGCGGCCCGTGCGTTCGCGCTACCCCGCGTGTGCTTTCTTCGCGTCGGCCTCGATGCGACGGTTGATGTTCCACTGCTGCGCGATCGACAACAGCGTATTCGTGACCCAATAGAGCACGAGTCCCGCCGGGAAGAACGCGAACGTCGCGCTCATGAAGATCGGCATGATCATGAACACCTTCGCCTGAATCGGATCGGGCGGCGTCGGGTTCAACTTATATTGCACGAACATCGCACCGGCCATCAGCACCGGCAACACGAAAAACGGATCTTTGGAGGATAGATCCTGGATCCAGAACATGAACGGCGCTTGGCGCATTTCGACGCTCTCGAGCAGCACCCAATAAAATGCGAAGAACACCGGCATCTGAATCAGGATCGGCAAACAGCCGGCGAGCGGATTCACCTTCTCGCGCTTGTAAAGATCCATCATCGCGCGCCCGAGCTTCTCGCGATCGTCTTTATACGTCTCTTGCAAATTTTTGATGCGCGGACCGAGCACGCGCATCTTCGCCATCGACTTGCCCGACGATTCCGATAACGGATAGAAAACGAGCTTCAACAACGCGGTGATCAGGATGATCGCCCAGCCCCAATTGCCGACCATTTTGTGTGCTTGTTCGAGCAGCCAGAACAGAGGTTCGGCGAGCAGCGTGAGCCGGCCGTAATCGGCGACGAGATCGAGTCGCGGCCCGGTGGTTTTGAGTTGTGCCTGCAACTTCGGGCCGACGTACAGCGTTTCGGCGAACTTGGCGCTGCCCTGCGGGGCGGCGGTGAGCGCGGGGCCCGCGACCGCGAGCAAATACTGATCGCCCTCGGTCTTTAAAGAATATCGATAAGCGCGGCCTTTTTCCGGGACCACCGCGGTGACGAAGTGGTGCTGCATGCCGGCGATCCAGCCGTCGGTGACTTCGCGCGGCAACTCGGCGTCGGCGACTTTACTGCGATCGATTTTGAAATATTTGACGCCGTTGTAGTACGCCGGGCCTTTGAAGGCGTACGACTCGACCGAGAACATCGAACGCTCGACCGGTTTGTCGTCGCGCAAGATCTGCGCGTAGGAGGATGCAATCCACGGTGTCGAACCGCGATTGTCGACCGCGTATTCGAGCTCGATGCGGTATTGCCCGCGGCGCAAGACGAACGTTTTGGTGACTGTCACACCGCTCGTCGCATCGGTCCACGTCAACGGCAGGCGCACCTCGGCCGCGCCGTCCGCGAGTCGATATTCGGTCGCATCCGCTCGATACCGTGCGAGATGCGTCGGCGCCGCCGCGCCCGGTGCGCCCGCCAAACCGGTTTGCAGGTAATAAAAAGTGTTCGCCGCACGATTGAACAACTCGACCGGTTGCCGTTCACCCTTGACGAGCGGATAGCTGGTCAATTGCGCGCCGACCACCGCCCCGCCCTGCTCGCTAACCTCTAGCGTCAACACGTCGGTGATCACGCGCACGATACGCGCCGGCTCCGTGCTCGCTGTGCTCGCCGTGTTTTCCGCCGGCGTCGCGAGCGGTGTGTCGGTGGTTGCGGCGGGCTTCGCCGCAGGCGGTGGCGTCGCGGTCACCGGCGCTGCCGCACCCGGAATCTCGGTGGCCAACGCGGAGTTGGCAGCGGTCTTGGGCGTCGCGGTCGCGCTTTGCGGCACCGGCTCGAGCGGCGCGTAATCGCGTTGCCAAGCTTCGTAGTTGAGCCACAGCGCGAGCACCAGGCCGAGCCAAAGAAACATGCGGGCGTTGGTCGAATTCACGGGCAACCTGCGATGAAGATCTTCAAAAATTTCGCGGCGGTACGGGGTCGTAACCGCCGGGATTGAAAGGATGGCAACGTGCCAGTCGTTTGATCGCGAGCCACACGCCGCGCAGCGTGCCGTGCGCATCGAGCGCATCGAGCGCGTACTGTGAGCAGCTCGGATGAAAGCGACAGCGCGGACCGAGCCACGGGCTGACGACGACTTGATAGGCGCGAATCATCGCGCGCAACGGCGACATGACTTAACGGACCACCTTGGCAAACAGCGCGGCGAGGCTCGCACGGATACGGGCCGATTCGGCGCCGCGCACACCTGCCCGCGCACCGATCACGAAGTCGGCGGCCGGCAGCCCGTGCTGGGCCAAGCGGAACGCATCGCGAATTATGCGACGAAGACGGTTACGAGCGACGGCATTTCCGACGGTACGGGCGGCGATCGCGAGCCCGAGCCGCGGGCCACCATGAGTGTTCGAACGTACGGTCATGCTGAGCAGCGCGTCGCCGTAACGGCGACCTTGCTGATAGGTCGTATCGAAATCGACCTTGCGCCGCAGACGCCGCTCGGCGGAAAACCGCAGCGGCGGACGGGCGTCGGCGATCAGGGGATCAGCTTCTTGCGGCCCTTGGCGCGACGGCGGGCGAGAATTTTGCGGCCGTTCGCGGTCGCCATGCGGGCGCGGAAGCCATGCGTCCGGGCGCGGCGAACCTTGCTGGGCTGATAGGTGCGTTTCATGATGTTTCCGCCCCAAGTGGTGGAATCGTCGAAAAAAAGGTCGCAGAGGGTAAGCAGAGCAGCCGTGGGTGTCAATATCCGCGCGAGCGTATAGACTTCCGCCCTTCCCGTTTTCGTCACCTGATTTTACGAGGCAAGAGCGCGTGGACACGTCGCTTTGGACCCGCTGCGCGCAAATGCTCGAGGCCGACCTGCCCGAGACGCAGTACAACACCTGGGTACGGCCGCTGCAGGCGGTCGCCGGTGAGGGTGCGCTTAAGCTACTGGCGCCCAACCGCTTCGTCGTCGACTGGATCAACACCAACCTGCTGCCGCGGATCGCCGACTGGGTGCGCAGCGAAGTGCAAGGCGATGCACCCATCATCACCGTCGAAGTCGGCGCCCTGCCCGACGAGGCGCCAGCCCCGACCACGCCCACCCTGGCGCGCAGCGACGAGCGCAGCAAGGGCATCGTCATCGGCGGCCGACTCAACCGCGATTACGTGTTCGAGACGTTCGTCGTCGGCAAGAGCAATCAGCTCGCCAAAGCCGCCGCGCAACAAGTCGGTGAAAACCCGGGCAACGCGTATAACCCGCTCTTCATCTACGGTGGCGTCGGACTCGGCAAAACCCATTTGATGCACGCGGTCGGTCACGCGATCCTCGCGAAAAACCCCGAAGCGCGCATCGCGTATGTACACAGCGAGCGCTTCGTCAGCGACATGGTCAAAGCGCTGCAACACAATCAAATGAACGAATTCAAAACGGCGTATCGATCACTCGATGCACTGTTGATCGACGATATTCAATTCTTCGCCGGTAAGGAGCGCTCGCAGGAAGAATTTTTCCACACCTTCAATGCGCTGCTCGAAGGGCAAAAACAGGTGATTTTGACCTGCGATCGGTATCCGAAAGAGGTCGATGGTCTCGAAGAACGTTTGAAATCCCGCTTCGGTTGGGGTTTGCCGGTGGCGATCGAACCACCCGAACTCGAGACCTGCGCAGCGATCCTCATCAGTAAAGCTGAAGCGGCGGGCGCTCGTTTGAGCGACGAGGTCGCCTTCTTCATCGCTAAACGCATTCGCTCGAACGTGCGCGAACTCGAAGGTGCGTTGCGACGCGTGATCGCGAACGCACGCTTCACTGGTCAAGCGATCACGATCGATTTTGCCAAAGACGCCTTGAAGGACTTGCTCGCCTTACAGGCACGCTTGGTCACGATTGAAAACATTCAGAAGACGGTGGCCGATTACTACAACGTTCGGGTTGGCGATCTGCTTTCCGAGCGTCGTAGTCGCTCAGTGGCTCGTCCGCGACAGATCGCGATGGCGCTCGCGAAAGAGTTGACCAGCCACAGCCTGCCCGAGATCGGCGAAGCCTTCGGCGGCCGCGATCACACGACGGTGTTGCACGCCTGTCGTCGCGTTCGCGCGCTACGTGACGAAGAGCAACGGGTCGGCGAGGACTGGACTCACCTGTTGAGAACTCTGACAGGTTGATGTGGATGAATTGTGGGTACGAAAGTGCCCGCTTTTTATGCACAATCCGCACACAGGGATTCGGTTGGTTGCGCACGCGTCCATCCCCAGTCCGAATGCTCGAAAACAACTGAAATACAAGGGTTTTTCGTAGTTTTCCCGTCATCCACAGGCTCTACTATCTCTACCACCTCTTAAATTCCTATCCATCAAGAGATCTATGAAACTCACAGCCTCCCGCGAAGAGATCCTGACCCCGGTGCAAAACGTCATCGGTGTGGTCGAACGGCGTCAGACGATGCCGGTGCTCTCGAACGTGCTGCTCAGTGCGCGCGACGGAAAATTGTCGGTGACCGGCACCGATCTCGAAGTCGAACTCGTCAGTTCTATTTCTTTGAACATCGCAGCGCAGGGCGACATCACCGTCCCGGGCCGTAAATTTCTGGATATTCTGCGAGCGTTACCGGAAGGCGTCACCGTCACGCTCAGCACCGAGAGCGATCGGCTCGTGGTACGCGCAGGTCGTAGCCGATTCACGCTCTCGACGCTCGCCGCGGCGGAATTCCCCTTGGTCGACGAAATCAACGCGCAGCAAGTGTTGAAGCTGCCGCAAGCCGCGTTCAAGCGCTTGATGGACAAAACCCACTTCTCGATGGCTCAGCAAGACGTGCGTTACTACCTCAACGGCATGTTGCTCGAGTCCGAAGGCGGGACGCTGCGCGCGGTCGCCACCGACGGCCATCGTCTGGCGTTGTGCGAGACGACGTTGTCGGCTCGGGTCACCGGCAAGCAGCAGGTCATTCTGCCGCGTAAGGGCGTGCTGGAGTTGCAGCGGATGCTCGGGGAGGAGGGTGAGGTCGAGTTGGCGGTGGGCACCAATCACGTTCGCTGCACGATCGGCGAAATTCGCTTCACTTCGAAGCTCATTGACGGTCGGTTTCCGGAATACAGTCGCGTGATCCCGGCGCGTGCAAACCGCGTGATCGACGCAGATCGCAGCACTTTGAAGCAAAGTTTGAGCAGAACGGCGATTTTGTCGAACGAAAAATTTCGCGGCATTCGCCTCAACATCAAACCGAATTTGCTCACGTTGCAGGCGCACAACCCCGAACAAGAAGAAGCCGAAGACCAACTCGAAGTGTCCTACGCGGGCGAGGAAATCGAGATCGGCTTCAACGTCACCTACATCCTCGACGCCTTGTCGGCGATCGAGGGTGATCGCGTCCATATCGCGCTCACCGACGCCAACAGCAGCTGCCTCGTGACCGCCGCGGCCGATGCCGACGCGAAGTACGTCGTGATGCCGATGCGCTTGTAAGCAGCGAGCAGAGATCTTCGGGTGGCGCTGACCGAATTACGCGTCGAGGGTTTGCGCTGCATCGAATCGGCCGAACTGGAACTCGGCCCCGGCACCAATCTGGTGTTCGGGCCGAACGGCGCGGGCAAAACCTCGTTGCTCGAAGCGGCATTCCTGCTGGGGCGCGGTCGTTCCTTTCGTAATCGTCTGAACGAACGCCTGATTCGCCATGGCGACCCGCTCGCGCTGGTGTTCGGCCGGATCGCTACCAGTCGCTCCGGCGACCTGGTCCACCACGCCATCGGGGTCGAGATTCGGCGGGAGGTGGGGACCGAGGCGCGTTTGAACGGCCAACCTCCCGCGAGTCTCGCTGAATTGGCGCTCGCGTTCCCGGTGCAGGTTCTAGATCCCGACGCTCACAAACTCATCGAGGACGCGTCCGCACGCCGTCGGCGCTGGCTCGATTGGGCAGTGTTCCACGTGGAACCAGGTTTCGCAGCCGGTTGGAGCCGTTATCAACGCGCTTTAGCGCAGCGCAACGCCGCGCTGCGAACTGGTACCGGGGTGGTGGCGGCCTGGGACCCCGAACTGGCGCGCGAGGGCGAAAACCTGACGGTGGCGCGCGAACGGGTCGTCGCGGCCTTGACCCCACACTGGCAATCGGTCGCCGAAGACTTACTCGGCTTCGTGCCGACCATGACGTTCCAAGCGGGCTGGGACCGTTCGAGTTCGTTGGCCGACGTGCTGGCGGCCGGGGTGGGGCGGGACCGAGAACGGCGTACCACGATGGCTGGCCCACACCGCGCCGATATTGCGTTGAGGGTCCAGGGCAAACTCGCCCGGGAGGTGCTGTCGCGTGGTCAGCAAAAGCTCGCCGCCGTCGCGCTCAATCTCTGCCAACTGGAGTTCCTCAAGAGCGAGCACGGGCTCGTACCGACCTTGCTACTCGACGATCCGTCGGCCGAGCTCGACCAGGATCGTCTGGGCCGATTCATACGTCGTGTCGAGCGTCTGGAGAGTCAATTGATCGTCACGGCACTCGATCGCGATCAGCGGCTTTTCGGGGCGCCGAATCACGTGTTTCACGTGGAACAGGGCAGGGTAAATCGACTATAATTAGCCACCTTTTCAGTGGCACCGCGCATGTCCGAAAACGACGTCTACGATTCCAGTAAAATCAAAGTCTTAAAGGGTCTGGACGCGGTCCGAAAAAGACCCGGAATGTACATCGGCGACACCGATGACGGCACCGGTCTGCACCACATGGTTTTCGAGGTCGTCGATAACTCGATCGACGAGGCGTTGGCGGGTCATTGTGACCGCGTGGTGGTCACTATTCACGCTGACGAGTCGGTCACCGTCGAGGACAACGGCCGCGGAATCCCGGTCGATATTCACGCCGAAGAGGGTCGCTCCGCCGCCGAAGTGATCATGACCGTGCTGCACGCCGGGGGAAAATTCGACGATAGCTCGTACAAAGTTTCCGGCGGTTTGCACGGCGTCGGTGTGTCGGTGGTCAACGCGCTCTCCGACGTGTTGCAACTCACGATTCATCGCGACGGCAAATTGCACACGCAGGAATATCGTCTTGGCGAACCCCAAGCGCCACTCGCCGCCGTCGGTACGACCGATCGTCACGGCACCACCGTGCGTTTCAAGCCGAGCCCGTCGATTTTCACCAACATCACGTTCGACTACGACATCCTCGCCAAACGATTGCGCGAGTTGTCGTTTTTGAATTCCGGTGTGCGCATCGAGCTCGTCGACGAGCGCGAAAACAAAAGCGACGTATTCCAACACGAAGGCGGCTTACAAGCCTTCGTCTCGCATTTGAATCGCTCGAAAAGCACGATCCACGATCACATATTCCATTTCCGTACGCAGGAAGGCTCGATCGGCGTCGAAGTTGCCATGCAGTGGAACGATTCTTATCAAGAATCGATGTTCTGCTACACCAACAACATTCCGCAAAAAGACGGCGGCACGCATTTGAGCGGTTTCCGTGCTGCACTCACCCGTACGCTCAACGATTACATCGAAAAAGAAGGCATCGCCAAACGCGAGAAAGTGCCGACGACCGGCGACGACGCACGCGAAGGTTTGACGGCGATTTTGTCGGTGAAATTGCCCGACCCGAAATTCTCTTCGCAGACCAAAGACAAACTCGTCTCGTCGGAAGTGAAGGGCGTCGTCGAAACAGCGGTCGCCGCGAAACTGTCGGAGTTCTTGCTCGAGAATCCGGGCGAAGCAAAAAAAATCGTCGGTAAGATCATTGAAGCCGCGCGCGCGCGCGAAGCGGCGCGCAAGGCGCGTGAATTGACGCGGCGCAAAGGCGCGCTCGACATCGCCGGCTTACCCGGCAAACTCGCCGACTGCCAGGAAAAAGATCCGGCACTTTCCGAAATATTCATCGTCGAGGGAGACTCGGCAGGTGGCTCCGCCAAGCAAGGGCGCGATCGCCGCACGCAAGCAATCTTGCCGCTCAAGGGCAAAATTTTGAACGTCGAGAAGGCGCGCTTCGACAAGATGATTTCATCGGCCGAAGTCGGCACGTTGATCACCGCGCTCGGTTGCGGTATCGGCCGTGACGAATTCGACATCGAGAAATTGCGCTATCACCGCATCATCATCATGACCGACGCCGACGTTGACGGTTCGCACATCCGCACGTTGTTGCTGACCTTCTTCTATCGCCAAGTGCCGCTGCTGATCGAGCGCGGCCACATCTATATCGCCCAGCCGCCACTCTACAAAGTCAAACGCGGCAAGCAGGAAACCTACGTCAAAGACGACGTCGAATTGAACGCGATGCTGCTGAACTCGGCGCTAGAAGATGCTGCGCTGCATTTGAACGCCGCTGCGCCGCCGTTGCGCGGTCCCGGTCTCGAATCGCTCGCGCGTCAATATGTCGAGGTGCAAGCCATCATTCGCCGCTGGGCGCGCCGCTACGACGAGCGCCTACTGGAACAATTGTTGTCGATGCCCGTGGTCACACGCGCCGAATTCGATCGCGCCGACTGGATCAGCGCTTGGGTCAAAGATCTTGAAACCCGCCTCAACGACAGCAACGACGACACTCGTGGTTACGTGATCGAAGTGATCGCGGCCGCCGACGGTCAAGGCCCGTCGCGTCTGCACGTGGCAAAACGCGAACACGGCTCGTCGACGGAAAAATACATCACGCGCGATTTCTTCGAGTCCGCCGAATATCAACGCATCGCTGAACTCGCCCGCACGCTTGCCGGTTTGATCGGCGAGGGCGCGTGGGTGTCGCGCGGCGAAGCGCGTCACGACGTGCGTACACTCAAGGATGCGATTAATTGGTTGTTCGAGAGCGCTAAACGGGGCCAGGCGATCCAACGCTATAAAGGCCTCGGTGAAATGAACCCCGAGCAGTTGTGGGACACGACCATCAACCCGGAATCGCGCCGCTTGATGCAGGTGCGGATCGAAGACGCAGTCGCAGCGGACGAAATCTTCACGACGCTGATGGGCGACCAAGTCGAACCGCGCCGCGAGTTCATCGAAAAGAACGCGCTCACCGTCGCGAATCTCGACGTTTAAGCGGTCGAGTCGCCGGAGAGATGTAGCTGAGCGGCTCGGGCGAGCTTTGCGTCGAACGTCGCGAGCGGCGCCTCCAGTCTTTCGGCGAGATAAAGGTAGGCGGCATCGTAAACCGTCAATCGATATCGTGCGGCAAGCTCGAACGCAGCGTCCGCCGCAACAGGATGCCTTTCGATCGGCAGTAGCACGTACGCTTTTAAGATCGCGTCGACGGTCGAAACGGCTTCCTCGAGCAATCCATCAATTCCCGCTGCAGCGAGCGCTTATTGCGGACCGCGCGCTATGATTCTCGCCGCCATGCGCGCTACATCGATCAAACTCGCCGCCTCCGGTGTCGCCGCGTTGCTCGGCCTCGCGCTGGCGAGCGCCGGTTGCGCCGGCGTAACGGCGGCGACTACGCCCGTCGAGGTCTACCGATCGCTAGGCTCTAAGCAATGCGAGGGTGGTGGCAAAACCGCCGCGCAACTCCGTGCCCAACTCGAAGCAGCAAAAGTCCGCGTGCGCGTGACGACCTGCGGACGCGACGGCCGCATGCATCCGGCGATGTGCGGCGCCGGTGACGGCAAGATCGCAATATTTTCGATCGACGCGCAAGATTTCGCGCGGGCGCGTGCCGCTGGTTTCGGTGCACTCACCGATTTGCCCGGCGCGCGCCGCGAAGCTTGCGACCTCGACGAACTCACCCCACCACCGGACGAAACTCGCCGATGAACGCCACGATCCTGCAATCTTTGCCGCGCGACCAACGGGTCGGCATCGCGTTCTCGGGCGGACTCGACACCAGTGCCGCCGTGCATTGGATGCGTGCGAACGGCGCGCGCCCGTGCGCCTACACTGCCAATCTCGGTCAACCCGATGAGAGCGACTACGACGCCATTCCGCAACGCGCACTTCAGCTCGGCGCCGAACACGCGCGACTGATCGACTGTCGGGCGTCACTCGTCGCCGAGGGTATCGCTGCGATTCAATGCGGCGCATTCCACGTCACCACCGCCGGCGCAACGTACTTCAATACCACACCGCTCGGTCGCGCGGTCACCGGCACGGCCTTGGTGCTCGCCATGCGCGAGGACGACGTGCACGTCTGGGGCGATGGCAGCACGCACAAAGGTAACGACATCGAGCGTTTCTATCGCTACGGACTGCTGGTGAATCCGGCGCTGCGAATTTACAAACCGTGGCTCGATGCGCAATTCATCGCCGAACTCGGTGGCCGCAAAGAAATGTCCGAATACCTGCAGCGCGCCGGGCTCGACTACAAAATGACCTCGGAAAAAGCTTATTCGACCGATTCGAATTTGCTCGGCGCGACGCACGAAGCCAAAGATTTAGAATTCTTGAACCGCGGCATCGAAATCGTACAGCCGATCATGGGCGTCGCACATTGGCGTGACGACGTCGTCATCACACGCGAGCCCGTGCGGGTGCGATTCGCCGACGGCCGACCAGTGGAACTCGACGGCCGCAGCTTCGACGATGAACTCGCGCTTTTCGAGGAGGCCAATCGCATCGGCGGTCGCCACGGCCTAGGCACGAGCGATCAAATCGAAAATCGCATCATCGAGGCCAAAAGTCGCGGCATCTACGAAGCGCCGGGCATGGCCTTGCTGCACATCGCCTACGAGCGCCTCGTGACGGCGATCCACAACGAAGACACGATCGAGCAATACCGCAATAACGGTCGACGCATCGGCCGCTTGCTCTATCAAGGCCGCTGGTTCGATCCGCAATGCTTAATGCTTCGCGACAGTGCGCGTAAGTGGGTCGCACACGCGATCACCGGCGAAGTCACGCTCGAATTGCGGCGCGGTAACGATTGGTCGATCGTCGATACCACCGGTCCGCATCTCGCCTACCACCCAGAGCGCCTGACGATGGAAAAAGGCGAGGGTATGTTCACGCCTCAAGATCGCATCGGTCAGCTGACGATGCGCAACATGGACATCGCTGATACGCGCGAAAAATTGCAGGTCTATTCCGACACCGGCCTGCTCGACAGCGATGCCGGTACGCGCAACTTGTTGCGCTGAGGCTCGATGTTCGACGTCCTCGTCTGCGGTAGTTTGAACGTCGACTTGCTCGCGCGGGTGGCGCGACTGCCGTCGCCGGGCGAAACCGTCCTTGGCAAAGAATTACAGCGACTGCCCGGCGGCAAAGGTCTCAACCAAGCGATCGCCGCTGCGCGCATGGGGGCGCGAGCGGCGATGGTCGGGGCGATCGGCGCGGATGCCGACGGTGCGTGGCTCGCGAGTTGGCTCGCGCGCGAGGGCGTCGATGGCTCGCTGTTGTCGAGTCGCGAAGCGATGACGACGGGGCTCGCCTACGTTTGCGTTGCCGACGATGGCGAAAACGCGATCGTCGTCCACGGCGCCGCGAACACGACACTGACAGCCGACGACGTTCGCGCTGCTGTCACAACCTTGCAGCCGAAAATCGCACTGGCGCAACTCGAAACGCCGCCGGCGACCGTCGCAGCGTTTCTCGAAGCAGCGCGCCGCAACGGTGCGCGCACCATCCTCAATACCGCGCCGGCGCTCACCGACGGTCGCGATTTGATCGCGCTCGCCGATCTCGTCGTGCTCAACGAAACGGAACTCGCGCACTACGCCTGCGCGTCGTCCGACGCGCTCGTCGAAGCGTCGCTAAAAACGTACGCCGACCGCGCGCGCATGCTGGGTGCGTCGACGGTCATCATCACTTTGGGCGCGCGCGGCGCACTAGTCGTCGATGATCGTGAGTTCGTGCATCACGCAGCGCCGACCGTTGAGGTCATCGACACCACCGGCGCGGGCGATTGTTTCTGCGGTACGCTCGCTGCCACGCTGGCGCGCGGCGCAACGCTACAGGCCGCAACCGTGGATGCGATCCGGGCCGCCAGCCTCGCCGTTACCCGCCAGGGCGCCGCGCCGGCGATGCCGTATCGTCACGAGTTACGCGAGTAGGAACCAGCGCATGAAGCACTATTTTTTGATCTACGACACCGCGCCCGATTGGCGCGAGCGTCGCGCGCAATATCGGCAGGAGCACTTGACGCTCGCGTGGGCCGCACACGCTCGCGGTGAGTTGCTGCTCGGCGGTGCGCTCGGCGACACGTTACTGCCGGCGCGTGAGCACGGTGAGCCGCAAGGTGCGCTGCTGCTGTTCGCAGGCGATACGCCCGAGGTCGCAGCGCGATTCGCGCACGCCGACCCTTACGTACAAAATGGATTGGTCACGCACTGGCGCGTGCGCGAGTGGCATACGGCGGTCGGTGAGCAGGCGGCAACGCCGACCAAGCCTTGACAGCCATCCGCACCAGCTAGCGAGCCGGGCCCTCTCAATGGCGCGCGGCGAGCCCCGCTTCGACACGTCGTTGCAAATCCAGTCGATGCGACTCGAGCAAATTGCGGCGCACCTCTCCGACGATGCAACGTTTCGTCGCCGGCGATAAGAACGACTGCACCTGTGCCAAAAATCGTGGCGCGATCACGAGCATCACGCCTCCCTCGGCGCGCTGCGTCTCGCTGGTGATGCGTTCGGCGAGCAGCCGCGCGAATTTTTCGGTGGCTTGTTTTTTGAGTTGCTGCCGCGGTGCGAGCGTGTGTTGCACACCACCATGGCGATTGACCACCCGACCTGGCGCATCGGCACCGATGTCACGCTCGTGGCGCGCGGCATGCGGATTCGCGAGCGTTGCGAGCTTCCGCAGCGGCGCGTGGGTACTGTCCATCTCGAAAATTTCCGCGCGGGCGGAATCGGCGACGACGACGCGGATCGCTGGCATGACGACCTCCTAAAAATGATAGGGGCTAGCGAAAATCGACCACTGCGATCGTCGCCTCGAGTCGTCGGCGTTAGAATACGTTTTTGTACTGGCGGAGCAGCGTACTTTGCACGACAAACTCTACATCTCGGCCGACGCGCTGCTCGCCGATTCCTTCGCGCTCGCCAAGCGCGTGTTGGCCAGCGATTTCCGACCGACGTTCATCGCCGCGTTGTGGCGCGGCGGTGCGCCGATCGGCATTGCAGTGCAAGAACTACTCGAACACCGCGGTGTCGTCACCGATCACATTGCGATCCGGACGTCCTCTTACACCGGCATCGATCAACAACAAAAAACCGTTCGTGTACACGGTATCGACTATCTCGTGTCGCGTTTGACGCGCGACGATCGCTTGCTGATCGTCGACGACGTATTCGATTCGGGGCGCAGTCTCGAGGCGGTGCATGCCACGTTGCGCGAGCGTTGCGGTGCGCAACTGCCGACCGATACTCGCATCGCCACCGTCTACTACAAACCCTCCCGCAACCGCAGCAAATTACAACCGGATTTTTTCGTGCACGAAACGGCGGCGTGGCTGGTGTTCCCACACGAATTGCAAGGCTTGACCGAGGCGGAGATCCGCGCGCACAAGCCGAGTGCTGCCTGGTGATTCGCCGTTCAGCGCGCGAGTGCAGCGCGGATTTCTTCTAGCGTTGCCGGGTCTTCGATGGTCGCCGGCACTGCGTACGGCTTGCCGTCGGCGATCGCACGCATCGTGCTACGTAAAACCTTACCCGAGCGAGTTTTGGGCAAACGCGCGACGATCAGCACTCGCTGCAGGCTCGCGACGGCACCGACTTCCTCGCGTACCCGCGCGACGAGTTCTTTGACCACGACCTCCGGTGCGATCGTCACGCCGGCTTTGAGCACGGCGAGCCCGACCGGCACCGTGCCTTTCAAAGAATCGGCGACACCGATCACCGCGCATTCGGCGACCGCCGAATGTCCGGCGATTGCCTGTTCGAGTTCGCCGGTCGAGAGTCGATGGCCGGCGACGTTGATGACGTCGTCGATTCGACCCATCACGTACACGTAACCGTCGGCATCGACGTAGCCACCGTCGCCCGTGGTGTAAAAGCCGCGATGGGCACTCAAATACGCACGCTCGAAACCCGCGTCGTCGTTCCATAAGGTCGGCAAACAACCCGGCGGCAACGGCAACTTCAGTAACAGTGAACCTTGCACGTTCGGCTTG
This sequence comes from Gammaproteobacteria bacterium, assembly GCA_010027845.1. Lineage (GTDB taxonomy): Bacteria > Pseudomonadota > Gammaproteobacteria > Steroidobacterales > Steroidobacteraceae > UBA964. The sequence continues at coordinate 36,952 of RGUL01000009.1, forward strand.
GAGATACGGCCGCTCGCATCGTGCACTTCGAGCGCAAAACCCGGCACGGGTAGCGTCGGACTACCGGGTTTCACGGGCGAAAGCCCGAGCCCCACACAGTTCGCGACCACCGGCCAACCGGTTTCGGTTTGCCACCAATGATCGATCACCGGCACGCCGAGTTTTTCTTGCGCCCAACGCACGGTGTCGGGATCCGCGCGCTCGCCGGCCAAAAATAGCGTGCGCAACTTCTCGAGCTCGACACTGCGCATGAGCTTGCCGTCCGGGTCTTCGCGCTTGATGGCGCGGATCGCGGTCGGCGCAGTGAACAGTGCAGCGACCCGATATTTCGCGGCGATACGCCAATACGTGCCGGCGTCCGGTGTACCGACCGGTTTGCCTTCGTAAAGCAGCGTGGTGCAACCCTGCACGAGTGGTCCGTAGACGATGTACGAATGCCCGACCACCCAACCGATGTCGGACGCCGCCCAAAAAGTTTCACCGGGCGAGACGTCATAGACGTGCTGCATCGACCACGCGAGTGCGACGAGATAACCACCGGTGTCGCGCACCACGCCTTTCGGTTTGCCGGTGGTGCCGGAGGTGTAAAGAATATAGAGCGGTGCGGTAGCCGGCATCGGCACGCACTCGGCCGCGTCCGCACCCTGCAAAAATTCTTGCCAATCGAGGTCGCGGCCCGCGATCAGCTGCGCGCGTGATTGCGGTCTTTGCAGTACGACGCAGTGCGCCGGCGCGTGCGTTGCGAGTGCAAGCGCGCGATCGAGCAGCGAGTGATAGTCGATTACGCGTCCGGGTTCGAGTCCGCAGGAGGCTGACAGCACCACTTTTGGCGTCGCATCGTCGATGCGCACGGCGAGCTCGCGCGCCGCGAAGCCACCGAACACCACCGAATGGATCGCGCCGAGTCGCGCGCAGGCGAGCATCGCGAACACCGCCTCGGGCACCATCGGCATGTAGATCACGACGCGATCGCCTGCGACGACACCGAGCCGCCGCAACGCGCCAGCGAGTTGCGCGACCTCGCGTTGCAACGTGGCGTAGTCGATGCTGCGCTCCTCGCCGGTCATCGCGCTCACGTAAACGAGAGCCGCCTGTTCACCGTAGCCCGACTCGACGTGACGATCGACGGCGTTGAAGCAGGCGTTGGTGACGCCGTCCGGAAACCAACGCGCCGCCGGTCGTGCCGCGTGATCACAAGCGATTTGCGGCCGTCGCTCCCAGCTGATCGCATGCGCGGCGTCGAGCCAATAATTTTCCGGATCGTTACGCCAGCGTGCGTATTCGGCCGACTGACTCACGCGCGAAACTCGCGTAAACCTTTGAAGCCCATCGTCACCAGTGCCGCACCGAGTAACAGCAGCGCCGACGGGGCCACCATCAAAGAATAGCGCACGAGCTCGGGTGCGCCGAACACGCGATCGGTGAACAGCGCGACGATGATCGGGCCGCCTGCTTGACCGACGATATTGGCGATCAAAAGATAGATCGCGATCAACAGCCCACGCATCCGCGGCGGGCAAATCACCGGGATCAGCGACGGGCCGGCGCCGAAGGCCATGGTGCCGAAAAATACCGCCGGCGCGAGTAGTGCCACCGCTGCGCCACCGCTGCTCATCGCCGGAAAGGCGAGCACGAAGGGCAAGGCGAGTAGCGCCGACAGACGCACCACGCGCAAATGCGCATCGAGCTGGCCGCGCGCGAGCAGACGATCGGCGAACCAACCACCGCTAATCACGCCGCCGGTGCCGCAGAAGAGAAATATCAAACCATACGCATAACCGATTTCGGGGGCCGTCCAGCCGAGATTGCGAATGAAGTGTGCGGGCACCCACGCACCGAGACAAAACTGCACGGCCGCCAGCACCGACACACCGAGGAACACCGCACCGAACACGCCGCGATGCTGCACCATGAAACCGACCACTTCGCGCAGCGGCGGATTTTGCTGTGCGACGTCCGCGCGACTGCCGCGTCTTTCCGGCTCGCGCACCGTGAAGAAGAACAGCAGCGTCGCGAACAAGCCCGGCAGGGCGCCGATGATGAACGCCGCTTTCCAAGGCGCGATCACTCCGAGCAGCGGCAGCGTCACCACCTCGAATCGGCCGAGTTGTGCGATCACATAGCCGCCGATCAACAACGCGATTCCCGAGCCGAAGAAACTCGAGCCGGTCATCACCGCGAGCGGCAAAGATAATCGAGCCGGACGGAAATAGTCGGCGAGCATGGAAAAACCCGACGGCGTGAGCGTCGCTTCGCCGACGCCGACGACCGTGCGGGCGACGAACAACTGCACGAACGAGCGGGCGAGACCGCAGGCCGCCGCCGCGGCGGTCCACACCGCGATACCGATGGTGATGATGATTCGGCGATTGCCGGTGTCGGCGAGTCGACCGAGCGGAATCGCCGCGAAAGCGTAGAACAACGCGAACGCTAAACCTTGCAGCAAGCCGATCTGCGTATCGGTGACTTGCAGGTCGGTTTTGATGTCTTCGACCAGTAGGTTGATGATTTGCCGATCGACGAACGCGACGATGCTGCACAAACACATCACGAACACGACGTACCAGCCGTAGGCTTCGGCGGGCCATCGCTCGCGATCGTGCGCCTCGTCTTGCATGCTCATCTCCGCGTCAAAAACTCCGCTGCACGTTCGCCGATCATCAACGTTGCGGCATTGGTGTTGGCCGATACGAGACGCGGCATCACCGATGCGTCCGCGACCCGCAAACCTTCGACCCCGCGTACGGCGAGCTCGGGCGTGACGACCGCGTCGGCGTCGCTGCCCATCCGGCAGGTGCCGACCGGATGGTAGCCGAGAAAACTCGTGCGACGAATGTGTTCGATCCACGCTGCATCGTCGTCGGCTTGCGGGCCCGGCAAATATTCGCAGGTGGCATAGGGCGCGAACGCCGGTGCCTGCAACAGGCGGCGGGCCAGTCGGCAGCCGGCGATTTGCCGGCGCAGATCGTCGGCGTCGGCGAGCATCGAATGTTCGATGCGCACCGGTGCGAGCGGATCGGCCGTGCGTAAGGACACACGGCCGCGGCCACGCGGCCGACACGTGTTCACGACGATCGAAACCGCCGGCCCGAGATACGGCAGGATGCCGCGTTCGTCGAACGAAAACGCGAACGGCCCGAACAAAAATTGTAGGTCGGGGCGTGGCTCGTCGGGCGCGGAGCGCAAAAACGCCACGGCGTGCGGATACGGGCTCGATGCGGGTCCACGACCGGTAAACAGCCAACGCACCGCATTACGGAACATGCGCCACGGCGTCGCGTCCATGTTGAAGGTGCGCACGTTGACGCTGGCGCACACCAAAGAATTCGGGTGCTCTTGTAGGTTCGCTCCGACCGCCGTCCGTGCCACGCGCACCGGTAGGTCGAACGATCGCAACATATCCGGGTCGCCGATCCCCGAGTGCATCAAAATTTTTGGTGAGCCCAGCGACCCTGCGGCGAGGATCACTTCGCCACCCGGCGCGAGGCGCCGCAACGCGTGCTCGCCGTCGGCGCCATCGCCCGCTACGGCGTGCAAGCGCACGCCGGTGCAGCGCACACCGTCGAATTCGACGCGATGCACGCTGCGGTTCGTTTCGATGCGTAGATTCGCGCGCGAGCGTGCGGGGTCGAGAAACGCTCGCGCACTACTCCAGCGCCAGCCGTCGCGTTGCGTGACTTGTGGTCGGGCGACGCCTTCTTGCGTCGCACCGTTGTAATCTTCGTTGAACGCCGCGCCGCATTGCTCGCCGGCACGCAAAAACACGCCACCGAGTTCGTGCGTGGTGCGCAATTCTTGTACGTGCATCGGACCGTCGCGACCCCGCAGCGTGTCGTGACCGAAGCGCGTGGTCTCGATACGCTTGAACGCCGGCAATACGTCGTCGAAGCTCCAGCCTCGATTACCGAGCATCGCCCACTCGTCGAAGTCTTCGCGTGCACCGCGCACGTACAACATACCGTTGATGGAACTCGAGCCGCCGAGCGTGCGGCCCGCCGGCCATAGATCGACTTTGTCGTACCGCGTCGGGTCGGGCTCGGCGAGCAGACACCAATCGAAACGCGGATTACCGACCGCCTTGATCAGCGCGGCGGGTACGTGGATATACGGTGATCGATCGGACGGACCGGCCTCGAGCAACAACACGCGTTTGGCCGGATCGGCCGACAAGCGATTCGCGAGCACGCAGCCCGCCGAGCCTGCACCGACGATGATGTAATCCCACGTCTGCATCGATGCATCGTAATCTGCAGCGTAGCCAAGTGCTGACGTTCCGGGGCACAATCCATGCATCCGCCGCATCGCAATTCGCGCGGCGCCCCACGGGCCGCCAGCACACTCGCAATCGGGACGCCATGGAACTGCGCCAACTCCGTCATTTCGTCGCCGTGGTCGACACCGGCAATTTGTCGCGTGCCGCCGAGCGTGTCGCGATCAGTCAACCGGCGCTCACCCGCAGCATCAAAAATCTGGAAGAACTGCTAGGCGTCGAGCTGCTCGAACGCAAACCGCGCGGCGTGTCGCCGACGGAAGCCGGTGTCTCGCTTTATCATCATGCGCAGGTGGTGCTGAACGCTTGCCAGCGTTTGACGCGCGAGGTGCGCGAATTCGAGCGCGGCGTCACCGGGATGGTGCACATCGGCGTCGCGGTCATGTTCTCCACCGACATCACCGCGCAGGTGGCCGAAAATCTCGCCCAGCAATTTCCGCGTCTCGCGGTCGTGGTCACCGATGCCTTCTTCGAAGATTTAGTGCGTCGCATGCTCGACGGGCGGCTCGACGTGATTTTCTCGAATTTCCCGCAATTCCCAGCTTCGGCGGATTTCGTCATCGAACCTTTGATGACCGTACGCTCGCACGTGGTCGCCGGCCGCGCGCACCCACTCGCGAAGCGTCGTGAGGTCGCACGCGCCGATCTCGTCGAACATCGCTGGGTGATCGCCGACCAACCGCACGCCACCGACACCTTCGAAAAATATTTCGGCGCAGAGGGATTACCCGCGCCGCGCGATGTATTCCGTACCAACTCGTTCAACCTGATGCGGCACTTGGTCGAATCGGGTCGATTTTTGAGTATGTTGCCGGAGCACGTGGTGCGCGAGCAGGTGCGTGAGGGCGAGATCCGGCAGATTTCTTTGCCCGGCAACGTAATCGAACGCCAAGCCGGCCTCATCTATCGCAAAGGTGCGGCGGGTCGACCGGCGATGCAGCACGTGCTCGCTGAGTATCGGAAAGTTTGCGCTCAGTTCGTCAGCGAGGCGCAGACCGGATCGTAGGCGAAGATTCCGAGCGAGTCTTCGTTGACGACGCTCGCATTACTCAACATTTCCGGTCGCATGCCGACGAGGCGTTCGCCGCCCGCGGCGGACTCGCGCTGCAGCATGGTCACGCGCGGCAAGCGTGCGCGTTCGAAGTTGCGGAAGCCCGCGTCGATCGTTTCGTTCGGGCCGTTCGCGAGCAGGCAGCGGCCGAGCACCACGGCATCTTCGAGTGCGGACGCGGCGCCTTGGCCGAACCAGGGCAACATCGGATGTGCCGCATCGCCGAGTAGCGTCGCCACGCCGCGCGTCCAACTCGGCAGCGGATCGCGCGCGAACAAGCCCCATTTGTGACAGCGCCCACCGGGTGCTGCATCGAGAATCGCATGCACTTCGGGATGAAAATCGGCGAGCACGGCGCGTGGTTCGGCGACCTCACCGGTCTGCGACCAACTTTCCCCCGCCCAAGTTTCGACGCGCGCGAATGCGACGAAATTCATCAACGCACCATGCCGCACGGGATAACGGACGAACAACCTTCCGGGGCCCGCGAACACCGCGGACCCCGGCGACAACTCCAGCGCACCGAGTCGCTCGCGCGGCACGAGGCCGCGCCACGCGACGAAGCGCTCGAAACGCGGTGCGTCGTCACCGAACAATGCGCGACGTACGACCGACTTGAGACCATCGGCACCGATCACCGCTTGCGCGTACCACGTTTCGCCCGATGCGAACGACAACTCCGCATTCTCGGGGCGATCTTTCAAAGAAATCAGCCGTCGACCGGTGTGCACCTTGCCGGCGCAGTGTGTGATGAAATGTCGCAACAGCACGGCGTGCAGATCGGCGCGATGAATTTGTAGGTAGGGCGCGCCCCAGCGCGCCACGGTGTCGCTGCGATCGAAGCTCACCAAAAGCTCGCCGCTCGCGTAGTGCCGCGTGATTTGCTGTGGCGGCTCGTCCGCGAGAGGACGTACGGCAGGCTCGACGCCCAGCCAGGCGAGCGCTTTCATCGCATTCGGCGTCAAAGATAGCCCGGCACCGACTTCGCCGATCGCAGCGGCTTGCTCGAATATTTCGACGGCGTAACCGGCGCGATGCAGCGCGATGCCTGCGGCGAGCCCGCCGATGCCGGCGCCGACGATGGCGATCACAAACCGAGCGCTCCGGGGTTCACGAGGTCGTCGGGATCGGTGGCTCGCTTGAGCGCGCGCACGAGATCGACGAACGGCGCGGAGCGATCACGCAAGTAAGGATAGGCGCGACCGATTTGTAGATGTGCGCCGCCGTGCGCATGCATGAGCTCGATCAAGCGCACGCGCAGCGATTCGACGTACGCACGACCCTCGAGGTTTGGCGCGCCGGGTTGCAGTACCGAGCGCATCGACTCCGGCAGAGTTTCGTGGTGCAGCGGCAACCATTCGTCGTGCCAATAGATTACGGGCTCGTAGAGTAAGGTCGATTCACCGGTACCGGCGAAAACCACGAACAGATGCGCGCGATGTTTGGCGAGGTTTTGTTGTTCCGCATTCCGCAACACCTCGAATGCTTCGTGAAAGGCGTCGACCCCCGAATGCGGCAGGATCACGTGCAAGGGCAACAATCGCATGCCTTGCGGTCCGACCACCATCGGCGGTGGAAAGGGCGCCGATTGCACGACTGCTGCCATGGTGTTCGCCACTTCGACACCGAACGGCGCGAGCACTCCGCGCACGTCGGCGAGCGTCTGCGATAACCGACGTGCGTCGCGCGCCTCGCACAATACATTGGCGAGATAGTGCGATCCGCTGAGGAAGCCGCGTCCGGCACGAGCGACGCGCCAGCCTTGCCGCACGGCCGCGAGCGGCGACCCCTGCGCGCGCATCACGCGCCACAACGCAGCGGCGTCCTGCGCCAAAGCCGCCTCGCCCGCCGCGAGTTTCGCCAAAGCGGTTTCGACACCGAAGATTTCGGTCGCGAGCCCCTCGCGCGCGAGCCGCGACACACCCGCGCGCAGGTTGCGAAAATCGTCGAAAGCGAACGACAACGAACCTTTGGTACCGGGTCGACGTTCGAGCTGCAAAGTCACGGCGGTTTTGATGCCGAGCGCACCCGCATCACCGGTGAAAAGACCCGTGAGGTCGGGGCCGTAAGGTCTAAAAAATCCATCGCGTTGCGTGCTGGCGCTGCGTGCGGTATCGAGTACGCGGCCGTCGCCGAGCACTACTTCGAAACCGAGCGCGGTGCTCGCCGAGCTGCCGTGCCGAGCCGAGCCGAAGGTCGCTGCGCCTTGGGAAAAGCCGCCGCCGAGCGTCGCGACCGCACCCGACATCGGCCCCCAAAATTTCGCGCGCAAGCCGTGCGGTGCGAGCGCTTCGTCGAGCGCTGCCCAAGTGCCGCCTGCTTCGGCGGTGACGATGTGATCTTGCACTGAAAGATCGCGGATCCGATTGAGGTCGCGCAGATCGAGCACCAACGACTGCAGATCACGCGGCGTGCAGGCGTCGGTGTACGACATTCCGCCGCCACGAACGTGCAGCGCGATGCGCGCCTCGCGTGCGGTGCGCACGATCGCGACGACGTCGGCCGTGCTGCGCGGCCGCAGCACCGCGAGCGGCAGCGCGCCGCTGCGATAGACGTCTTGCGCGGCGAGCGTGCGCGCTTGATCGGTGACGATGACGCGATCGCCACCGAGCAGAGCACGACAAGCATCGAGCGCGTCAGCGGTCGTCGACATTCCTCACGACCGGTCGGTCACGGCGCGGTTTTGACGGCCGTGGTGAGATGCAGGAAGGTCGGCGTCGGACCGACGTGGGTGACTGTTAAACCCGCCGCTTCGATGAGTCCGCGAAAATCGCTGGCGACGAACGCCGGTGAATACGGTTCGCAATTGTAGGCCGAGTCGAACTTGAGCCAAAAGCGATTCGGTGCCGGTAAATTTTTGTTATTCGGTGCATCGACGACGGTGAGCGTGCCACCCGGACGCAACAAGCGGTGAATTTCGCGCAGGATCACTGGGAACAGCCGTTCGGGCACTTCGTGGAACAGGATGTAACAAAGAATCGCGTCGAACGAACCGGACGGCAGTTGCGTGTCTTCGGCGAGGCCGTGACGGAAGTGCACGTCGACGTCGAGATCGACGGCACGCTTATGGGCGTACCGCACCATCGGCAGACCAACGTCCAGACCGGTGACTTCGGCTTGCGGGAAGCGCTGCTTGAGCGCCGTCGTGCCTTGGCCGATTGAGCAGCCGAGATCGAGGATGCGCGTGATGTTGCCATCCGCGGGTGGTGCGACGAACGAAGCGACTTGATGATGCAACTCGTCCTGATCGTTCTCGCCCTGATAAAAAACTTTCGTACCGTGGTGGAACACGTAGCCGGCGAGCGTGTCGTTGACGTAGCCGCCCGGTTGCAAATGAATGTCGAGCGCCGCGTAGCGCGGCACTTGAAAGGCCGGGTCGTAGTGCAAGCGACCGGGACGGTTTTTCTCGGCTGCATCGAGCTCGGCTTCCCAGCGACCGCGCTCGCTCGCATAGCGATCGAGCACTTTTTGCCAGGTTTGTTGTTGTTGGCTGCGCATCAAGCGCTTCCAACTCCGAATCGCTGCGCTCGACTCGCCTTGCGGGTCGAACGTCAGCGGCAAAATTTTCGCGAACAGCGTGCGCGTGTTGAAGTTGCGCAGCGTCTCCATGAAATCGAGGTAGCTGTCGTCCTCGAGTCGCGGAGCGCGCGGCAAAACACCGATGTGGCCACGATTCATGCGCGTCGTTCCTCTGCACGGGCGGCGGCGAGACTTTTCGCGAACACATCATACTCGTTGACGTCCGATTTGCGTTCGCGCTTCCAACGCGTCGCGAAGCCGCGCGGATAGTCTTCGGTCGAATCGCGTCGACCATCGGCCGACCAAACGAGTGGGAACAGCGGCCCCTCGGGGCGTTCACCTTGCACCATTTCGTCGAAGCTGACGCCGGCGAGATTCACGCAATCGGGGCGCGGATCCCAGCGAATGTCGTCGCCGAAGATGCGGACCGACACCGCGATCCGCCAATCGTCGTTCGGATTGCCGCCGGAATAATGCAGCGTCCACGGATGCACGATCAAAAGATCGCCCGGCTCCATGTCCCAAGTGAGGAAGCGCTTGCTCGGATCTTTACGCCACGGTTCGCAATCGACGTGCGGCACTCGATCGGGCGGCTTGATCATTTTGCGGGCGTTCGGCGAGAACAGCCAATAGCGCACGTCTTCTTCGTGCGTGCCGGCGAGCACCTCAAGACAATTCGCCTTGGTCACTTTCGTGAGCGGCATCCACAGCGACGGCACCATCTTGCCGCTGACCGGCCAGCCCATGCGGTCGGTGTGCCAAATGGTTTTTTCTTCAGAGCACGGTGGCTTGGCGAAGATTTCGTCGAAGAAAAAGCGCGCCTCTTTCGATTCCATCACCCGGCAGGCCGCTTCGGCGAGCGGTGATTCGAAGGCGAGTTCGCGGAACTCGGCGATGGTGCGCGACATGTAGCGGCCGGGATAGCTCGGCAGCAAACCGAAATCTTCTTTATTCGCGGCGAGTCGCTTGGCGAGCGGCAGCAGCCGCTCGATCCATTCGGCGTTGCAGACGCGACGCAGGCAGACCACCCCGTCGCGGCGGTAGGTGTCGATGTGCTCTTGAGTGATCGGTTCGAGCGGTGAGCGATTGAGGGCCATGTCGGTTCCAAAAGAAAGGCTGATGGCGTGCATTCAACCAACGGTGGGCAGAGGGCGACAATCGAATCGGTGCGGCCTGCCATAAGGCAGGCGCATGGCACGCGGGATCGAATGTATTGGCTCGAGTTCGTAGCCCTTTGATTGAATTTCGGTATGGATGAACTCGTCAAAGGGCGTCGTGTCTCGATCGGCCACGCCGAACTGTACGTCGAAGAATACGGCGACGGTGAACCGTTGCTACTGGTCGCGGGACTCGGTGGCAGCGGTAAATTCTGGCGCGCACAAGTCGGTGCGCTCGCCGAAACGCATCGCGTCGTGCTGCACGATCACCGCGGCGTCGGCCGCTCCGGGCCAGGGCCGCTGATTTCCGGCGCGCACGAGCTCGCCGCAGACGTGCTGCGCTTGATGGACGCGCTGCAGATCGATGCCGCACATCTCGTCGGCCACTCGACCGGTGGCGCGATTGGGCAGCACATCGCACTCGAAGCACCGCACCGCCTCAAATCTTTGGTGTTGAGTGCGAGCTGGGGTGGGCCGACGCCGCTCTTCCTACAAACCTTCCACACCCGCCGCAACGTTTTGATCAATTGCGGTCCGCTCGATTATTTAATGGTCGGCACTTTGCTCGCGACGCCGACCTGGCACCTCGGCACTACGTTCACCGACACCGAGCGCTTTTTCAAAGATCGTCTCGCCGAGTTCCCCGGCCTCGAAATTGAACTCGGTCGTTTGAACGCCGTGATGCGTCACGATTTGCGGCATCGGCTCGCCGACATCCGTGTACCGACCTTCGTGATCGGTGCACGAGACGATCAACTCACGCCGCCGACGCTCTCCGAAGAACTGGCCGCGCGCATCCCGGGTGCGCGGTTGCATCTGCTCGAGCGCGGCGGGCATTTTTGCCCGCTGACCGTTACCGACGCCTACAATGCGGCGATCGCCGAGTTCTTGCGGAGCATGCGTCGATGAGTGATTTCAACGCGCCTCACGCGCTGGTGAGCGGCCCCGAAGACGGTCGCTCGCTTTGGCAGCCGTTGCCCTCACGCGGCTACGTTACCGTGAAATTTTCGCCGCAGAATACGCCCTACGACGGTTTTTCTTCGGGCATCCAATTGTTGCCGCCGGGCTGCCACATTCGCGAGCACGGTCACCAACAAAATCACGAACTCGTGTTCGTCTACGAAGGCACCGGTACCGTGACGATCGAAGGCGAGACGACGCCGCTCGAACCGGGCTCTGCGGTGCTGTTCGGTCGCTATGCCCGCCACCGCATCGACAACACCGGCAGCGTCGACATGAAACTCTTTTGGGTGTTCATGCCGCCGGGTCTCGAAGACTGGTTCGAAGCAATCGGTCGTGTGCGCAAGCCCGGCGAGGCGATGCCCGCGCCGTTCCCGCGCCCCGACGACGTCGCCGAAGTGCAGCAACGCATGCGTTTCGTCCCGCCGCGCAGCTGACGCCCCGTCGCCGACCGCGCGCCACGTGCAGGTACTCACCCACTCCGATCTCGAACGGCTGCTGCCGTTCGACGTTTGCATCGAGGAAATGCGCCGCGCCATGCGCGCGACTTCGCATCGCGAATGCGTGTTGCCGCTGCGCCAATTCATGCCGGTGCCCGGGCATCCGGGCAAGCTCGGATTGATGCCGGGTTACATCGGTGGTGACGGCGAATGTTTCGGCGTGAAGATCGTCAGCAAATTCGAGCGCGCGGCGGACGATCCGCACGGCTCGCACGTCGGTGTGGTGTTGTTGTTCGATGCGACGACCGGCTTACCGCTGGGTTTGCTCGAAGGCGGCACGCTCACCGCCATCCGCACGGCGTCGACCACCGCACTCGCCACCGACGTGCTCGCACGCGCGGATGCCAAGCGATTGTTGATCGTCGGGACGGGCGAGGAAGCGTGGTATCACGCGCGCGCACTCGCTCACGTGCGTGCGTTCGAATCCATCGGCGTGTGGGGGCGCAATCCCGCGCATGCCGCGAAGCTGGTCGCCCGTCTCGCAGCGGCGAAATTGCCGCATGCGCCGACCGTCGTCGCGGTCGACGATCTGGCGACCGCATTCGCTGCGGCGGATGTCGCCTGCACCGTGACGTCCGCCAAAGAGCCGTTCGTGAACGGTGCTTGGTTACCACCGGGGCTGCATCTGAATCTCGTCGGCTCGGCGATCCCGACTACGGCCGAGGTCGACGTCGAAACCGTGCGTCGCGGTAAATTTTTCGTCGACTATCGGGACGCTGCGCTCGCGCAAGCCGGTGAGTTACGCAACGCGATCGCCGCGGGCGTCGTCGATGCCGATCACGTCGCCGGTGAGATCGGCGAGGTGTTGAACGGTGATCGGGCGGGCCGTGGCACCGATCGTGAAATCACGATCTACAAATCTTTGGGCGTTACCACTCAAGATCTCGCAGCCGGATTACGCGCATTGCGCGAGGCGGAACGCTTGAATCTCGGTCGCACGCTCGATCTCGGCGCCTAGCGCCGCATCTCGGCGATCGCCGCTTCGATCCACGCTTGGACTTGCTCGTTGAGCTCGCGCGGATCGCGACCCGTGGCATCGATCGGCGCGCCGATGCGCACGCGAATGACGCCGGGTTTTTTTAACAGCCCACGTCTCGGCCAGTAATAGCCCGCGTCGTGCGCGATCGGCACGACCTTGCAGCCGGTGCGCGCCGCGAGCAGCGCACCGCTCACACCATAGCGTCGGGTCTCGGTGACACCGACGCGCGTTCCTTCCGGGAATACCAACACCGACAAACCTTCGGCGAGTCGCGCCGAACCGCGCTCCACGACTTGATTAACCGCTGTGCCGCGCGCGCCGCGATCGATCGGGATCGAGCGTAGCAACGCGAGACCGAAACCGACGAACGGGATGAACATCAATTCGCGCTTCAAAACCAATACTTTCGGTGGCCCGATCAAAAATTGCGCGAATGTCTCCCAGGCCGAGCTGTGCTTCCAAAGCGCGACGTGCGGCTCGCTCGGAATGTTCTCGAGCCCTTCGACCACGTGCGTTAATCCACAAAGAATTCGCAGCATATCGAGCATGCGACGCGCATAGAACCGGATCACGGCGAACCGGGCCGGCACGCTCAAGAAACCACCGATCAGGACGAAGAACGCCGCATAGACGAGCGTCCACGCGATCATCAACGCGGTGAAAAGCGTCGATCGTAGTGCGAGCATCAACCCGGCAGGCGCGAGAGATCGGCGACACCCGCGAACGCAGTGCGCACGGCGGCGACTAGCGCGAGCCGATTATTGCGCAGCGATACGTCTTCGGCGTTCACCATCACGTCGGCGAAGAACGCATCGATGGTCGGGCGTAGCGTCGCGAGTTGACCGAGCGCGCGATCGTAGCGTCGCGCGGCTAACGCATCGCCGACCGCCGGCATGAGCGCGACCAGCGCCGCATGCAAGGCACGCTCGGCGGGCTCGACGAGCTTTTGCGCATCGACTGCAGCGTTCGAGTGCTCGGCCGACTTCCGCAGGATATTCGCGATACGTTTGTTGGCCGCGGCGAGACTTTCGGCCTCCGGCAACTGGCGGAACGCGGCGATCGCTTGCATCCGCGCATCGAAGTCTAGCGGCCGCGACACACCGGTCGCGTGCACGGCATCGAAAATTTCAGCCGCGTAGCCCGCATCGTCATAGTGCGCACGCGCGCGCTCCATGACGTAGTCGAGCACTTCACGTGCCGTGTCGGCGGACTGCACGGGCTGCGCGGCGACGGCTCGCGAAGCCAATTCGCCGAGATCGAGATCGAGGCGTTGCTCGAGCACGATACGCAGCACGCCGATGGCGGCGCGTCGCAGGCCGAACGGATCTTTGTTACCGCTAGGCTTTTGACCGGTGGCGAAGATTCCGGCGAGTGTGTCGAGCTTATCGGCGAGCGCGATCACATTGCCGGTCTGCGTCCTCGGTAAATCGTCGCCCGCACCGCGCGGTAAATAATGTTCGCCGATTGCGGTAGCGACTTCCGCGGCCTCGCCGTCGGCGAGCGCGTAGTACGTGCCCATGATGCCCTGCAATTCGGGAAATTCGCCGACCATCGCGCTCAACAAATCGCATTTGCAGAGTTCGGCGGCGCGCGCAGCGTGCTCGACGTTCGTCCCGAGCAGCGTCGCAATGTGCGTGGCCAGTTGCTGTGTGCGGCGAACTTTGTCGCCGATCGAGCCGAGCTTGGCTTGGAAGGTAACGGCATCGAGCGCTGCGCGCCGCGCGGCGAGCGGTTGTCGACGATCTTGATCGTGGAAGAACGCAGCGTCCGACAGACGCGGCCGCACGACGCGCTCGTTGCCTTCGCGCACGCGCAACGGATCACGACTCGCGATGTTGCTCACGGTGATGAACCATGACGTCAACGCGCCCGATGAATCTTCGACCGGAAAATAGCGTTGGTGTTCTTGTAGCGTGGAGATCAAAACTTCGCGCGGCAGTGCGAGAAAACGTTCTTCGAAGCGGCCCTCGACCGCGACCGGCCATTCGACGAGCGCGGTGACTTCGTCTAGCAATGCCTCGTCGTGCACGACGCGGCCACCGAGTTCGGCTGCTTTGGCGCTCACCTGTTCGAGGATGCGGGCGCGTCGCTCGGCAAAGTTGGCGATCACGTGACCTTGCGTGCGCAACGTGTCGGCGTAGGCGGCGGGGGTCGCGAGAGCGATTTCTTGCGGCGCATGAAAGCGATGGCCGCGGGTCGTGCCACCCGCATCGGTGTCGAGCAAACGCGCCGGCACGACGTCGGCGCCGAAGCGCAAGGTCAGCCAATGCACCGGGCGGACAAATTCGGCATTGCTCGCACCCCAACGCATGCGCTTTGGAATCGGCAGCGCATCGAGTGCGGCTTGCACGATCGCGGGCAATAGTGTCACCGTCGGCGCGCCGGGCTTGGTGCCTTCGAAATACAAAAATTCGCCCTTGCCTTCGGTGATGCGACCGAGTGCGTCGAGCGCGACCCCACAGCTTTCCGCGAACGCCGTCGCCGCGCGCGTCGGCGCGCCTTGTTTGTCGAACGCTGCGTTGAGCGGTGGTCCGCGACGCTTGAGTCGTTGATCGGGTTGATTCTCAGCAAGCGCTTCGATCGACACCGCGAGTCGTCGCGGTGCTGCGAAAGAGCGAACTTCGCCGTGCGGCACGCCGGCCGTTTCGAGCCCTGC
>RGUL01000081.1 GCA_010027845.1 Gammaproteobacteria bacterium
GGGGTCAGTCCACCGCCTGCCAGCGCGCCCACTCGACCGCGCCCCGACGTACCGGCGACCAAAGACGAGCCTTTATTTTGAGATGAGGTGATGAAGAAGTTGCCACCCCGCGCCGAACATCTGCGCCGCGCGCTCGCGCAGGAAGCCGCGCGCGTGATGGCCGAGCACGGCATTCGCGATTTCCTGTTCGCAAAGCGCAAGGCGGCCGAACGTTTCGGCGTGGTCGACGGCTCGGTGTTACCGCGGAACACCGAGATCGAAGAGGCGTTGCGTGAATATCAAAGATTGTTCGGTGGCGAAGAGCACGTCGAGTCGCTCTACGCGCAGCGTCAGGTCGCCGCCGAAATCATGCGTCGCCTGCAAAAATTTCAGCCGCGACTCGTGGGCCCGGTGTTACACGGCACCGCGACCGAGCACGACGACGTATTGCTGCACGTGTTCGCCGATCGCGCCGAGGCAGTGACGCTCGCGCTCATGGATCAAGGCGTGCCGCACGAAGTGGGCGAGCGTCGCGTGCGCCTCAACGCCGAACGGGTGGTGAACCAGCCCGCGTTACGACTGACGATCGACGATCAACCGATCGAGCTCGTGGTGTTCGGCATCGACGGCATTCGGCAATCGCCGGTGAGCCCCGTCGATGGCAAGCCGATGCGTCGCGCCGCGCTCGAGGAAGTCGAGGCGTTACTCGAAGCCGACTGAGCGGCGGAACTCAGCGCTTGCCGATTTCGACGTAATCGCGCTTGACCGGACCGGTGTAGAGTTGGCGCGGACGACCGATCTTCATGTGCGGATCGGAGATCATTTCCTGCCAATGCGACACCCAGCCCGCGGTGCGCGCGATCGCGAACATCACGGTGAACATCGAGCGCGGGATACCGAGTGCGCTGTAGATGATGCCGGAGTAGAAGTCGACGTTCGGATAGAGCTTGCGCGAGATAAAGTAGTCGTCGCTGAGTGCGATTTCTTCGAGGCGCTGCGCGAGTTCGAGCAAGGGATTGTCGGCGCGGCCCATGCGCGCGAGCACTTTGTGGCACATGTCGCGGATGATCTTGGCGCGCGGATCGAAATTTTTGTAGACGCGGTGACCGAAGCCCATCAGGCGCACGTTGCTCGCTTTGTCCTTCACTTGCGAGATGAACTTCGGAATGTTGTCGACCGTGCCGATCTCTTCGAGCATATCGAGTACGGCTTCGTTCGCACCACCGTGCGCCGGGCCCCACAGCGCCGAAACACCCGCGGAAATCGCCGCATAGGGGTTCGCGCCAGTCGAGCCGGCGAGACGCACCGTCGAGGTGCTCGCATTTTGCTCGTGGTCAGCGTGCAGGATGAGCAACAGGTCGAGTGCTTCTGCGGCGAGCGGATCGACGTGATAGGGCTCGCAGGGCACGGCATAAAACATGTGTAGCAAATTCGCGCAGTAGCCGAGATCGTTGCGCGGGTAAATAAAGGGCTGGCCGAGGGCGTTTTTGTACGCGGCAGCAGCGATGGTCGGAATTTTGGCGATGATGCGATGCGCGAAAATTTCGCGGTGTCGCGGATTATTGATGTCCATCGAGTCGTGGTAGAACGCGGACATCGACGCGACGATCGCACTCACCATGGCCATCGGGTGCGCGTCGTAACGGAAACCGTTGTACATCCGCAGCAACGACTCGTTGATCATCGTGTGGCGCTGAATGTTCACCGTGAATTCGGTGAGCTGTTTCGCATCCGGCAGATCGCCATTCAGCAAAAGATAGGCGACCTCGAGGAACGAACTTTTAGCCGCGAGCTGATCGATCGGATAGCCGCGATAGAGCAGCACACCGGCATCGCCGTCGATGTAGGTGATCTTGCTCTCGGTGCTGGCAGTCGCCATGAAGCCCGGGTCGAAGGTGAACGCACCGTGATCTTTGGTGACGGCGGCGATGTCGATGACGTCGGGGCCGATGGTTCCTGAACGAACGGGAAGTTCGGACTTTTTGCCGGTGGCGGGATCTAGCAGCTCGAATTTCTTGTTGGCCATGATCGTCGGATGGTCGGTTGAAAGGCGTGGCGGGAGCGCCACGATGTAAGTTTAAGGTGACACGCCGGAGTGACGGAATCAATAAAAATTCTGCGGCAATTTGCTCACTCGACCACCTTGTAGAGATTTCCCGACTGCAGCTTACGGTCAGGGTACAGCCCGTTGAGCAACAGCAGTTCTTCCTTCTGGAATTTCTCGAGCGGCACGTCGGCTGCGTGGTCCTCGAGACGAGTATCGGCAGCGGCGGTCAAAATCTTGAGGCGATAGGGTTCGGCGAGCGGATATTCGGACGGCTTCAAGGCGCGCAACGTGCTCGCCGCCGATTGGAACAAGCCGTCCGCCTCGGGCACGCCGGCGCGCGAAGCGCGGCTCGCACCCGCAAAGAGATAGGCGCTCTTACCGCGGAACAAGGTGATCCAGCGCACCGGGCCGGCGCCGTTGTCGATTGGCGAGCCCGCGGCGGTGCGGACCATGTAGCCATCCATGCCGTTGACCGTGATCGGTTCGCCGCCGAGCAAATATTGGCCGCGCAACTCGGTGAGTAAAAACTCGCGCGGTGACTGCATCGGCGGCACCTCTTTGAGCGTCACCTGCATGATGGTGTCTTTGTTGCGCGTGTAGGCGAACAATCGATCGCGTTGGTTCTCGACCGTCCAGCCCCGTGGGAACGCCATGGTGATGCCGAGTTCGGCGTGGTAGAGGCGATTCTCACGCACGATGCCCTGCGCGCGGCTCGAGCCGTAGACGAGGCCGTCGATGCGCTTCAAATATTGTTCCCGGTTGTCGATCCAGCCACCTTGCGGATCGGTATCGAGTTTCGCCGCGCCTTTTGCCGCCTGCACCGCACGCGCGTCGGGCGCCGGATGCGATGCGAACAAGCCGTGGTAGATGCGTGGCTCGCGACCTTCGGCGCGCGCCCGATCCATTTCGAAGCGCTCACCCTGCTTGAACATGTTGAACACTTCGCCCATCGCTTCCGGGCGATAGCCGGCGCGCGTCGAAAATTGCAGGCCGACGCGATCGGCCTCGAGTTCGGCGTCGCGACCGTATCCCTGCACCCAGGCTTGTGCGCCGAGATTCGCGAGATCACCGACCGCGCCGGAGTTGGTGGCGATGGCAGCGGCGACGGAAGCGAGCGTCGCGAGCACGCCACGCGTCATTTGTTTTTGCGGATGTTTTTGAGTGACGTGTGCGATTTCGTGGCCGAGCACTGCGGCAAGTTCGGCTTCGGAGTTCAAATGTGTCAGCAGGCCACGGTGTACGTAAACGAAACAGCAGCCCGTGGTGAACGCGTTGATCGAGTCGTCGTCGAGCACGACGAATTTGAATTCTGCGTCGGGCATCGTGGCCTTCAAAATTTGATCGTGCGCCTTTTGTGCCGAAGCGCTCGGTTTGGTGGGGGTTTTGGCGGCGGTCGGCGCGGGTGTATTCGGTGCAGGCGTGGTCGGCGCCGCGGTCGCGGCACCGACGAGTCCGAGCGCCGCCACCAGCACCGCGAACGACGCGTGCGTGCCTCGATGTGAACGCTGGTGCATGCAGTACCTCTCGACGTTTCGATGTCGCGACGCTAACAGAAGTTCCGCAAAAACGAAGGGCGCCCGCAGGCGCCCTTACGCATCGAAACCCGAGGCTCGTCAGACTTAGCGCGCGCCTGCCGCCGCGTATTTCTTGCGGAACTTGTCGACGCGACCCGCGGTGTCGAGAATCTTTTGCTTACCCGTGTAGAACGGGTGGCAGCTCGAGCACACTTCGATCGACAAATCGTTGCCCAGCGTCGAGCGCGTCTTGAACGCGTTGCCACAGGAACAGGTCACGTTGATTTCCGTGTACTCGGGGTGAATCGCTTCTTTCATGGCCTGTGATCCGTCGGGCGTTAGCGAAAAAGGGCGCGCAGTCTAGCCATCGCGGGGGGCAGTCGGCAAGCGGGTCTGTGGATAACTCTGTGGAGCGGGCTACGAAGCCGAAAAAAAAGCCTCGTAAAAACCGATGCTTGGACTCGTGATCTTTTGATGTCCTCGGTTTTTTTATTAATTTATTCAATGACTTATGAAACTGTGCTCTGGCGAACATTGCAAAAAATCGCTTATCCGGGCTCGGACAACGGATTTTCAGTCGCTGTGCATGACGAGCAGCAAGTCGTTCAGGAACGCGTAGCCACGGGGGCTGGCGCGGATCGCCGTCGCGGGGTCGCCTTCGAGCAGACCGCGCGCAAACCCGCGACCGATGCCGGACGCGAGCACCTGCCAATCGAGACCGGTGGTCGATTCGAACGTCGTGCGGGTGGTGCCGGCGACGAGTCGCAAGGCATTGAGCAGAAATTCGAACGGCAACTCCTGCGCCGAAACCGTGCGGACCGCGAGCGCGGCGCGCGGGTCACGGCCGAACTTGCGCGGATCGCGCGCCTGCGTGCTGCGACGCACGATCAAAGAATTCGTCTGCGGATCGCGCCACGACCACTTGCCGTGTGCGCCGGCACCGAGACCTAAATAATCGCCGAACTGCCAATAGCCGAGGTTGTGCCGACATTCGAAGCCGGCGCGAGCGTGCGCCGATACTTCGTAGCGACGAAACCCCGCCGCAGCTAATCGCGCCGCACAAACCGCGAACATCTCGTCGGCGAGTTCGTCTTCGGGCATGCCTGCGGGTGGCCGGGCCGCGAACGGCGTGTTCGGCTCGAGCGTGAGCTGGTAATGCGAGATTTGACGCGGTGCGAGTGCCAGCGCGTTGTCGACGTCGCAGAGCGCTTCGGCGACCGATTGCCGTGGCAATGCGTACATCAAATCGAGATTGAAATTATCGAGCCCGACCGCGTGCAATTCTTCGGCGGCGCGCTGCGTGTCTTGCGGC
Organism: Gammaproteobacteria bacterium; assembly: GCA_010027845.1. Lineage (GTDB taxonomy): Bacteria > Pseudomonadota > Gammaproteobacteria > Steroidobacterales > Steroidobacteraceae > UBA964. Next base: position 4,853 of record RGUL01000081.1, read on the forward strand.
GTGTGGATACGTCCGAGCGTTGCGAGCGCCGCGGACGAAAACGTCTGCGCACCTAACGAGACGCGATTCACGCCCGCTGCCGCGTAATCGGCGAACCGCCCACGTTCGAGGGTGCCAGGGTTCGCTTCCATGGTGATTTCGACGTCGGCAGCAAAACGCAGCTTCGCGCGCAGTCCGTCAAGCACGCGGGCGATCGCGCGCGGTGAGAATAAACTCGGCGTACCGCCACCCAAAAAAATGCTCGCAACCTCGCGAGTCGTCACCGCAACCTCACCGCCGTCGGTCAGCAAAGCGCCTTGCGGGTCTAGTTGAGCGGCAAGATCGGCGAGTAACGCGTCGACGTAGGCCGATTCGGGAATCTCTTCGCCTGGTCGCGCGTGCGAGTTGAAGTCGCAATACGGGCACTTGCGCACGCACCAAGGAAAATGCACGTAAACGCCGAAGGTCGACGGCGTGGAGCCCGTCATCGGCGGCGACGCCACTCGTCGAGCAGCGCAGCGAGTGCGGCACCGCGATGGCTGCGGGCATGCTTTTCGGCAGCGGACAATTCGGCGGCACTGCGACCGCTCACCGAGTCTTCGAAGATCGGGTCGTAACCGAATCCCGCGTGACCGCGCGGTGCGTGCAAGATTCGCCCTCGCCACTCACCGCTACCGATCAAAGGTTTTGGATCGTCGGCCGACGTCACCAGCGCGATCACACACCGAAAGCGCGCGCCGCGCGCCACGTCGGGCGCGTCGACGAGCGCCTGCAAAAGTTTTGCGATGTTGTCGGCATCGCTCGCGTGGTCACCGGCGTAACGCGCCGAACGCACCCCGGGCGCGCCCTGCAGAGCGTCGACTTCGAGACCAGAGTCGTCGGCCATCGCCGGCAGGCCCGTAAGTCGCGCGGCATTGCGCGCTTTGAGCAGAGCGTTCGCGACGAAGGTCGTGCCGGTTTCTTCGGGCGGTTCGATACCGAAGGTCGCTTGCGAGACGAACTCGAACCCGGCGGGCGCGAGCAAATCGGCGAACTCGCGCAATTTGCCGGCGTTACCGGTTGCGAGCACGACGCGCATCGTCACGCCGTGCGCAACGCCGCGTCTTGCAGTGCGTGCAGTCGCGCGATGCCCGACGTGGCCAGAGCGAGCAACGCATCGAGTTCGTCACGCCGGAACGCATGTCCCTCGGCAGTACCTTGAATTTCGACGAAGGCACCACCGTCCTTCATCACGACGTTCATGTCGGTTTCGGCTTGCGAATCTTCGTCGTAATCGAGATCGAGTAGCGGCATGCCGCCGCAGATACCGACCGACACCGCGGCGATCTGGCCGTGCACCGGAAGATTCGCGAGCGTGCCACGGGTGATCAACGTACGGCAGGCGTCGACGAGTGCGACGTAACTGCCGGTGATCGCGGCGGTACGCGTGCCGCCGTCGGCCTGCAATACGTCGCAGTCGAGCGTGACGGTGCGTTCGCCGAGCGCCCGCAAGTCGATCACGGCGCGCAGGCTGCGACCGATCAAGCGTTGGATCTCTTGCGTGCGGCCGCTTTGTTTACCTTTGGCTGCCTCGCGCGCCGAACGGGTGTGCGTGGCGCGCGGCAACATGCCGTATTCGGCCGTCACCCAACCCTGGCCGCGACCGCGCAAAAATCCGGGTACGCCGTCCTCGATGCTAGCCGTGCACAGCACGCGCGTACCGCCGAACGTCACCAGTACCGATCCTTCGGCATGGCGCGTGTAGCCGCGTTCGAAAGTCACCGCGCGCAATTCGTCGGCGGCGCGGCCGCTCGGGCGTCGAAACATCGGCGAGTCCTCATTGGGATAAACTGCGGCGTCTTATACACCGCGCCCGCGCCGTCGCAAACCATGATTTTGAGCACGCCATGATCCACAGCATGACCGGCTTCGCCAGACGCGAGGTGCAGAGCGCCCACGGCGAATTGAGTTGCGAATTGCGCAGCGTCAACCATCGCTATCTCGAAGCGGGCTTCCGGTTACCCGAAGAATTACGCAGCCTTGAGGGTGAACTGCGACGGACGGCCGCGGCGGCGTTACGCCGTGGCAAAGTCGATTGCAGCATCCATCTACGTGGCGTGCCGCTCGGTGCGCGAGACTTGCAGGTCGACGACGAAGCGCTGCGACGCTTGCTGCTGCGAGCCAAAGAAATTGCTGCGGCAGCGCCCGGCGCACCGACCTTCGACGTGCTCGATGCGTTACGTTGGCCTGGCGTACTGCGCGACCAGCCGGCCGACAACGAAGGGCTCGCAGCCGACTGTCGCGCACTCTTCGAAGCCACGCTCGGCGAACTGGTCGCGATGCGCGCTCGTGAGGGCGAGCGATTGCGCGAGTTGCTCGACCAACGCTGCGAGGCGCTCGCGAAACTCGTTGCGACGATGCGCGCTCGCTTGCCCGAGCTGCGCAGCCGACTACGACAAAGATTACACGAGCGCGTGGCGGAATATGCCGCGAGTGTCGATGCGGAGCGCATGGCACAAGAACTCGCGTTGTTGTTGCAGAAAGCGGACGTCGACGAGGAAATCGATCGACTCGACGGCCACATCGCCGAAATTCGTCGCGTCATCGTCGGCGACGAAGCGGCCGGTCGGCGGCTCGATTTTTTGATGCAGGAACTCAATCGCGAAGCGAACACGCTCTCGTCCAAGTCGCAGGAACTCGACACCACGCGCCTCGCGGTCGATATGAAAGTGCTGATCGAGCAGATGCGCGAACAAGTGCAGAACGTCGAATGAATCGCTTGTTCGTCATCGCGGCACCCTCGGGCGCCGGCAAAACGAGTCTCATCCACGAGTTGCGGCGTCGCGATCCGAATTTGCGGATGTGCGTATCGCACACGACGCGTGCGCGACGCGCGACGGAAGTCGACGGCGACGATTATCACTTCACCGATGTCGCACACTTCGAGTCGATGATCGCCGGCGATGCGTTTCTCGAGTATGCGCGGGTGTTCGATCATTACTACGGCACGAGTCGAGCCGCGCTCACGGCTGCGTTCGCGGGCGGCCACGACGTGATCCTCGAGATCGATTGGCAAGGCGCGCGCCAAGTGCGCAGCCGTGAACCGTCTTGCACCTCGCTGTTCGTGTTGCCGCCGTCGCGCACCGAACTCGAGCGACGCCTGCGCGCGCGCCGTACCGACAGCGATGCGGTGATCGCGCGGCGGCTGCGCGATGCGGTCGAAGACATGTCCCACTACCGCGAATTCGATTACGTGATCGTCAACGCCGAGTTCGAGCGTGCGGTCGCCGACGCTCGCGAGATCATCGCCGGGCGCGGCACGGCGCTGCGTGCCGATCGCCCCGAACTCGCGCCGTTACTGGCGGAGTTACTCGCATAATTCGGCGTCGTCGCCTATAATCGCCGACCGTTTTCCGAACGCTCCGCAGGCACGCGCCATGGCACGCATCACCGTCGAAGACTGTCTCCAG
>RGUL01000082.1 GCA_010027845.1 Gammaproteobacteria bacterium
GGGAAGCCCCCCCCAAGACTAGATCTCCCTGGGAACTCGATTCCCCTAAAGGGCCCAAGTAGACGACTTGGTTGATAGGCCGGGTGTGTAAGGTCGGTAACGACTTCAGCTAACCGGTACTAATTGCCCGTGAGGCTTGACCATATAACCCCAAGCAGTTTTGCTGCTGGGACGATCGCGATGGAATTGGTTCCATCACTCATGTGAACGCGACGCGTCACGTCAAAAAACGACCGGATTTTAAAAGTTTCCCTGATGGCAATAGCGAGCGGGAACCACCCGATCCCATTTCGAACTCGGAAGTGAAAACGCTCTGCGCCGATGGTAGTTTCGCCTGTTGCGACGCTAGAGTAGGTCACCGTCAGGGTCCTAATAGGAAATTCACCAGCCGATGCCGTAGTCCTCGCCGTGATTACCGGACGCGCCCCACAGCGTGCCGTGTGCCTCGTCGACCATGATCGCGTTGATGGGGCCGGCGGTGCGAGATTTGAATTCGAGTTTGTAGCCGCGCTGCACGAGTTCGCGGCGCACCCAATTCGGCACCTCGTCGTCGAGCAGCATGCGTCCGGGCAACCGTGCGTGCGCGCCGAACGAGTCGAACAACTGGAAGCTGTTCATGTTGGCCGCTTCGACGGCCTCTTGCGGCGTCATGTTGAACTCGACCATGTTCAAAAAGAACTGCAGCAAGTTTTGATCTTGGCTGTCGCCACCCTGCACGGCGAAGGCCAGCCACGGTTTGCCATCTTTGAGCGCGAGGCTCGGCGTGAGTGTTGCGCGCGGACGCTTGCCGGGCTCGACGACGTTGAACGGATTCTCGCGGGCGTCGAGCACGAACGATTGCATGCGTTGCGACAGACCGATGCCGGTGTTGCCGGCGATCACCGCCGGTATCCAGCCGCCGCTCGGCGTGACGGCCACCAACCAACCTTCTTTGTCGGCGGTCACGACCGAGGTCGTGCCGCGATAAAAGGGCTCGTGCTCATCGCTGCCGAATGCGGAGCCGCCGCCTGCGGTCGTGAGTGCGGCCGTCGGCGGTGCGACACCGCTAGGTGTGTACGGCTTCGCCGCGCCGTCGGCGGCCGAATTGCCCGCGGTCGGACGCAAAGATTCGATCCGCGCACGTCGTAACGCTTCGAACGGGTTGCTGGCGCCTTGAAAAGGATACGGGTCGCCGGGACCGGCATACGGATCGTTGCGCGATCCGATCTCGGCGGCGCGTTTCTTCGCGTAATCTTTGGAGAGCAGCCCCTGTATCGGTTCGGCGGGCGGGAATGCGGGATCGCCGTAATAGAAATCACGATCGGCGAAGGCGAGATTCATCGCTTGATAGAGCGTGTGCAGATAGCGCGCGGAGTCGTAGCCCATCGCCGCGAGATCGAAATTCTCGAGGATGTTGAGCGCTTGCAGCATCACGGGGCCTTGCACCCAGCTGTCGAGTTTGTAGACGTCGACGCCGCGATAGTTGGTGTGGCGCGGTTCTTCGATCTTCACCTGCCAGCGTGCGAGATCGTCGCGCGTGATGAGCCCGCCCTCGGCTTGCACGCCGGCCACGAAATCGGCGGCGATGTCGCCACGATAAAAACGCTCGTACGCCGCCATGATCGCCTGCTTGCGTGAGGCGCCGCGTGCGAGCGCACGTTTTTCGGCGTCGACCAATTTACGCAGCGTCGCGGCGAGTTCCGGTTGGCGGAAAATTTCGCCGGCGAGCGGCGCTTCGCGGCCACCGCGACCGGCGGCATCGGCGCTGTGCGGCAACATGATGCGCGCACTGCTGCGCCAGCGTTTGAGCAAAGCTTTGTCGCGCTCGATCGCGTTCGCCGCTTCGGCTTCGATGGGATAGCCGTCGGCCATCGAGATCGCCGGCGCCAAAACTTCGGCGAGCGAAAGCGTGCCGTACTCGGCGAGCATCACGAGCAGGCCGCCGGGTGTGCCGGGCGTGACGGCGGCGAGCGGGCCGTGTTCGGGCGGATATTTCATGCCCTGCGCGCGAAAGAATTCTGCGGTCGCGCCGGTCGGCGCGACGCCGAGTGCGTTGATGGCGATCACCTTCTTGAGCTTGGGGTGCCAGATCAGCGCCTGAGTTTCGCCACCCCAGGAAAGGGTGTCCCACATCGTCGAGGTCGCCGCGATCATCGCGCATGCGGCGTCCACCGCGTTGCCGCCGCGCTCGAAGATCTTGGCGCCCGCGGTGGCTGCGAGCGGCTTGCCGGTGACGGCCAGCCATTCGCGGGCATGCAGCGGCGGTTTTTGAGTGCGCTCTTGCGACGTCGCGAGCGCGGGCAGCAAGGTGAGGAGAAAAACAAGCGCGGTGCGACCGAGTCGCCGGGGTGTGGGATGCATCATTGCGATATATGAACCCATGCATTGCAGTTCGGGCAAGGGTTTCGCGCAAGGCCTAGAATTCCCGGGTGCGGACCGTCGGGGTCCGATCTTCGTCGGGGGGTTTTCGTGGCCATCACCAAGCCGGTCATCATCGCGGGCGCCGGTCCCGTGGGTTGCGTCGCTGCGTTGCGACTCGTGCAAGCAGGCATTCCCATCATCCTGCTCGAAGGTGCCGCGGAATTGCCGCGCACCTTGCGCGCCTCGACCTTCCATCCGCCGACCGTCGACATGATGGACGAACTCGGCATCACCGCCGAACTCGAAGCGCAGGGTTTGATCTGTCGCTACTACCAATACCGCGATCGACGCACCGGCGAGATCGCCGAATTCGATCTCGACGTGTTGCGCGAGGATACGAAGCACCCGTACCGCTTGCAGGTCGAGCAATACAAGCTCACGCAACTGATCTGGAAAATTCTCGAGCGCGACTATGCGCATCTGGCGAAATGCTTGCTCAACCACATGGTCAAAGGTGTGTACCAGAGCGCCGATGGCGTCGAGGTGCTCGCCTGGGAGGGCATGCAAGAGCGACTTTTCGAAGGCTCGTTCGTGCTCGCCTGCGATGGTTCGGACAGCGCGATTCGAAAGGCGATGGCCATTCAATTCGAAGGCTTCACATACCCGGAGCGATTCCTGGTCGCCTCGACGGAATTTCCGCTAGAGACGAAATTCGATCGGCTCGCTTACGTGAACTACGTGTCCGATCCGGACGAGTGGTTGGTGTTGCTGCGCACGCCGAGCGTGTGGCGCGTGCTGATTCCGACCGACCCGAAGATCGAAGATGACAGTTATTTTTTGTCGGACCGCTGGATTCAGGATCGTCTGCATCACATGGCGCCGCACGACGCCGACTATCCGCTCGCGCACCGCTCGATCTATCGCGTTCATCAGCGCGTGGCGAAAATTTGGCGGCGCGGTCGCGTGTTGCTCGCCGGCGATTCGGCGCACATGAATAATCCGCTCGGCGGGATGGGTGCGAACGGTGGCATCCACGACTCGTGGAACGCGGCGGAAAAACTGATTCGAATCCACCACGGCGAGGCGATGGATCCGTTACTCGATCTGTACGATCGGCAGCGCCGCACGATTTGCGTCAAGTTCGTGCAGGAACACACCATCAACAACAAAAAATTGATGGAATCGAAGGACCCCGACGTACAGCGTAAGCGCCAAGCCGAGTTCATGCGTGCCTGCAGCGACCCGACTTTGTCGCGGGCGTTCTTGCTCAAGACGTCGATGATCCAAAGTTTGCGCGACGCGGCGGCGATCACTTGATGCGACGTGAGCCGACGTCGCGGGTGCGCGTGGCGGCCGTTACGATCGCCTGCGCATTGATCGCGGCCGTGACCTCGGCGGTGCTGACGGCGCCCGCGAGCGCGGCAGAGCCCGTGGTCGACTCACCCATAGTCGGGCGCGAGCAACTGCATGCGATTCTTTGGATGCAGACGGCCGACGAGTACCGCGCGAATTCTTTGCAAGCGTATCGTCTGGCGACGTCCAAGTTGGCGGCGCTGAAAAAAACGCCGGGCACGGCGGCGGTCGAGCAGATGGCAACGGACCCGCACCGACTCGCACGGCTGCCGACCGCAATCGTGCTCGATCTTGACGAGACGGTGCTCGACAACTCGGTCTATCAAGCGCGACGTGCGGCGGCGGGTCTCGATTACGACGAAGCCTCGTGGCAGGCATGGATGCAGGAAGCGGCTGCGACCGCGCTGCCGGGGGCGCGAGAATTTCTTTGGGCGGCGGCGCGTGCGGGGCACCGAATTTTTTACGTCACCAACCGGCACTGCCAGCCGCAGTTCGCTCGCGCCGACGATGCTTGTCCGGCGAAGACCGCGACCATGCGCAATCTCGTCGCTCTCGGCTTGCCGTTCGCCTCCGATCGAGAGGCCGTGAGTTTGCGCAGCGAGCGCCCCGGTTGGGAAAGCGGTGACAAAGGCGTGCGCCGCGCCTGGATTGCGGAGCGCTACCGCATCGTCGCCTTGATCGGGGACGATCTGCGCGATTTCATAGACCGGCCGATTTTCGCGGCGCGCCGCGCGGAGTTGGAGCCGCTGTTCGGCGTGCGTTGGTTCGTTTTGCCGAACGCGATGTACGGCTCCTGGGAGCGGTCGCTGGCGTCGGACGTCTGTAACAAAGACGACGTCGCAGACGTCTGTGCGCAAAAAGTGATGACGCGAAAATACGCGCGGCTGGTCACCGCGCCGGCGACGGGCAAGTGAAGCCGGGCAGCGCGACGTCGACCCAAACGAGGCGGTGATCGGAACTTGCGCGTACGTCGTCGTTGACGAGGCGCCACATCGGCTCAGCGGGCGTCGGCCAAAAAACTCCCGACGCACAGACCTGTAAATCTTTGGATGGCAAAACGTAGTCGGCGCGCAAATTACCGGGCGCGTCGTCGCCATTGTCGCCGAAATCGGCGGTGTCGAATCGTGGGTCGGCGTGTTGCGTGAGATTCGCCCCGCCTTGACGCTGCGCGGCTGCCAGGCCGCCCGCGCTGCGTGGCCGCCACGAACCGCGCGCCACTTCGGCGTTCACGCGCGGATGGTCGAGCAGTTGGCGAATCGCGTTTTGATAACTGCCACCATCGTCGGGGTCGGCATTGAGATCGCCGACGATGACGAACGAGGCATCGGCGGCGAGGCCGCCGCGCCGACCTTGATCGTCGAGCAAATAGCCGGCTTTCTCCGGGGACAAATAGTCGGCCCAAAGACGAATCTCGTCGTGGTTGCGGCGCCCGTTGCGATCTTCGGGCCCGTCGAACGCCGGCGGTGTCGGATGACTCACCAAAAAATGCAGCGTGCGGCCGTTCGGCAGCCGCAGCGGCAGATCGACGTGATTTTTGGACGACAGCGGTAGTACTGCGAGCGCGGCGGGTGAATACTTCGAGTAGACCGCGAGCCCGTATTGCCCCGGGAACAAACCGAAACCGAGCGCATCGTTCGGCCCGGCGATGCGACCGTCACGATCGAGATCGACCCGGCTCGGTACACCCGTGTTCACTGGTGGCGCGAAGCGCTCGCGAAAGCGCAGGGCTGGCGCGCCGTTCCAAGGAGCGCGCAAGTAGCGTTCGTCGAAGAGACGCAAGGCGACGCCCGCGGCGTCGTAATCGAATTCGTTGATTAACAATACGTCGGGTGCGACGCGTTGCAGCACTTCGGCGATGACGCGCGCTTGCGGATCTGCGCCACGTCCGCTGGCGTCACGCGTGCCGAGCGAGCGCACGAGTGCACCGTCGGTATCGCGGTTGAGGCTCGCGTTATAGGTTGCGATGCGCAGTGTGTGAGCGGCGCGCGGTGGTTCGTCGTCATTCGTTGCCGCCGCATATGCGATCGAACCCATTGCGCAGACGATGAGGATGCAACACAGCGACCAAAAAAAAGAGGGGCAGCCGAAGCTGCCCCTCAAGTTTTGCACCGAGTCGCGACCGGCGGCCGCGCAACGGAGCACGTTCATCAGAGCTTGAGCTGGAAGCTCAGGCTCGCGGTGCGCGGCGCACCGATACCGAGGTTCGGCAGGCCCGGGCCGGTGAAGCCCGGCAGCGCCACCGAGTAGTTCGTCGACGAGATCGTGTTGAAGTACTGCTCGTCGAACAAGTTGCTGATGTTGAGCTGCACCGACAGACCCTTGGTGTTCGGCAGGGCGAACTGGTAACGGGCGTCGAGATCGACGATCGAGTACGGTCGCACCGAAGCGTCGTTCATGTCGGTGGTCCAGCGCTTACCCACGTACTTGCCCTGCAGGCCGACGCTGAAGTTCTTCACCGGATAGAGCTCGATGCGACCACCGAAGGTGTAGTCGGGCGTCTCGACCAAAGCTTTTCCGGCGGTCGGCAACGCAGCCGTCGCGCTCAATTGCAAATTGTTGAGCAACTTGGTCTTGGTGCGCGAGGCCGAGGAGCTGATCTGCATCCACTCGTACGGTTGATAGGCGATCTGCGCGTCATAACCGCTCAGGTCGACGTCGCCGATGTTGCGATCGACGCTGAAGCCGAGGTCGGCGTCGAACGACGAGACGATGCGGTTCTGATACTTCGACTGCCATGCGGCGACGCTCGCCATCACGTTGTTCGAACGGAAGCGCCAACCGAGGTCGTACGACTGGGTGGTTTCCGGATTCGGGTTCACGCGCGCGAGCGAGTTGTCCGGCAAACGACGCAGGCCGTAGAGGCTGTCCGTACGCGGCGCCGAGAGACCTTCCGAGTACGAGGTGTACACGGTGTTTTGCTCATCGATCGCGTAGGTCAAGCCGATGTTCGGCAGAACTTTGTCGAACTTCGCGGTCGCTGAGAACGGCGCGATGTACTGCACGGCCGTCGCGGAGTTCACGAACACCACGTTGCCGTTGGGGCGCGTCGCGATCGGCGTCTGCGTCGTGCACAGCACGTTGGTCGAAGTGTCCTGCGTGTAGCAGTACTGGTTGAGTTCGCGTTTGAAGTACGGCGCACGCACGCCGAGGTTCAGCGTGAGTTTGTCGTTCATGAACTTGCCGCGGTAGTCGGCGGCGAACTGGTTCAGCTCGGCGATCGAGAAGCGATCGCGGCTACGCAGTTGGCTGCCATCGGCGAGGATGACGGGGCGACCCTGACGACCGCCGAACACGTTCTCCGGATTGCCGTTCGCGTCGAGATAGCCGAACTGGCCGGTCTGACGGTGTTTGCCGTAGTCGAGCGTGTACGCGAACCGGATGCGCTGATTCTCGGCCACGTCCCAAATCAGCGAGGCGTTGACGCCATAGCGCTTGGTGTTGGTGTTGCTCGGGCTGTAGAAGCGCACCGTGTCGAGGATGTCGCCGTCACCGTTCAAGTCGAAGCCGGCGAGCGCGGTGTTGCCCACGACGCGACGGTCGGCGTTGTTCGCGACCGGCGTCTCCGTGATCGTGGAGGTGCCGCCACCGTTGGCGAGCACGTACTGGAACGACGGATCGACCGACAGACGCAACTTGTCCGACAGATGCCACAACGAGGTGATGCGGATGTTGCCCGTGTCGGACGGGTTCACGCGCAGACCGTAATAGTTGGTGCAGGCGCCCGGGTTGAGCGGGTTGTCGGTGTTGAGCAGCGTCGGCGTGCTCGCGTTCGGTGTAGCGCCTTCGTTATCCGCCACACCCTTGGTCGGCGTCGGACGCGTGCAAGTCGCGATGTTGTCGTAACCGCGACCGAAGGCTGCGAAGTTCGCTTCCGAGGTCGTGCGGTAGAAGTTGTTGCGGTTGCGGTTGAAGTGGAACGCCACGGCGATGAAGTCCGAGTCGTTCACGTCTTGATAGATGCGCGCGTTGAATTGACGCTTGTAGAGGTCGCCCGGACCTTTGAACTTGTCGTTACTCGCGGAAGACGCTGCGATGTACGCGCGCGTGCCCCAAGGGCCGATCGCGCCGGTGTCGAG
>RGUL01000083.1 GCA_010027845.1 Gammaproteobacteria bacterium
TGCTCTATCCAGCTGAGCTACGGGCGCCCGTGCCGGAAGTCGAAGCGTATCGCACCTTCGCTACCCTTTAACCATGGCTCGGCTTGGTCGGGGCAGAGGGATTCGAACCCCCGACCCTCTGCTCCCAAAGCAGATGCGCTACCAGACTGCGCCATGCCCCGATGCCGATCACGTCCCTGCGGCGCATTTGCCACGACGCGACACAGCCGCGGGGTCGCGAATGATACGGGTGCGAGGCAAGCAGCGTCAAACCCTAGCCCTGCATGAGAGAATCGTCGACATGGCGGCAAAGATCATCGACGGCAAAGCGATCGCGACGAACGTGAAAACGGAAGTGCGCGCAGGCGTCGATGCGCTGCTCGCGCGCGGCCTACGTCGACCGGGACTCGCGGTAGTGATGGTCGGCGATAACCCCGCCTCGCAGGTCTACGTGCGTAACAAACGCAAAGCCTGCGAAGACTGCGGCATCCATTCGCTCGCGGTCGATTTACCGCAATCGATCAGCGAGACCGAGTTGTTATCGCGCATCGACGCTTTGAATGCGGACGCGAGCATCGACGGCATCCTCGTGCAGCTGCCCCTGCCCGAACACGTGCGACAAAGCGCCGTCGTCGAGCGGATCGATCCGCGCAAAGACGTCGACGGTTTTCATCCCTACAACGTCGGTCGCCTGGCCGCACGCAATCCTTTGATTCGGCCGTGCACACCGTACGGCGTGATGCGCATGCTCGATTACATCGGCGTGTCAGTCAAAGGTGCGCACTGCGTGATCGTCGGCGCCTCGAACATCGTCGGTCGACCGTTATCGCTTGAACTGCTGTTGATGGGTGCGACGGTGACCGTGACCCATCGTTTCACGACTGATCTTTCGCAGCACGTGCGCGAGGCCGATATTTTGATCGCAGCCGCGGGCAAGCCCGGGCTCGTGCGCGGCGAATGGATCCGCGAAGGCGCAGTCGTGATCGACGTCGGCATCAATCGTCGCGACGACGGCAGTTTGTGCGGTGACGTAGAGTTCGCAGCAGCCGCCGAGCGCGCCGCGTGGATCACCCCCGTACCCGGTGGCGTCGGACCGATGACGGTCGCGATGTTGATGAAGAATACCTTGGAAGCATCGCTGCGCCGGCAAGCAGGCGCGTCCAACTAAACCGGAGCGCGAACTCAGCGACGCCGCCACTCCGTCGCCCCGCCCGGCTTATCTTCGAGCACGATGTCGGCAGCCAAAAGTTCGTCGCGGATCTCGTCTGATTTTTTGAAGTCCCGCGCCTGACGCGCCGCTTGGCGTGCGGCGATCGCTGCTGCGATGCGCGCGTCGTTCCAGACTTCCGCACCGCTGGTCGCCCCGTTGGCCGCGCTTTTGGAGCTACGGAACCACTCCTCTGCGTCGAGTCGTAAGACGCCGAGCACGGCGCCGACTGCCCGTAATTCACGCGCTACGACGGTCGCAGCCGACAGATCACCGAGGTCGCGCGCGCGGTTGATCTCGCCGGCGAGGCCCTGCAGCACGGCCACCGCTTCCGGGGTGTTGAAGTCGTCGTCCATTGCGGCGTGAAACGCCCGCATCGCCGCCGTGTCGGCGGCGGGTTCGCTCGCGGCCGTTGCGCTCGCGGTCGGTGCCGTCGCCGGCGGTGGCGAATCGAGACCACGCAGCGCAGTGTAGAGGCGCCCGAGCGCGGCGTCGGCCTGCTCGATTTGCGCGAGCGAATAGTTGATGGGGCCGCGATAGTGACTGCCGATCAAAAAGAATCGCAGCACCTCGGGGTGACGTACGTGCCCGGAGGCGAGCACGTCGCGGATCGTGAAAAAATTGCCCAGCGACTTCGACATCTTCTCGTCGTCGACGTTGACGAAGCCGTTGTGCATCCAAAGATTGGCGAAGTGCGCATCGGTCGCCGCGCACGATTGCGCGATCTCGTTTTCGTGGTGCGGGAATTTCAGATCCATGCCGCCGGCGTGGATGTCGAAATGATCACCCAAAATTTCGGCGGACATCACCGAACACTCGATGTGCCAACCGGGTCGGCCGGGGCCCCAGGGCGACTCCCACGCAGGTTCGCCAGGCTTCGCCATTTTCCACAACACGAAATCGAGCGGATCGCGCTTGGCCGTGTCGACTTCGATCCGCGCGCCGGCGCGCAAATCGGCGAGTCGTTTACCGGAGAGCCGGCCGTACGACTCGAACTTCGCAACTGAATACATCACATCGCCGTCGGCGGCGACGTAGGCATAGCCTTTGTCGATCAATCGCTTAGTGAGCGCGATCATTCCGGGGACGTATTGCGTGGCGCGCGGCTCGTGATCGGGGCGCAAAATATTGAGGCGATCGTAGTCCTCGTGCATCGCGTCGATGTAGCGCGCGGTGAAACGATCAATCGGCTCACCGAGCTCGGCGGCGCGGCGAATGATCTTATCGTCGATGTCGGTGATGTTGCGGACGAAGGTCACGCGTAAGCCGCGGTGTTCGAGGTAGCGACGCACGACGTCGAACGCGACCTTCGAGCGCGCATGGCCGATGTGGCAAAAGTCGTAGACGGTGTCGCCGCAGAGGTACATGCGGACCTCGCCGGGCACGAGCGGCGTCAAGGTTTCTTTGCGACCCGACAGCGAATTGTGGATCCGGATCATGCGAGCGTCGCGGCGTGTTCGAAGCGCGCTTGCAATCGCGAGGCGCCGATGAGCGGCAACAGCGGCGCAAGCTCGGGGCCGTGACCGACGCCCGTCAGCGCATGGCGTAAGGGCTTGAAGAGTTCGGGGCCTTTGCGATTGGTGGCGGTGCGCACGGCCGTCGTCAAAGCCTTCCAGTCGGTGCCGCTCGCCTGCACGGCGGCCGCGGCCGCCAAGAAGAACTCGCGGCCGGCCTCGCGAATCAGCCGCCGCGATTCCGACGTTTCATCGGCGAGCGCAGCCGGCGCCGCATCATCGAAAATCACTGCGGCCCACTCGGCGACCTCGCGCGGCAAAATCACGTTCGGTTGGATCGCGGCGACGAACGCGCGCAAAGTTTCGGGCGCCAAACCGTTCGGTAAATGCGCCTGCATCCAGATCGCGGCACGCTCGGGGGTTAGCGCATGCACCGCATCTTTTTGAAACACTTCGAGTTGCGCAAAATCGAAGCGCGCCGGTGCGCGACCGAGATGCGCCGTGTCGAAGTGTTGCGCGAGCGTCGCGAGATCGTGCATACCGAGAACAGCGCTCGAATGCCCGAGTCTGAACAACAGATTGAAGATCGCTTCGGGCAGGTAGCCGGCTTCGCGCAGCTCGCGCAAGCTACGCGCACCGTTGCGCTTAGAAAGCGGCGCGCCATCGTCACCGGTGATCAGGCTCAAATGTCCGTACGTGGGTGACGGTTGACCGAGCGCGGCGTTGATCAATTGTTGACGCGGGGTGTTGGAAAGATGATCTTCACCGCGCAGTACCACGGTCACGCCCATCAACGCATCGTCGAGCGCGTTCGAGAAAAAGAACGCCGCACTGCCGTCGGCGCGTCGCACCACGAAATCACCGAGATCGGCGCAAGCAAAAATTTGTGCACCGTGTACGAGGTCGGTGAATTCGACTTTGCCCGTATCAGGCACCTTGAAGCGCAAGGTGGGCTGACGCCCCTCGGCTACACGCGCCGCGCGTTGCGCGGCATCGAGATTCCGACAGGTGCCGGCATAGCGCGGCGGCTTACCCGAAGCGAGCTGCGCCCGCCGACTGACCTCGAGCTCGAGCGTCGAGCAATAACAGGGGTACACCTGACCGGCTCGTTCGAGTCGCTCGAGCGCGGCGGTATAAAGCGCGCTGCGACGAGATTGTTCGTAGGGTGCCGCCGCATCCTCGCGCCCCGGGCCGGCGTCCCACTCGAGTCCGAGCCAGCGCAAGTCTTGCAGCAACTGCACAGCGAATTCGGGGCGACTACGTTCGGCATCGGTGTCTTCGATGCGCAGCAGAAAACGCCCACCATGGCGGCGCGCATGCAGCCAGTTGAATAGCGCGGTACGCACGTTGCCGAGGTGTAATTCGCCGCTCGGGCTAGGCGCGAAACGGGTGACGACGGGTTGCGACATGCGCGCAGTTTACCCGACTCGCCTACAATTCCGACGTGCGCCACCTGTTCGTTTCGGATCTGCATCTCGATGCCTCGACCCCGCAGGCGAACGCCGCATTCCTACGCTTTCTCACTGACGAGGCGCGCAGCGCCCGATCGCTCTTCGTACTAGGCGATCTGTTCGAAACTTGGATCGGCGACGACGACGACGATCCCGCGCGCGAGGCGATCTGTCGGGGTTTGGCCGCGCTCGCCGCAAGCGGCGTCGATGTCGCGGTCATGCACGGTAATCGCGATTTTTTGTACGGCCCGCAATTCGAACGCCGCACCGGCGCGCGAGTCTTGCCGGACCCTTCGGTGCTGACCCTGTGCGACCGGCGCATCCTGCTCTGTCATGGCGATCTCTTGTGCACGGGTGATCATGCGTATCAAGAGCTGCGCAGCACGGTACGCGACACTGCGTTCCGCGATCGGCTGCAAAGTTTATCGCGCACCGAACGCCGCTGGCTCGCAGATGCTGCGCGCGCAGGCTCGCGCGCACACGTACGCTCGACGCGTGCCGAACTCATGGATGTCGATACGACGGCGGTGCTCGCCGCATTCGAAGCGACCGGCACGCGCGAACTCGTGCATGGTCACACGCACCGACCGGGTGAACACGACTATGCGATCGGCGGTGAAACGGCAACGCGACGCGTGCTCGACGTGTGGGACGAACGCGGCGGATTTTTGGAATTATCGCCGGCCGGTTGGCGACGCGGCTCGGTGAATTTTTAAGCGGGCAGCCCCGAGTGAAAACGAAACTCGGGGTCGGGCGTGGTGACGAGCTCCGCCTCAATCGCTGCGATCGCGGCGAGTCGTGGCTGCCAATCCCCTAAATCGTTCGCACGCGCATGCTGATCGGCGAGCTTCAAATAAAGTTCGAAATGTCGCGCCTCGGACGCTTCGAGCCGCGAATACAAGGCCGCAACGGGCACGGGCAAACCGCGCTCCGCCGGTAAACCGCCGAGTAATTTGAATCGTTCGCAGGAGCGCGCCTCGATCAGTGCGCCGGCGAGTAGCAAATCGAGTTTGCGATGCGGCTCGCTCGTCACGAGCGCGGCGCGCAATTGCGAGGCATAGCGTCCGGGCTTACGACGCAGGTAAGCGACACCGCAGTCGCGCATCAATTCGTCGACTTGCTCGAAATGCCGCAGTTCTTCGCGTGCGAGTTTCGACAAGCGCGTCGCGAGGGAGCGATCTTCGGGATAGGCGAACATCAGCGCGAGCGCCGTCGAGGCGGCCTTCTTTTCGCAGTTGGCGTGATCGGCGAGTAATTCGGGCCAGCGGCGCACGGCCTCATGCACCCAGGCTTCGGGCGTCGCCGCGAGCAAAGGCTGCACGCTCAGACTCCGCGAACGACCTTGAGCGTACTGCTTGACGCGCGACGGCTTTCTTTGGCCGCATCGGAGCGTTGCGTACGCAAGCGCTCGAGGTAGTCGGGCGTCACGTCGCCGGTGACGTATTGACCGGAGAAGCATGAGGTGTCGAATTCGCGCACCCGCGCATCATCGTGCTGACAGGCGTGAACCAAGTCCTCGAGATCTTGGTAGATGAGCCAATCCGCACCGATCACCGCACGCACCTCTTCGTCGCTGCGATCGGCCGCGACGAGTTCGCTCGCCGCTGGCATGTCGATGCCGTAGACGTTCGGGTAACGCACCGGCGGCGCTGCCGAGGCAAAGTACACGTTGCGCGCGCCCGCCTCGCGAGCGAGGTCGATGATCTGCGCCGAGGTCGTGCCGCGTACGATCGAATCGTCGACCAGCAAGACGTTTTTGTTGCGGAATTCGAGATCGATCGCATTCAACTTCGAGCGCACGGACTTTTGCCGTTGCTCTTGACCCGGCATGATGAAGGTGCGACCGATGTAACGATTTTTGATGAACCCCTCGCGGTATTTGATACCCAAGATTTGCGCCACTTGGAGTGCGGCGGTGCGACTCGTGTCGGGAATTGGAATCACCACGTCGATGTCGTGATCGGGCCGCTCGCGTTTGATCTTTTCCGCGAGCCGCTCGCCCATGCGCATGCGGGCACGCTGCACGGAGACGTTGTCGATGATGCTATCCGGACGGGCGAAATAGACGAATTCGAAAATGCAGGGTGTGTGACGCATGGTCGATACGCATTGCTGCGCGTGCAGGCGCCCCGCCTCATCGATGAACACGGCTTCACCCGGGGCGATGTCGCGCACCTCGCGAAAGCCGAGCATGTCGAGCGCCACGGATTCGGACGCGAGCATGTATTCGGTACCTTTGGCGGTCGTACGTTGACCGAGCACGAGCGGACGGATGCCGTGCGGGTCTCGGAACCCCAAAATACCGTAGCCGATCACCATCGCGACGACCGCATAACCACCGCGACAACGGCGATAGAGCGCACTCACCGCGGCGAACACGTCGGCGGGCGTGACGCGCGGCGTGCCGACACGCTGCAACTCGGAGGCGAGCACGTTTAACAACACTTCGGAATCGGACGAGGTATTGAGGTGACGACGTTCCTCGCGCGTCAAAACCTCGGCGAGCTCGGCGGCGTTGGTGAGATTGCCGTTATGGCCGAGCACGATGCCGTACGGTGCGTTGACGTAGAACGGCTGTGCCTCGGAGGCGCTATCGCAGCCGGCAGTCGGGTAACGCACGTGACCGATGCCGATGTTGCCGCGCAACTCGAGCATATCCTCCTGCGTGAAAAGATCGCGTACCAGTCCGGACCCTTTGCGCATCGACACGAGACCGCCGGTCGCGGTGACGATGCCGGCAGCGTCCTGGCCGCGGTGTTGTAGGACCGTCAGCGCATCGTAGAGCCGCTGGTTGACCGGAGAAGTGCCGACGATGCCCGCAAGTCCACACATGAATTCAACCCTCCGCCGCAGGCGTCGAGAAATGCCGCTCGTGCAAGATTTCGTGTAGGTCTATGAAATCGTCGAGCGTCGCTGCGCAAGTCTCGGCCATCGGCGTCAACTTGCCGTGCTGCCAGTAGGGTTGTTCACCGAGCTTGAATTGCAAGCCGACCAGCACCAAAAATCCGAGTAACACGGCGCCACGAAAAAAACCGAAAAACACACCGAGCATGCGATCGATCGGCATGAAGATCGTGCCTTGCACGAAGCGTTGCAGCAGCAAACCGAGCACCGCTCCTAAAGTGATCACGAGCACGAACACCACTGCGGTCGCGATCAATTTGCGCACGAAGGGATCGGTGAACCATTGGACGATGTAGGGCTCGAGATAGCCGGTGCCGCGCGAGGCGAGCCAGAGACCGGCGATCCAGCTCGCGACGGTGACGATCTCGCGGAAGAACCCGCGCACGAAGCCGAAGCCAGCGGAGACGATCAACAACGCGATGATGCAATAGTCGATCGGCGTCATGCCTCGAGGTCCCCTGCGCGAATGGCGCGCATTCTAGCCGAACTCAACTCGCCGGAACGATCGATCCGTCGACCTTGACTACCTTCAAACGCTTAACGAGTTTTTCCGCGGCGGCGCGATCGCCGGCGGGCCCGACGCGCACCCGGTACATGACCGGATCTGCGCCGTTCGGCGTCACAGCGACCTCGAAGCCGCGCGCCCGTAGCAACTTCGCGCGAACCTCGGCCGCTTTGTGATCGCGGAAGCTGCCGACCTGCACCAGGACCTTGGCCTCAACCTTGGGCTCAACCTTAAGCTCAACCTTGGGCT
>RGUL01000084.1 GCA_010027845.1 Gammaproteobacteria bacterium
GTGGCACGAACTCGCAGGGCCGGGACGCGTGTTGCCGATCGATCGGCTGCGCATCCTGTCGTTCGATTGGCTGGGTGGCAGCGGCGATTCGACCGGGCCACGCAACGGCGAAAAATTCCCGCCGATTTCCGCCCACGACCAAGCCGAATTACTGCGTCGATTACTCGACGATCTGCAAATCGAGCGCGTGCGTGCGATCGTCGGTGCCTCGTACGGCGGCATGGTCGCGCTGACCTTTGCCGCGCGCTACGGTGAGCGCGTCGAACGACTGTTGGTCATGAGTGCGGCGGATCGCACCCATCCCATGGCAACTGCCTGGCGCAGCGTGCAACGTCGCATGGTGCGGTTCGCGATCGACTGCGGACGCGGCGCGGAGGGACTGCAGATCGCGCGCGCACTCGCGATGTCCACCTATCGCAGCCGCGAGGAATTCGGTGAGCGATTCGCCGCCGATCCCGATTTGACCGACGGTCACTACACTTTTCCCGTCGAGGAATATTTGTTCGCGCGCGGCGCCGATTACGCGCGTAAATATCAACCGGACGGTTTTCTTTGCCTGTCGGAATCGATCGATCTACACCGCATCGACGCTGCGACCGTGCGAGTCCCGGTCACGGCGATCGCCGTCATCGAGGATCTGCTCGTTCCGCTCGCGGACATGCGGGCGATGGTGGCCCGTATGCCGCGCGCCGAGCTGCACGAGATCTCCTCGCACTTCGGGCACGATGCGTTTTTAAAAGAAGCAGCAGTGCTACGCCCGTTTTTGCAAGAACTTTGATTCGAACTTAGTTTTATCGACCGAGTTTTTTAGGAGCCACGTCGTGAAATCACTCGACCCAGCGACGCTCGCGGTCCGCGCAGGACTCGAGAGCGACCCCAGCACCGGCGCAGTCGTGCCACCCATTCATTTGTCCTCGACCTACGCTTTCGAAAAATTCGGCGTGAAGGGTAAATACGACTATTCGCGCTCCGGAAATCCGACGCGCGATTTGCTCGCCGATGCGCTCAATCAATTAGAGGGTGGCGCAGGTGCGGTGGTCACGAGCACCGGCATGTCGGCAATCAGTCTCGTGGGCGCGGTGATGCCGCGTGGACAACGGATCGTCGCGCCGCACGATTGTTACGGCGGCACGTTCCGTTTGTTCAACGCTTGGGGGCAACGTGGCGACTTCGAGGTCGAGTTCGTTAACTTCGGCGACGAGGCCGCCCTCGCAGCCGCTTTGTCGCATCCCGCCGGCTTGGTGTGGATCGAGACTCCGAGCAATCCGCTGCTACGCATCACCGACATCGCCGCCATCGCGGCGCGCGCACAGGCGATCGGCGCGAAGGCGGCCGTCGACAACACCTTCCTCTCGCCGGTGCTGCAAAATCCGCTCGCACTCGGCGCGGATTTCGTCGTGCATTCGACCACCAAATATTTGAACGGTCACAGCGATATCGTCGGCGGCGCCGTGATCGCCAAGCATGCGGAGGATTGGCAACAGCTCGCGTGGTGGGCGAATTGCCTCGGCATCACCGGCTCGCCGTTCGATAGCTTCATGACGCTGCGTGGCATTCGCACGCTACATGCGCGGATGGCGATACACGAACGCAACGCTAACGAACTCGCCAACTGGTTGGTGAGTCAGAAGGGCGTCCGCAAGGTGTTCTACCCGGGCTTGGCGCAACACCCCGGTCACGCGCTCGCAAGCCGTCAACAACGCGGCTACGGCGCGATCATCTCTCTCGAGCTCGAGGGCGGATCGCCAGCGGTCGAACGATTTGCGGCAAACCTACAGTTGTTTTCTTTGGCAGAATCGCTTGGCGGCGTCGAGAGTTTGATCGCGCATCCGGCGACGATGACGCATGCGGCGATGGCGCCCGAAGCGCGCGCGACAGCAGGGCTCACCGATGGTCTCGTGCGACTCTCGATCGGCATCGAGGCAGTCGACGATCTGCGCGCCGATCTCGCAGTGGGGGTCGCGGCACTCGCCCGCTGAACGCGAGTCAGCGCTGCCTTTAAGCGCCGAGTTTCTCGAGCACCGCGTCGCCCATCGCGCGGGTCGATAGCGTCGCGCCACCAGCGGCGACGTCGGCGGTGCGCGCGCCAGCCTCGATCGCGGCGGAAACCGCGTGTTCGATTGCCAGGGCCTCGGCTTCGAGACCCAAGGAAT
Organism: Gammaproteobacteria bacterium; assembly: GCA_010027845.1. Taxonomy (GTDB): domain Bacteria; phylum Pseudomonadota; class Gammaproteobacteria; order Steroidobacterales; family Steroidobacteraceae; genus UBA964. Next base: position 2,154 of record RGUL01000084.1, read on the forward strand.
GGCGTAGCAACAACGCGGCGCTCAAAATCGTACCGCAGGGGTTGGCGATGCCACGGCCGGCGATATCCGGTGCGGATCCGTGGATCGGCTCGTACAAGCCTCGACGACCGTCACCGAGTGCGGCCGACGGCAATACACCGAGCGAGCCTGCGAGCATCGATGCCTCGTCGGTCAAGATGTCGCCGAAGAGATTTTCGGTCAACACCACGTCGAAATCTTTGGGTCGACGGATTAAATGCATCGACGCTGCATCGACGAACATGTGTTCGATGCTGCAGTCGGGAAATTCGTCGCGCACCACCCGTTCGCTGACCGCGCGCCACAGGCGTGACGTTTCCAGCACGTTCGATTTGTCGACTTGGGTGATCTTGCGGCGCCGCGCACGGGCGAGCCGGCCGGCGACCCGCGTGATCCGCTCGACCTCGGCGACCGTGTACGCACATTCGTCGGTCGCTCGATCGCCTTCGCGCGACTTACGACCGAAGTAGATTCCACCGGTGAGTTCCCGCACGAACAACATGTCGACGCCATCGACCACCTCGGGCTTCAAGCTCGACGCGTCGCGCAATGCCGGCATGACGGTGATGGGGCGCAGATTCGCATAGACGCCGAGTTCGGCACGCAGCCGCAGCAACGCGGGCTCGGGTCGCACCGCTGCGGTGGGACCCCATTTGGGGCCGCCGATCGCGCCGAGCAAAATACCGTCTGCAGCGAGGCAAGCGGCGAGCGTGTGCGGCGGTAGTCCATCGCCGTGCGCATCGATCGCCGCACCGCCGAAGGCGAAGCTCTCGAGTTCGAAGCCGTGACCGTAACGCTGCTCGATGGCGCGTAGCACGCGCAGGCCCTCGGCGACGACTTCGGGACCGATCCCGTCGCCCGGGAGTACCGCAATTTTCGCCTTCATGCCGGGCGGCGCGCTTCGTAGCGAGCGATGTCGGAGTCTTTGGAGAGCAAGAAGCCGAGTTCGTCGACACCGTTCAACAAGCAGTATCGCGCGAACGGCTCGATCGTGAACGATGCGCTGCGACCCTCGGGCAGCCGGACTTGTTGCGCTTCGAGATCGATTTCGAGTTCCGCGCCCGGATGCGCGAGCAGCCAATCGTGCGAGGCTTGATCAACGACGATCGGTAGCAAGCCGTTTTTCAAAGAATTGTTGCGGAAGATATCGGCGATCTCGGTGCTGATGACGGCGCGAAAGCCGTAATCGCACAGAGCCCAAGGTGCGTGCTCACGCGACGAACCGCAACCGATGTTGCGGCCGGCGACGAGTATCTGGCAACCGGCAGCTTCGGGCTTGTTGAGGATGAAGTCGGGCTTCGGCTGGCCGGCGGCGTCGTAGCGCCAATCGGCGAACAACTGCAAGCCGAGACCTTCTTTTGTGGTCGTGGTCAAGAACCGACCCGGAATGATTTGATCGGTGTCGATGTTCGTCGAGGGCATCACGACCGTGCGTGAGCGGAATTTTTTGATCGGGTCCATGGTTTCAACCGTTCAGGAGTTCACGAGGGTCGGTGACACGACCACAAATCGCCGACGCGGCCGCCGTCTCGGGGCTCGCGAGCAAGGTGCGGGCACCGACGCCCTGGCGGCCTTCGAAGTTGCGGTTGCTGGTGCTGACTGCATATTCGCCTTTCGGGACCGTGTCGCCGTTCATTCCGAGACACATCGAGCAGCCGGACTCGCGCCATTCAGCACCCGCGGCGGCAAAAATTCGATCGAGCCCTTCGGCCTCAGCCTCCCGCTTCACTTCCTGCGAACCCGGCACGATCAGCATGTGCACACCTTGCGCGACTTTGCGTCCGGCGAGAATCTTTGCGGCGGCGCGCAGATCGCTCAATCGCCCATTGGTGCAACTGCCGACGAACACCACGTTGACGGGCGCGTTACGAATCGGTTCGCCCGCGTTGAGCCCCATGTATTTCATCGCCGCGTCGAACACCGGATCGCCTTTACGATCGGGGATATTGCCGCTGATCGGCACCACCATGCCGGGATTGGTGCCGTAGGTGATCATCGGTTCGAGCGCCGCAGCGTCGATGGTGACACTGCGATCGAATTTCGCGCCGACGTCGGTCGGCAACGATTTCCAGCGCTCGAGCGCCGCAGTCCAGGCACCGCCGCGCGGGGCGCGCGCCTTGCCCTCGAGATACGCAAACGTCGTCTCGTCCGGCGCGATCATGCCGGCGCGCGCGCCGGCTTCGATGGACATGTTGCACACCGTCATGCGCTGCTCCATCGACATCGCACGGATCGCTTCACCGCGGTATTCGAACACGTGACCGGTGCCGCCCGACACGCCCACCTTGCCGATGATGGCGAGAATCAAATCTTTTGGCGTTACGCCGACGGACAGACGGCCACGCACGTCGATCTCGAACGTCTTCGCTTTCTTTTGCAACAAGCATTGAGTGGCGAACACGTGGCCGACTTCCGTCGTGCCGATGCCGAAGGCGAGGGCGCCGAATGCACCGTGCGTCGAGGTGTGGCTGTCGCCGCACACGATGGTGTGACCGGGCTGTGTGAGCCCGAGCTCTGGACCGATGATGTGCACGATACCGCGGCGCGAGTCCTGCAGCCCGAGCAATTCGACGCCGAAGGCGGCGCAATTTTCTTCGAGCTGACGGATCTGTTTCGCTGCCGAGTCGATGGTGATCGGCGCGCCGCCGAACACTTGTTCGGTGCGCGTCGGCGTCGCGTGATCCATGGTCGCGAAGGTGAGGTCGGGGCGACGCACCCGCAAGTTATTTTTCCGCAATAGTGCGAACGCCTGCGGCGAGGTGACTTCGTGGGTCAAGTGCAGATCGATGAAAATCACCGCCGGTGTATCGGCGGATTCCGGCACGACCTCGTGGGTCGCCCAGACTTTTTCGAACATGGTCTTCGGCGTAGACATCTTTGACTGTTTCCTCAAGCGGCCGCTTGGGCCTTTTGCGACGATTCGATTCGGTTGACGACTTCGAGGAAGGCCCGCGTGGCCGACTCGACGATGTCCGTGGTGGCGCTCGAGCCGCGATAGCTGCGCTCGTTGTGGTCGACGTAGACGATCGCTTCACCTTGTGCGTCTTCGCCCTCCGAGAGGCTGCGCAATTCGAATTTGCGTAGCACGGGGCGCAAGCCGGTCGCTTCCTCGATCGCTTTGAACGCCGCATCGACCGGACCATCGCCTTCGCCGTTACGCTCCACCGTGCGCCCATCGGTATGGGTCAAGCGCACCGTGGCCCGCGCGCTGCCCGCGCCCGATTGCGTCTCGAGGCCGGCGAGCGTCCATGGCCCGCCATTGCTGCCTTCCGAGCGCAACACCAGCGCTTCGATGTCGCCATCGAATAATTCTTTTTTCTTGTCGGCTAAAATTTTGAATTCTTCGAACACGCGCGCAAATTCCGTGTCGTCGATCGCAAAGCCGAGTTCGCGGATACGCTCGCGCAGCGCGTGCCGACCGCTGTGTTTGCCGAGCACTAGGCTCGAGCGAGACAAGCCGACGTCCTGCGGCCGCATGATTTCGTAGGTGCTGGCGTGCTTGAGCATGCCGTGCTGGTGGATCCCGGACTCGTGCGCAAAGGCGTTTTCACCGACCACTGCCTTGTTACGCGGAATCGGCATGCCGGTGATGCTCGAAACGAGCCGCGAAACGGGGTAGAGCCGTTGCGAGTTGATGCCGGTGCGCGCGTTGAAGAAGGCCTCGCGCGTGCGCATCGCCATCACGACTTCTTCGAGCGAGCAGTTGCCCGCGCGCTCACCGATGCCGTTGATGGTGCATTCGATTTGGCGTGCGCCGGCGACCACCGCCATCAAGCTATTGGCGACCGCCATGCCGAGATCGTCATGACAGTGCACGGACAAGCGCGCGCGGTCGATGTTGCGCACGTTCTTGCGTAAATATCGAAACAATTCCGCGAACTCGTGCGGCACCGTGTAGCCGACGGTGTCCGGGATGTTGACCGTAGTCGCACCGGCGTCGATCACCGCCTCGACCACCTGGGCGAGAAATTCGAGTTCGGTGCGCGAGGCGTCCTCGGGTGAGAACTCGATGTCCTCGCAGAAATCGCGCGCGATCTTCACGCCCTCGACGGCGCTGCGAATGATTTCGTCCTTCGCCATGTTGAGTTTGTATTCGCGATGGATCGCGCTCGTGGCCAAGAACACGTGGATTCGATGGCGCGGCGCATCGCGCAAGGCCTTCGCGGCCTTTTCGATATCGCCACGATTGCAGCGCGCGAGCCCGCAGATGATCGGCCCGTGGACTTCGCGCGCCACCGCGTTGACGGCCTCCCAGTCGCCCGGCGAAGCCGCGGGGAAACCGGCCTCGATGACGTCGACGCCGAGTTCGGCGAGCGCCTTCGCCACGCGTAGCTTTTCGGGCTGCGTCATGCTGCAACCGGGCGATTGCTCGCCATCGCGCAGCGTGGTGTCGAAGATCATCACCTGATCGGCGTTCGAGGTCATGGAGGCGTCTCCTTAAAAGTCGGTCGACCGAGTCTCAACGACCCTGGTCGAGCCACGGCATACGCGCACGCAGCGCGTAGCCGACTCGCTCGATCGGGCGGTTCAGATCGGTTTTCAACATCTTTTCGTATTTCTTACGGCCGCGAGCGTTCTCGCTGATCCATTGACGGGCGAACTTGCCAGTCTGGATTTCTTTGAGAATCTTGCGCATCTCGGCCTTGGTCTTCGCGTTTACGACGCGCGGACCGCGGGTGAGATCGCCGTACTTCGCCGTCTCGCTGATGAATTTGTGCATCTTCCAGATGCCGCCTTCGTGCAAAAGATCGACGATCAGTTTCAGCTCGTGCATGCACTCGAAATAGGCGACTTCCGGTTGATAGCCCGCTTCGACGAGCGTCTCGAATCCTTTGACGACGAGTTCGGTCGCGCCACCGCAGAGCACGGCCTGTTCACCGAACAGATCCGTCTCGGTTTCTTCGGCGAACGTCGTCTTGAGCACGCCACCGCGGGTGCCGCCGATACCATCGGCGTACGACAAGGCCTTAGCAAAGGCTTTCTTTGAGGCATCTTGGAACACGGCGAGCAAGCTCGGTACACCGCGTCCTTGCTGGTATTGCCGACGCACGAGGTCGCCCGGACCCTTCGGCGCGATCAGCACCACGTCGAGATCCTTGCGCGGCTTGATCTGCTTGAAGTGGATGTTGAAGCCGTGCGCGAACAACAGCGTCGCACCTTTCTTCAAATGTCCGACGACTTCGTTGTAGAGCGATTTTTGCGCAAGATCCGGCGCGAGCATCGCGACGAGATCGGCATCGACCACCGCGTCGGCCGGCAGGGCGACCTTCAGCCCGTCTTTCTTCGCCTTCTTGAAGCTGTCACCTTTGCGGACGCCGATCACGACGTCGTAGCCGCTGTCCTTGAGGTTCAACGCGTGTGCACGACCCTGGCTGCCATAGCCGAGCACGCAGATTCGCGCGCCCTTGAGGGCCTTCTTGTCGACATCCTTCTGTGAATACAGCTTCATCACTCGACTCCCATTTGACTTGCAATCATTTGACTGGCGATAAAAAAACCCCGCATCGGCTTCGGGCCGGTGCGG
>RGUL01000085.1 GCA_010027845.1 Gammaproteobacteria bacterium
AAGTTTCCTAGGTTCTATAAGGTGGCTGAGGCTTTTGCTACGTTGGGTTTTAGAAAAAACATAGACGGGACTGGAGTAGAGTCAAACTCAATCAGAAACTTTAACTTAAGACTTTCAGTAAACGAACAAAACGGAATCGACCTTTATTTAAACGGTAACCTAGTAAAAGACGTCACTCAAGTTAGTCTTAACGAGGCCATTTCTTTAGAGACTTCCCAGACTAAACAAAGACTAGTAAATCTTCTTGAAAACACAGAAAACATATTTAACTTTGACTTTATCAAGGAGGTAACTAACGAGAGAACCATGGCCGAAGCCACCGTGTTGAAGATCAATAGCGATTATTACGTTTGTGAAAAGCTTAATGCTGCAGAGCGGAGCACTTCACCAGTGGATACGGTATTTGTTCAAGGAACAGCAGCCATGCACTCCAACGACATCTTCGATGTGATCAGCGAATCCTTAGGCTTGGATAAAGCGATTCCTCCGAAAGAAGCTGTGCTACAACGATTTCGTTCCTCTGCTATCACCAGCAGCGATGATTTGCGCGGTGTGTCGCTGGCGCCGCAGTGTGCCGGCGTAGATTGCATCGAAGGTCTCGCCGGTGGCGAGCCAATGGTCGCGCAGCAACGCCACTTGGCGTTCGCCGGTGGCGGAGAGCCGGTCGTAGTCGGTGGTGCCGAAAGACGCCTGGCCGTGGCGAACGAGAAGCAGCGTACTCATGTCGAGCCGCCATTCTATCGCGTAACATTCGACCCGTGGCGAACGAGACGATCGTGAAATCAGCGTGGTGGGTGAGGGCGATCGCGCTTTTGCCGCTGCCGGTGTTGCATGCCATCGCCCGCGGGCTCGCATTTTTGGCCTTGAACGTCCTGCCATATCGACCAAAAGTCATCCGCGGCAATTTGTCGACTGCATTTCCGGAATGGGATGCGCGCACGTTGCGTCGCACGATGCGCGATTTCTACCGCGGCTATGCCGACGTCATGCTCGAACTATTGAAAGCCGCGCGGCTCGAGCCCGAGGAACTGCGCCGTCGAATGCGGCTCGTCAATCCTGAGCTATTGCACGCCGAAATCGACGCCGGGCGGCCGGTCGTATTGTTCGCGGCGCACCAATGTAATTGGGAGTGGATTTTGCTCGCGTTGTCGATCGACGGTTTGCCGGTCGATTGCGCGTACAAGCCCCTCGTGAACGAGTGGGCGAATCGCGAGATGCACGCGCTGCGCACGCGTTTCGGGGCGCGGATGGTTGCGGTCGGCGACATGATGCGCGACGTGATCGCACGTCGTCGGGTGCCGCGAGTGATCGCGCTCGTTTCCGATCAAGAACCCGTCGCGAGCGACCGCCGCCACTGGACGAAGTTTTTGAATCGCGATTCTGCGTTTTTCATGGGCGGCGAGGTGATCGCCGACAAACTCGGCTATCCGGCGTATTTCGTCGCCATCCGTCGCGTCGGCCGCGGGCGGTACGAAGCCTCGTTCGAGTTATTGGCGCCCACCGGCGCGACCCGCGTCGAAGGCGAACTCACCGAAGTGTTCGCTCGACGCGTTGAACGGCAAATCCGCGAGGCACCCGCGGATTGGCCGTGGTCACACAAGCGTTGGCGTTTGGCGCGGGATTAATTTCCCTTAGAAGGGCAGACCGTGCGCCGAACCGCCCATGCACATCAGCATCGGGATCGACAGCAGGAAATTCGTGCGCGACGCGAGCGTCGCCGTGCGACGGGCCGCGGCTTTCTCTTCCGGGGTCGCCTCGACGAGGCCGATCACTTTTTTCTGGTTCGGCCAAATCAAAACCCAAACGTTAAAGAGCATGATAGTGCCGAGCCAGGCGCCGATGCCGATGACTTCGCTGCCCGGTGCGAGCGTGAAGGCATCGACAAAACGCGCGCCGAGCAGCCAACCACCCGTCAACCACGTCGCGACCGCAGCCCAACGAAACCAAAATAGTGCGCGCGGCGCCACATACTTGATGATGCCTGCACCGCCCGGGCCGCCTTGATCGGCGTTCGCTGCGGCGAGTGCCGGGATTTGTGCGACGTTGAAGTAGTAGAGGAGGCCGATCCAGAACACACCGGCGACGATGTGACCCCAACGACCGAGACTCAAGTGCGAAAAATCACCACCCGGCGTGAGTGGCAACACCATGATGACGATCGCGAGCGCAACGCCGAGCGTCAGCGTTAGGCCGATGCTGTCGAGAGGATTCTTCATGGATTTTTTCTCCGCACGAACGATGATGAAAGAGTTTGAAGGATAGGTGAGGAGTCTTCATAATTCAACGCGTCGGGACCGTTTGCAGCTCGTAAACCCAAGGAAGGGTTCATGTCGGAATTCGTCGATGTTTCTCAGGCCGCGAGGCCCATGTCGCCGTGCATCAGTATTTGCGCGCTCGACGTGACGGGTCACTGCGCCGGGTGCTTGCGCACACGCGACGAAATTGCGAACTGGATCCGCATGACTCCGGTGCAGCAGTGGGAACTGTTGCGCACGCTCGATGACCGACGCACGCGCCGTGACGGCCGGCGCGGCTGATTTTGCGTAATCGAAACCGTAACGAAAAGTTGACACTGCTGGGTTGCAGAGGAACATCAAGATGGACGTCACCGAACGAATCAAATCGCAACTCGCCGCTGCTCCGGCGGTGTTGTTCATGAAGGGCACGCCCGATTTTCCGCAATGTGGATTTTCGGCGCAGGCCGTCGCCGCGTTGCGCTCTTGCGGCGCAACCTTCCACCACGTCAACATTTTCGAAGATCCCGAATTGCGCGAGGCTTTGAAGCGCTTTTCCAACTGGCCGACCTATCCGCAACTTTATTTGAAAGGCGAGTTGCTCGGTGGCTGCGACATCACCCTCGAGATGTTCCGCAGCGGTGAACTCAAAAAAGCGTTGCAGGAAGCCGGCGCGGCCTAAGGTTTGTTTTCGTCGGCGATGGGCGAAGTCGGGTCGAGGTCGTTCGTGCCGTTGGGCGTGACGGCGCCGTTGTCGTCGTGCCAGCCGAGATCGCGTGCCCTCGCGTCGGCGGCCAGATAACTCGGCAAACAAAGATTGCACACCTTGCAAAACAGTTCGGCGGTGCGCTCGGCGTCGTAGGCCGCTGCGTGTGCCGCGGCCGAATCCCAGTCGTCCCCGCTCACGAGCGCCGCTTTCGCAAGCACCGTCTGTCCGAACGCGGCGCCGGCGAGCGTGACGGTGTCGAAACTCGAGAACGGATGGAACGGATTTCGCTTGATGTCGGCGCGTTGTACCGCGGCATTCAAAAAACCGAGATCGAACGAAGCGTTGTGTCCGACCAAGATGGCTCGCTTGCAGCCGTGGCGCTTCACGGCATCGCGGACTTCTTTGAAGATGCGGGTGAGTGCGTCGCGCTCGTCGATCGCCGGGCGCAACGGGTGAAACGGATCGATGCCGGTGACGGCGAGTGATGCCGGTTCGATGTTCGCATTCGGAAAAGGTTTGACGTGATATGCGTGGGTGACGCCACGCGTCAGCGTGCCGTCGCTGCCGATGTCGATGATGACGGCCGCGATTTCCAGCAACGCGTCACGGGTGCAATCGAGTCCGCCCGTTTCGACGTCGATCACCACCGGCAAAAAGCCGCGGAAGCGACGCGACATCGCCGTCGAGAGCGTCACTCGTCACCTTCTAGCGACCACCGTAACGGTTCGCCTGCGAACATCGGCACGAGCTCCGCGCCACCGAAGGCATAGGTCAGCGGGGGTCGCCACTCGCGACGCCGCAACGTGACCGTCTCGGTGTTGCGCGGCAGGCGATAAAAGTCGGCCCCGTAGTGTGCAGCGAAGCCCTCGAGCCGCTCGAGTGCTCCGGCGCGCTCGAAAGCCTCGACATAGAGTTCGAGTCCGGCATGCGCAGAATACATACCCGCACAACCACAGGCGTTTTCTTTGGTGTGCCGGGCGTGCGGCGCGCTATCCGTGCCGAGAAAGAAGCGGGGGTCGCCGCCGGTCGCTGCGGCGACGAGCGCATCCCGATCGGTTTCGGTTTTGAGGATGGGTAGACAATAAAAATGTGGTCGAATGCCGCCGCGAAAAATTTCGTTGCGATTGAAGAGCAGGTGTTGCGGGGTGATGGTCGCGGCGACGCCGGCGCGCGCGTCACGCACGAATTCGACGGCCGCGCGCGTCGTGATGTGTTCGAACACCACGCGTAACCGTGGATGTCGGACGATCAGCGGCGCGAGCACGGTGTCGATGAAACGCTGTTCGCGCTCGAAGACGTCGACGTGTTCTTCGGTGACTTCGCCGTGAATTTGCAGCACGAGGTCGAGTTCGGCCATGCGCGCGAGCACCCGGTCGATGCGCGCGATGTCGGTCACGCCGGAGTCCGAATTGGTCGTGGCACCGGCCGGATAAAGTTTGCAGCCGATCACGTAGCCCGCCGCTTTCGCACGATCGATCTCGTCGGGCGGCATGTTGTCGGTCAAGTATAGGGTCATCAACGGCTCGAACGTCATGCCCGTCGGCACGGCGTCGAGGATTCGTCGTCGATACTCGCCGGCGAGCGCGGTGGTGGTGACCGGCGGTTTGAGGTTCGGCATGACCACGGCGCGTGCGAAACGGCGCGCGGTGTGCGGCACGACGGCGCGCATCGTCTCCCCGTCGCGCAGGTGCACGTGCCAATCGTCGGGTCTGCGGAGAGTGAGAATGTCGGTCATGGCAGGCGGCAGGATGCTAGCACAGGCCGGAATTTCGGCAGCGGCGGTCCCGGCTTGTTAACATAGCGTTTTTCACAATCGCCAGATGGAATCGCGCATGTCCGACAGGCCGGCAGAACAGGATCTCGACCCCGGCGAGACCCAAGAGTGGCTCGAATCCATCGACTCGGTACTGAAAGCCCACGGGCCCGAACGCGCGCATTTTTTGCTCGAGCAACTGATCGACCACACGCGGCGCTCGGGGGCGTACTTACCCTTCAAGCCGAACACGGCTTACCTCAACACGATTTCGACCGGTCAACAGCCGGACTATCCCGGTAATCGCGAGCTTGAGCGGCGGATCGAGGCTTATATTCGCTGGAACGCGACCGCGATGGTGGTGCAAGCGAACCGCATTTCTTCGGAGTACGGCGGGCACATCGCGAGTTACGCCTCGGCCGCGACTTTGTACGAAGTCGGCTTCAATCACTTTTGGCGTGCGCCCACGGCCGATCATCCGGGCGACATGATTTTCTTCCAAGGCCATGCTGCGCCCGGTATCTATGCGCGTGCGTATCTCGAAGGGCGGTTGACCGAAGATCAACTGCGACACTTCCGGCAGGAAGTCGCCGGCGACGGTTTATCGTCGTATCCGCACCCGTGGTTGATGCCAGATTTTTGGCAGTTCCCGACCGTGTCGATGGGTCTCGGCCCGATGCAGGCGATTTTCCAGGCGCGCTTCCAGCGCTACTTGGAGCATCGCGGACTCGTGCCGCAGTCGGACCGCAAAATTTGGGCCTTCCTCGGCGACGGTGAGATGGACGAGCCGGAGTCGATGGGCGCGATCACTATGCCGGTGCGCGAGAAACTCGACAATTTGGTGTTCGTGATCAACTGCAACCTGCAACGTCTCGACGGTCCGGTGCGCGGCAACGGCAAGATCGTGCAGGAACTCGAGGCCGCATTCTTGGGTGCGGGTTGGAACGTCATCAAAGTATTGTGGGGTTCGCGCTGGGACCCGCTGCTCGCCAAAGATAATCAAGGTTTGTTGCGGCGCGTGATGGAAGAGTGCGTCGACGGCGAATATCAAAACTTCAAGGCCAAGGGCGGCGCATACACCCGCGAGCATTTCTTCGGTAAATATCCGGAGACCCGTGCCATGGTCGCCAATCTTTCCGACGAGGAGATCTGGCGCTTGAATCGCGGTGGTCACGATCCGCGCAAAGTGTATGCCGCGTACGCCGCTGCGATGGCGCATCGCGGTCAGCCGACGCTGATCCTCGCCAAGACCGTCAAAGGCTTCGGCATGGGCAAGGCTGGCGAAGGCCAGATGGGCACGCACCAACAAAAGAAATTGTCGGACGAAGATCTGCAAGCGTTCCGCGATCGCTTCAACATTCCGATCAGCGACGAGGAGATTTCGCGGCTGCCGTTCACCAAGCCGACGGTCGAGAGCGAAGAGTTGCAATACATGCGCTCGCGTCGTGCCTCGCTCGGCGGCTATTTGCCGGTGCGTCGTTCGGTAGCGCCGCCGCTCGAAGTTCCACCGCTCGAAACTTTCAAGGCTTTACTCGAGAGTAGCGAAGGTCGCGAGATTTCGACGACGATGGCGTTCGTGCGCATGTTGACGGCGTTGTTGAAGGACAAAAACGTCGGTAAGCACATCGTGCCGATCGTGCCCGACGAAGCGCGCACCTTCGGCATGGAGGGCTTGTTCCGCCAGGTCGGCATCTACTCGTCGGTCGGCCAACTTTATACCAGCCAAGATGCCGACCAACTGATGTCCTATCGTGAGGACAAAAAAGGTCAGATCCTCGAAGAGGGTATCAATGAAGCGGGCGCGCTGTGCTCGTGGATCGCAGCGGGTACGGCGTACGCGAACCACGGCATCAACATGGTGCCGTTCTACATTTTCTACTCGATGTTCGGCTTCCAGCGTGTCGGTGATTTCATCTGGGCCGCGGGCGATCTGCAAACGCGGGGTTTCTTGCTCGGTGCGACGGCGGGCCGCACGACGCTCGCCGGCGAGGGCTTGCAGCATCAAGACGGCAGCAGTCAGTTGCTTTCGTCTTTGGTGCCGAACTGTCGCAGTTACGACCCGACCTATGCCTACGAGCTCGCCGTCATCATCCACGACGGCTTGCGACGTATGTATACCGAAGGCGAAAACGTCTTCTACTACGTCACCGTGATGAACGAAAACTATGCGATGCCGGCGATGCCTGCCGATGCGACAGCGGGCATCCTCAAAGGTTTATATCGTCGGGTGCAGATCGCGCCGAAAGGTAAAGTTCGTAAAGGTCGGCACGCGACCTTGCTCGGCGCCGGCACGATTTTGCGCGAGGTGGAGGCAGCGGCCGCGATGCTCGCCGAAGATCACGGTATCGAATGCAACGTGTATTCGGCGCCGAGTTTCAGCGAGCTGCGGCGTGAAGCGCTCGACTGTGAACGATGGAACATGCTGCATCCGACGGCGACGCCGCGGACGCCCTACGTCGCAACGACGCTTGCTGGTGAACGCGGTCCCTTCGTCGCAGCGAGCGACTACGTGCGCAACGTCCCCGATCAAATTCGCCAGTGGGTGCCCGGGCGATACGTGGTGCTCGGCACCGATGGCTACGGTCGTTCCGACGCACGTGCGGCGCTGCGTCACCATTTCGAGGTCGATCGACGTTTCATCGTGATCGCGACTTTGCGCGCGCTCGCCGATGAAGGTGTCGTGCCGACGAGCGAAGTCGCTGAGGCGATCACGCGGCTCGGCATCGACGTCGCCAAGCCCAACCCGTTGCATTCCTGACGGACCTCGCCATGGCAGTCATCGAAGTACGCGTTCCCGATCTCGGCAACTTCAAAGATGTCGGCGTCATCGAAT
>RGUL01000086.1 GCA_010027845.1 Gammaproteobacteria bacterium
CCGGTCGATGGTGAAGCCCTTGAGCTTGGACTGACGGATGCGCGAAAAATCGGCTGCGGCGACGCCGGTGATCTTCTCGGCCGCACGCACCGTCAGATTGTCGGTCGCCAGCGTCTTGCTGATCTCGGCCGCCAGGATCGCGCGGAGCTGGCGCTGTTCGGGTTCTTTCATACCAAGGTCGGCATAGACGTTGCCGGTGCCTCGGATCATCTCGAAGTCGTCATCGTCGGTCATTGCAGCGCCTCCTTCAAACGCTTGATGCGCTCGCGCACCAGGTCGATTTCCTGCTTCGGGGTGGCGATCCCGCTCTTAGACTTCTTCTGGAAGGCGTGAACCACCCAAATGTCGTCGTCGAGCTGGAGGGCGTAGATCACCCGGAAGGCGTCTCCCCGTTCCTTGATCGCCAGTTCCCATATACCCGAACCCAAACCGGTCATGGGCTTAGCGATGTCTGGCGTGTCACCCTCGGCAATTGCCGTGAGGGCGTCGGTCGCCTGGTCCTGCGCGTCCTCGGGAAAGCGGCCGAACTCTTTAAGCGCGCCCTTGATCCAAGAGATGTTACGCAGGGCTTTCCGATGCATTGGCGCGAATGTAGCTATTTCTCACAACATGGTCAAGGGGGGATGCATCGCTCTCTGACAATGGTTTCATGTGAACCTATGAACACGTGAACGTGTGAACACGCTCACGCGCAAGCAACAACGACCTCGCCTGAACGCGCTTTCGCGCCCGGCCGGGCCGCAATGCGGGTTTTCGGCCGGAAATGGTGGCTCGACAGGCACTTGCAGGCGCGTTAGCGTGCCGCCCGCCCATGCAGGACATCGCGGACATTTTCGGCGCCGACGGCCCGCTCGCGCGACACCTCGCCGGGTTCGCGCCGCGGCCGGCCCAATTGCGCATGGCCGAGGCGGTCGCGGACGCCCTCGACGAGCGCCGGCCGTTGGTGGTCGAGGCGGGCACGGGCACGGGCAAAACTTTTGCCTATCTGGTCCCTGCGCTGCTGTCGGGGTTGCGCGTGCTGGTGTCGACCGGCACTCGCACTTTGCAGGACCAGTTATTCGCCAAAGACGTACCGCTGGTCGCCGGCGCACTCGGTTCGCCGGTCCGCATCGCGCTCCTCAAAGGTCGTGCCAATTATCTTTGCACCTATCGCCTCGCGCGCCAGCGGGCGCAAGGCGCGCTCGAGGGCATCGCGCGGCGCGACCCGATGCTCGCACGCATCGAAGAGTGGGCGCGGGTCACGACGAGCGGTGATCTTGCCGAGGTGTCGGAGTTGTCGGATGCACATCCGGTGTGGCCGCAAGTCACCTCGACGCGCGACAACTGTCTCGGTCAGCGCTGCAGCGATTTCGCCGGTTGTCACGTGGTCGCCGCGCGGCGACGCGCGCAGGAAGCCGACCTCGTGGTCGTCAATCATCATTTGCTACTGGCGGATCTGGCGCTCAAAGAAGACGGCTTCGGTGATTTGCTCGGCACGGCAGATGCGGTGATCTTGGACGAAGCGCATCAATTGCCGGATCTCGCAACGCAATTCTTCGGTCTGCAGTTCGGCAGTCGGCAGATCGAGAACGTACTCGCTGAGGGCCGCGCCGCACTGTTGCGCGCAGGTGGTTCGCTGGCCGAGATCGGCACCACCGCGCGTGCCGCCGAAGCGGCCGTGTCGGCGGCGCTCGCGCTGCTGCCGCGCAACGGTGTGCGGCAACGTTTCGAAGAATGCAGCGAAGATCTCGCCTCGACCTTGCTTGCGCTCGCCACCGCGGTACAGGAATTTTCGGTCGCGCTCGCCGACGCCTCGCGCGAGCCGGCGATCGAGCAGGTCGCGGCGCGTGCACTCGAGCTCGCCCGTGCACTCGAACGCATCGTCGGCAGCGGCGAGAACGACGGCGCGCGTACGGTCGAATCGTCGACGCGCGCGTTTTCTTTGGCCTTGCTACCGTTCGACATCGCCGAGCGTTTCAGTGGGCTCGTGCAGGCGCGTCCCGCAGCGTGGGTGTTCACGTCGGCGACGCTCTCGGTCGGCGGCGATTTTTCGCATTTCGCGACGCGCCTCGGTTTGCAGGACGCGGCGACCTTGCAGATCGACAGTCCCTTCGATTACGAAACGCAGGCGCTTTTGTATCTGCCCGAGGGCATGCCGGAGCCGACGAGCCCCGCTTACGTGCCGGCGGTGATCGAGGCGACGTTACCGCTGCTCGAGGCCTCGCAGGGCGGGGCGTTTCTGCTCTTCACGAGTCATCGTGCGCTCGCGCAGGGCGCACAACAGTTGCGGGCGCGATGGAACGGCGCGGCAGAGGTGCCCTTGCTGGTGCAGGGCGAGGCGCCACGCGAGCGTTTGCTGCGCGAGTTTCGCGAGCACGGTGATGCGGTGTTGCTCGGCACCGCGAGTTTTTGGGAGGGCGTCGACGTCAAAGGCGATGCGCTGCGGCTGGTGGTGATCGAAAAGCTGCCGTTCGCGTCGCCCGACGATCCGCTGGTGAAAGCGCGTATCGAATTTTTGCGGCGGCGCGGCGACAATCCTTTTCGCGACTATCAATTGCCCGAGGCGGTGCTCGCCTTAAAGCAGGGCGTCGGCCGATTGGTGCGTAGCGAATCGGATCGCGGCGTGATCGTGATCTGCGATCCGCGTCTGACGGGCAAAGGATACGGGCGTACCTTTCGTGCGAGCTTGCCGGCCATGCCCGTCACGACGGAGCGCGCCGAGGCGACGAAATTTTTGAGGCGCATGCGATGAAACTTTTGGCGCTCGATACGGCGACGGAATATTGTTCGGCGGCGCTCGTCGTCGGTTCGGCTGCGCCGATCGCGCGCGGCCGCGAGGCGCCACGGGGCCACGCCGAATTGATCTTGCCGATGATCGACGAATTGTTGACCGAGGCTGGCGTGGCGCTCGGCGATCTCGATGCGATCGCGTTCGGACGCGGTCCCGGCAGTTTCACGGGCGTGCGACTCGCGGCGAGCGTCGCCCAAGGCCTCGCTTTCGGCGCTTCGCGGCCGGTGATCCCGGTGTCGACCTTGCACGCCGTGGCGTGGCTCGCATTGCGCGCGACGCCCGCGGCGACGCACGTCGTGGTTTGTAACGATGCGCGCATGAACGAGGTGTATCACGCTTGCTACGCCCGCGCTGCGCGGGCGACGCCGACGCTGCTCGGCGTGGAAGCCGTTTCGAAGCCCGAGGCGGTGCCTGCTCTGCCCGCGACCGACCCGACTGCGCGCTGGGTCGCGGCCGGACGGGGCTTTCACGCATACGGCGGTCTCGCGGCGCGCTTGGCGGCGACGATTCCCGGTGGGTTCAGATCTGTGGACGATCAGTTGTTGCCCTCGGCCGAGGGCGTGCTCGCGATCGCCGGCGATGCTTGGCGCGACGGGCGGGTGGTATCGGCGCAGCAGGCGCAGCCGGTCTACGTGCGCGACGACGTGGCGCGGCCCTCGGTGTCATGACCTTGCAACATCACGGCGTTGTAATGAGTTCGTAAGAATTTCTTCACCGCACATGAACACCAAAAAAATCTTACTGGTCGAAGACGAGAAAGCGATTCGCGACATGATCGGTTTCGCGCTGCGTCGTGCCGGGTTCACGATCATCGAAGCCGAAAACTGTCGCGACGGCCGTGCGGCGTTGGTCGATGCGCGTCCGGACCTCGCGATCGTCGATTGGATGTTGCCCGATCAGAGTGGGCTGGAATTCACGCGCCAGTTGAAGCGCGAGCCGGAATATCGCGACTTGCCGGTGATCATGCTCACGGCGCGCGCCGAAGAAGGCGACAAGGTCGCGGGGCTCGAGGGTGGGGCAGACGACTACATCACGAAGCCGTTTTCGCCGCGCGAGCTCGTCGCGCGCATCAATGCCGTGTTGCGGCGCGTGTCGAGCGTGCCGCTCGGTGATGTCATCGAATGCGAGGGTTTGCGGCTCGACCCCGCCGCGCACCGCGTACTCGCGGGCGAGCAACCGGTGACGCTAGGCCCGACCGAATACCGCATGCTCGAGTTTTTCATGCTGCATCAAGATCGCGTCTATTCGCGCGAGCAATTGCTCGATCGCATCTGGGGCGGCAACGTCTACGTGGAAGAGCGCACCATCGACGTGCACATCCGTCGCTTGCGTAAGGCGCTACAAGAATTCGGGTACGATCGCCTCATTCAGACGGTGCGTGGCGCGGGCTATCGGTTTTCGGTTCGCGCCGAGTGAGCCGTCCTTGCGGAGTTCGACTTGAACGATCCTTTCGGCGGTTTGGGATACGCGTTACGACGGGTCGTCGGGGCGCTGGTGGTCGGATACCTTTTGGGGTTGTTCGTCGGTCACCCGTGGTGGGGCGTGACGGGGGCGCTCGCCGGATATTTAGCCCTGCAACTGCTCAATCTTTGGCAGCTCGACGATTGGCTGCGGCATCGCAATCGGCGCGACCCGCCGGACACGGGCGGCTTGTGGGGCGAGATCGTCTCGCTAGTGTCGCGATTGCACCGTCGCAAACAGTTTCACAAGCAGCGCGCGCTGGCGTTGTTCCGCGAGCTGCGACGCTCGACGGCATCGATGCCCGACGGCGTGGTCGCGCTGAATGCCGCCAAAGAAATCATCTGGTTCAATCGCAAAGCGGCCGAAATGCTCGGGTTGCGGCGCAAACTCGACTTCGGCATCAACGTCGCGAGCTTGCTGCGCGCGCCGGAGTTCGCGCGCTATCTCGAGACGGGTAAATATGATTCGACCGTACTGGTGCGCCCCAGGATCGGCGAGGCGACCTGTTTTGAGCTGCAAGCCGTGCCTTACGGCGAGGGCCAGATGTTTTTGTTGGTGCGCGATGTGACGCGTCAACAACAGCTCGAGATCATGCGCAAAGATTTCGTCGCCAATGCATCGCACGAATTGCGATCGCCCTTGACGGTGATCTCTGGCTATCTCGAAACTTTCGCCACCGATGCGGCCTTGCCGGACGAACTGCGCAGCCCGATGCTCGAGATGCGGCGGCAGGCCGAACGCATGACGGCGATCATCGAAGATCTGTTGGAGCTCTCGCGGCTCGAGGCGAGCGACGAACAAGTCGTCGGCAGCGTCATCGACATCGGCGCGATGTTCAAACTACTGCGCAAAGACTTGATGGCACGTAATCCGTCGCGGCCGGTGGAACTGCACTGCGCCGTCGACGAAGGCTTGATGGGCGACCCGGGTCTCATCCACTCGGCGTTTTGGAATTTGGTCGACAACGCGGCGAAATACACGCCTGCCGATGCGCCGATCGTGCTGCGGTGGTGGGTGGACGAGGCGGGTTGTCATTTTTCCGTGACCGATGCGGGCCCCGGGATCGCCGCAGAGCATTTGCCGCGGCTCACCGAACGTTTCTATCGCGTCGATCCGGGTCGCGCACGCGCCACCGGTGGCTCCGGGCTCGGGCTCGCCATCGTGCGGCACGTGATGCAGCGCCACGGCGGCGAGTTGCAGATCGAGAGTGTGGAGGGTCGCGGTAGCACCTTCACTTGCCACTTTCCGCCGTTGCGACGCGTTCATCAAAAGTTCGCAATCGAGTAGCACACTCGCTATCCTTTCTCACCATTCGGTCCTGATCGGCCCGGGAGAGTTTCGATGGAAACCGCAGATCTTTCGCACCACATTTCCCGTCGTTTCAACGAAGACTTGGAAAAAGTTCGTAACCAAGTGTTGTCGATGGGTGGGTTCGTCGAAGAGCAACTGAGCCGTGCGGTGTCCGCGCTGGTCGAGGGCGACAGCGAGCTCGGACAGTCGGTCGCGCACGACGATTACAAAGTCAATCGCATGGAAGTGTCGATCGACGAAGAGTGCTCGCGAATTTTGGCGACGCGCGCGCCCGCCGCGGGCGACTTACGCCTGATCGTCGCCATCATCAAAGCGATCACCGATCTTGAACGGATGGGTGACGAGTGCGAAAAGATCGGCTTCATCGCCTCGCGGCTCGCGGCGCAAGAGCGCCCGGTCGATAAATATCGCGAAGTGAAGCACTTGGGGCGGGTGGTGCAGACCATGGTGCATGATGCGCTCGACGCCTTCGCGCGCATGGACCCGAAGGCGGCCTTGGAAGTCGCGCGCAAAGATCGCTTGGTCGATGAAGAATACGAGGCGATCCAACGCCAATCGATCACGTTCATGATGGAAGACCCGCGCTCCATTCGCCGCGCGATCGACGTGATGTGGGTTGTGCGTGCGCTCGAGCGCATCGGCGATCACGCCAAAAATATTTGCGAGTACGTGATCTACATGGTGCACGGTAAAGACGTTCGCCACATCCGCATCGAAGACGTCGAAAGTCAGTTGCACGAACAACAGGGTTCGACTTGAGCGAGACGTCGTTTTTTTTCTCGCGTCGCGGCGGGAATTGGTTGGGTGCGATCGCCTGTGCGGCGATGATGGCGTATGCGTTCTACGCGCAGTACGTGTTGGCGTTGGAGCCGTGCCCGCTCTGCATGTTCCAGCGCGTGGGCGTTGTCTCCTTAGGTGTCGCATTTTTGATCGCGGGATTGCACGCGCCGTCCGGCAGTGGCTGGGGCCGGTTTTACGCCGCGTTCGTCACGGTCGTCGCAGCGTTGCCGGGCTACGTCGCCGCGCGTCACGTCTACATCCAAAGTTTGCCGCCCGGCAGCGTGCCGTCCTGCGGCGCGACGCTCGATTACATGCTGGACGTGTTCCCCTTGCTCACCGTCGTCAAAAAGGTGCTGACGGGCGGCGGTGAATGTGCGCGGATCGACTGGACGTTCTTGGGGTTGTCGATGCCCGCGTGGGTGCTGATTTCGGTGCTCGCGTTGGTGGCGTGGGGCTTATGGGTCAATCTGCGCCCCGATCACGCCAACAGTTCTTCGAGCACCCCGGCGTAGATCGCGTGTAGCACGTCGATTTCTTCGACGCGCACGCATTCGTTGACCTTGTGTATCGTGGCGTTGGTCACGCCGATCTCGACTACTTGTGCGCCCATCGGCGCGATGAAGCGCCCGTCGGACGTGCCGCCGCCGGTCGATAGTTTGGCCGTGAGACCCGTCACGCGTTTCACGGCGGCCACCGTCGCATTCGACAGTGCGCCGGGCGCGGTATAGAACGGCTCGCCCGAGACGTACCATTCGAGCGAATAGCGCACGCCGTGTTTGCGCAAAATGTCCTCGACGGTGGTTTTCAATTCTTCGAGTGACTGCACCGGGGAATAGCGCAGGTTGAACCGCGCCTTGAGTTCGCCGGGAATCACGTTCGGTGCGCCCGTGCCGGCGTTCAGATTCGAAATTTGGAACGTGGTGGGTTGAAAGAATTCGTTGCCTTGGTCCCAAGTCCGCGCCGTGAGTTCGGCGAGCGCAGGCGCCAGCGTGTGCACCGGATTTTCCGCCATCTGCGGGTAGGCGACGTGACCTTGCACGCCGTGCACCGTCAAACGTCCCGAGAGCGATCCACGACGACCGATTTTGATGGTGTCGCCGATTGCCTGTTCGCTCGAGGGCTCACCGACGACGCAGTAGTCGATGCGCTCGCGGCGCGCG
>RGUL01000087.1 GCA_010027845.1 Gammaproteobacteria bacterium
GGCCGCGGTTGTCTTGCGGCGTACCAAGCACGTCCATGATACGACCCAAGGTCGCCTTGCCTACCGGCACCGAAATCGGCGCACCGGTCGACTCGACGGCGAGTCCGCGCTTCAAGCCTTCGGAGGCGCCCATCGCGATGGTACGCACCACACCATCGCCGAGCTGCTGCTGCACCTCGAGCGTGAGATCGACGTCTTTGAGCTTCAGCGCCTCGTAGACCTTCGGGATCGATTCGCGCGGAAATTCCACGTCGATGACTGCGCCGATGATCTGCGTAATCTTGCCGGTTGCCATGTGCGTACCCTTGCCTTGATTCGTATGTAGTGGAGATCAGACTGCGGCTGCGCCGCCGACGATTTCCGCCAATTCTTTGGTGATCGCCGCTTGTCGAGCCTTGTTGTAAACGAGCTGCAAATCACCGATGAGTTATCAGACTGCGGCTGCGCCGCCGACGATTTCCGCCAATTCTTTGGTGATCGCCGCTTGTCGAGCCTTGTTGTAAACGAGCTGCAAATCACCGATGAGTTTGCCTGCATTGTCCGAGGCCGCTTTCATCGCGACCATGCGTGCCGCCATTTCGCAAGCGACGCTCTCGACCACACCGCGATAGACCTGCGATTCGATGTAGCGCATCAACACGCCATCGAGAATCTCAACCGCGCTCGGTTCGTAGATGTAGTCCCAGTGTTCTTGCAGATCGTCGCCGTCCAGCGTTTCGACTGGCAACAACTGCGTGACCGTCGGTTTCTGCGTCATCGTGTTCACGAATTGCGCATTGACCAGGAACAAGCGGTCGAGCTTGCCCTCGCGATAGTGATCGAGCATCACCTTCACAGCACCAATCAAATCTTTGGCGTGTGGCCGATCACCGAGACCCGAGGTGCTGGCGACGATCGGCAAACCGAGCCGACGGAAGAACGCGTTCGCTTTCGAGCCGAGTAGGCAAAGATTGACGTTCGCGCCCTTGGTTTGCCAGTCGCGCATCACACCGAGCGTGCTCTTGAAGACGTTGGTGTTGAGTGCACCGCACAATCCGCGATCGGTCGACACGACGATGATGCCGACGTTCTGCACCGCACGATCGACGAGGAACGGGTGCTTGTAGTCGGGGTTTGCTCTGTTCAAATGACCGATGACAGTGCGAATTTTTTCGGCATAGGGCCGCGCGAGACGCATGCGATCTTGGGCGCGGCGCATTTTGCTCGCCGCGACCATCTCCATGGCCTTGGTGATCTTTTGAGTGCTTTTGACACTCGCGATCTTGGTGCGGATTTCCTTAGTGCCGGGCATGGTGACTCGCGGATCAGTAAGAGCCGGTGGCCGCGAAGTCGTCGCAGATCTTCTTCAGCGTCGCTTCGTGCTTCTTGAGTACGGGCTCGGCGTCGATCGCCTCCATCGACGCTTTGTGCGAGGACTTCGCGAAGGACTGCAGCGCCGCTTCGAAGGCGACAACCTTGTTCCGGTCGACTTTGTCCATGTAGCCGCTGTTGACGGCGTAAATCGAGAGCGCCATTTCGGCGACCGACATCGGCGCGTACTGCTTCTGTTTCATCACTTCCGTGACGCGCACGCCGCGCTCGAGCTGGCGACGGGTCGCCTCGTCGAGGTCGGAGGCGAACTGCGAAAACGCCGCGAGTTCGCGATATTGTGCGAGCGCGAGACGAATACCGCCGCCGAGACGTTTGATGATGTCAGTCTGCGCGGCACCACCGACGCGCGACACCGAGATACCGGCGTTCATCGCGGGGCGAATGCCAGCGTTGAAGAGGTCGGTCTCGAGAAAGATCTGGCCGTCGGTGATCGAGATGACGTTGGTCGGCACGAACGCCGTGACGTCACCCGCTTGCGTTTCGATGATGGGCAGGCCCGTGAGCGAGCCCGTCTTGCCCTTCACCGCGCCCTTGGTGACCATCTCGACATATTCCTCGTTGACGCGCGCGCTGCGTTCGAGCAAACGGGAGTGGAGATAGAACACGTCGCCGGGGAATGCTTCGCGGCCCGGCGGACGACGCAACAACAAAGAAATCTGGCGGTACGCGACGGCCTGCTTCGACAGATCGTCGTAGATGATGAGCGCGTCTTGGCCGTTGTCCATGAAGTATTCACCCATGGTCACACCGGCGTAGGCCGATAAATATTGCATCGCAGCGGGCGTCGAAGCCGAAGCGGCGACGATGATGGTGTGATCCATCGCGCCGTTTTCTTCGAGCTTACGCACGACGTTGGCGATCGACGATTGCTTTTGGCCGATCGCGACGTAAATGCACTTAATGCCGGAAGACTTTTGGTTGATGATGGTGTCGACGGCGAGCGCGGTCTTGCCGGTTTGACGGTCACCGATGATCAGTTCGCGCTGACCGCGACCGACCGGCACCATCGAGTCGACGGCCTTGTATCCGGTTTGCACCGGCTGGCTCACCGACTTGCGGTAGATGACGCCCGGCGCGACGCGCTCGATCGGCGCGGTGCGCGTCGTCTTGAGCGGGCCCTTGCCGTCGATCGGTGCGCCGAGCGCATCGACCACACGACCGAGCAACTCCGGGCCGACGGGCACTTCGAGAATGCGACCGGTGGTTTTGACCGTGTCGCCTTCTTTCAAAGATTTGTAATCGCCGAGCACCACCGAGCCGACCGAGTCCTGCTCGAGGTTCAGCGCGAGGCCGAAAATTCCACCGGGGAATTCGATCATTTCACCGTAGCGCACATCGGCGAGGCCGTGGATGCGGCAAATGCCGTCGGTGACCGACACGATCGTGCCGACGTTGCGGGCTTCGGCTGCGGAGTCGAACTTCGCGATGCGCTGCTTGATGAGATCGCTGATCTCGGATGCCTTGATGGACATGGATTAAGTCCTCTGAAAAACCTGCTGCGACCGGCTCAGGCGCCGGCCATGGTGTTACCGAGTCGTTCGATGCGCCCGCGCAGCGAGCCGTCGACGACGAAATCGCCGGCGCGCACGATCGCACCGCCGACCAAAGACGGATCGACCGCGGTGTGCAAGCGCACGGTGCGACGCAGACGACGCGTCAGCGCCTGCGTCAACTTGTCGCTTTGTTCCGTGGTCAACGGCAACGCCGACGTCACCGTCACATCGACGGTGTTTTCGACGGCTGCGCGCAGCTCCGCGAATTGCGCGGCGATTTCCGGCAGCACTGCGAGGCGACCGTTGTCAGCCAGCAGGTGCAGGAAGTTGCGCGCACGCTCGTCGCTCGCGCCACCGGCAACGTCGAGCACGAACTCGACGAAGTCGGTGCGCTTGACGTGCGGGTTGCCGACCAATGGCGCCACTTGCGCGTCGCCGATCACGGCGCTCGCCTTCGCGAGCAGATCGCCCCAGGCAGCGAGCTGCTGCGCGGCGTTTGCGTGTTCGAACGCAGCGCGCGCGTACGGTCGGGCAAGCGTCGCTGCGTCAGCCACGTGCGATCTCGTCGGCGAGCTTGTCGAGCAACTGCGCGTGCGCCTTCGCATCGACTTCCCGTTCCAGCAAGCGCGAAGCACCGGTCACC
This sequence comes from Gammaproteobacteria bacterium, assembly GCA_010027845.1. Taxonomy (GTDB): domain Bacteria; phylum Pseudomonadota; class Gammaproteobacteria; order Steroidobacterales; family Steroidobacteraceae; genus UBA964. The sequence goes on from RGUL01000087.1 coordinate 3,508, forward strand.
ACCAGGGTGCCGAATTCTTTGCGTAGTGCATCACGGGCGCGGGTCGTTTCGCTCGCGGCTTCTTCGCGTGCGGCCGATACGATGCGAGCACCCTCGGTTTGCGCGAGCTGCTTAGCGGCGTCGACCGCTTCGTTCGAGCGGCGTGCGGCTTGGTCCTCGATCTGCTTGGCCCGCTCGCGCGCCTCGCGGATGATGGCGTCGGCGCGCGTAGTGGCGTCGGCGAGATCTTTTTGGCCTTTCTCGGCGGCCGCGAGGCCGTCGGCGATCTTACGGTTGCGAGCGTCGATTTCCGCCGCCATGGCTGGCGTGACGTACTTTGCGATGACCCACAGCAGGATCAGAAAGACGATGATCTGGCCGATGAATGTGGCGTTGATCGTCATGACCTATCTCTCCCTTTAGGGAGTTCGTATACCTTCGGGTTCGCTCAGCCGCCAGCGACGCGGGCGAGCAGCGGGTTGGCGAACGCGAACAACATCGCCAGACCGACACCGATCAGGAACGCCGCGTCGATGAGGCCTGCGAGCAGGAACATCTTGGTTTGCAGCATCGGGGTGAGTTCCGGCTGACGGGCGGCGGATTCGAGGAACTTCGAACCCATTACACCGATGCCGATGCCGATGGCGGTGAACGCCTGGACGTTTGCGATCGCTTCCATTTCTAGAGACTCCTGGTCGATATCAAGAACGCGTGGAAAAAACTTTTGATCAGTGGTGCTCTTCGGCCATCGAGATGTACACCACCGGTAACACCATGAAGATGTAGGCCTGCAGCAGCACGATCAAGATGTGGAACACCGCCCAAGCGGCGCCGAAGATCACCTGGCCGACGAACAAGGCGACACCGCCGATCGAGGCCGCGAAGGCCATACCGAGCAGAGCGATGAGCATGAAGAGAATTTCGCCGGCATACATGTTGCCGAACAACCGCATCGAGAGTGACACGGGTTTCGCGATCAACTCGACGGCGTTCAAGAAGATGTTGGGAATCCAAAGAATCGGATTCGAGCCGAACGGTGCGGCGATCCACTCGTGGAGATAGCCGCCGACGCCTTTCGCGCGGATCGCGTAACCGACGATCAACACCAGCACCACGATCGCCATCGCGACGGTGCCGTTGAGGTCGGCGGTCGGCACGACACGGAAATAGTCGGCGCCGAGCATCGAGGCGATACCGCCCGGCAGATCGAGCGGCAGTAAGTCCATCGCGTTCATGGCGACGACCCAGGTGAAGAGCGTCATACCGAGCGCAACCAAAAATGCACGGTTGCCGTGGTAGATGTCCGCGACGTTGCCGTCGACGAATTCGTAAACCCATTCGACGAAGGCGCGCAAACCGGACGGCGCACCATTACTTTTGACCCGCGCGGCGCGGACCAGCATCACGGCGACCAAAAGTGCGAGCGACGCCGAGACCAACAAAGTGTCGACGTGGAAGGTCCAAAACCCCGAGCCCACCTTCAAATGCGTGAGGTGGTGGACGATGTAGTCGGTCGGGGATTCGCCGTGTGCTGCTTCCGTGGCCATCGTGTTTCGCTTAAACGTCGGTTCCCTGTTTTTCGTCCGTCTCTCGTGGCAGGGATCGAGGCGGTTGTCGCGGTCCATCGACCACGGGCACCACCCAAAACACCACCATCGTCGCGATGTAGCCGAGCATCAAAGCCGGCCAAACCACGTCCTCTCGCTGGGCGACGGCGATGAACATCGCAATCGTCAGCAACACCTTCACGAACTGACCGAGCAGCAACCGCGCGAGCGCGGCCCCCGCAGCACGCGCGGGTCGGAGCGCGGCGACGGACATATAAAAGTTCGCCACCCACCCGATCGCACCACCCACCAGGGTGTAGCCACCCGCCGCAGCGTTGACCGCGAGCGTGATGACCCCAGCAAGCACCAGGGTGACGACCGCCTGCCAGAGCAGAATCCGTCCGGCGAGCCGACGAGCTTGCGGGTCGCTGGTGGAGGTCATGGGCCGATCTTCCCGGGGCCACAAACGTCAAGCCGGTCCACGAGTTAAGTGGGCCGGCTGCGAAGGCGCGCGATTATAGGGCTGCCCCGATGGGGCATCAATGGATGTGCGCGAGAATACCGTCGAGTTCGTCGAGCGAGTTGTAGGTGACGACCAGCTTACCTTTGCCGCTCTGCGCGGAATGCTCGATCGACACTTTGGCGCCGAGTGTGTCGGCGAGCCGAACCTCGAGCTCGCGGACGTTCGGATCGCCGCCACCGAAGGCCTCTAGGCCTTCGCCGTCGCCAGGCTTTTTCGGCGGATTGATCAGCCGGCGAACCAATGCCTCAGTTTCGCGGACGGATAGGCCTTTTTTCGAGACCAATTGTGCCACTTCAACTTGCTGACGCTTCTGCGTCAGGCCGAGCAGAGCACGCGCGTGGCCCATTTCGAGTTCGCGCCGATCGACGAGCTCGGCGACCTCGGGCGCGAGTTCGAGCAAGCGCAACAAGTTGGTGACCGAGGTACGCGAGCGACCGACGGCGTCGGCTGCCTGTTGATGTGTGACGCCGAATTCTTGGATCAAGCGCTGCAGGGCGCGGGCCTCTTCGAGCGGATTGAGGTTCTCGCGCTGGATGTTTTCGATGAGGGCCATCGCGATGGCCGCCTCGTCGGGCACGCGTCGCACGATGGCCGGGATTTCATTGAGTCCGGCCATCTGCGCTGCACGCCAACGACGTTCACCGGCGATGATTTCATAGCGCGTCGAGGCCGCGCCCGGCGCGGCGCCCGGCATTTCGATCGGACGCACGACGATCGGCTGGACGACGCCCTGAGAGCGGATCGAGTTGGCGAGATCTTCGAGCGTCTCCGGTCGCATGTCGACGCGCGGTTGATAGCGCCCGCGTTGCAAAAGATCGAGCGGCAGACGCGTGAGCTCGTCGCCGGGTAAACCGGTCGGTGCTACGGTCGCGCCCGCGGCGGCAACGGTCTTTTGACCGAGCAAGGCGTCGAGGCCGCGCCCGAGACTGGGCTTCTTTTGCATCATGGCCGCGATGATAGCGAATCAGGCGCGGCGGGCGGTGGGCGTACGGTGTTCGTTGCGACGGATCATCTCGCCGGCGAGTGCGAGATAGGCGATTGCGCCGCGGGAGTCTTTGTCGTGCAACAACGCGGGTTTACCGAACGACGGCGCTTCGGCAAGGCGGACGTTACGCGGCACGATGGTGTTGAAAACTTTGTCGCCGAAGTGCGTGAGTAGTTGGGCGCTGACTTCGTTGGCGAGGTTATTGCGCGGGTCGAACATAGTGCGCAACACGCCTTCGATTTCGATCTCGGGATTCACGGCGGTGCGAATCTGCTCGATCGTACCGAGCAACGCGGTCAAACCTTCGAGCGCGTAATATTCGCATTGCATCGGCACGAGCACGCTATCGGCGGCGACTAACGCGTTCACGGTGAGCATGTTGAGCGCGGGCGGACAATCGATCAGCACGAAATCGTAATCGTCGCGGACGGTTTTGAGTGCGTTGCGCAGCTTGAGTTCGCGGCCCACGGCAAGACCGAGCAATTGTACTTCTGCAGCAGTCAAATCTTGGTTCGACGGAATCAAGGCGATCGCCGGCGCCTCGAGCACCAGCGTCGCTTGCTGGGCGGTGCAGTCCCCAACCAACACGTCGCCGGCCCCGCGCACGATTTCGTTTTTTTCGATGCCGACGCCCATGGTGGCGTTACCCTGCGGGTCGAGGTCGACCAGCAGCACGCGCCGACGCGTCGCAGCGAGCGAGGCGGCGAGATTCACGGCAGTGGTGGTTTTGCCGACGCCTCCCTTTTGGTTGGCGATGGCGATGACGCGGCTCATGGCGC
>RGUL01000088.1 GCA_010027845.1 Gammaproteobacteria bacterium
AAGCGGGCCCGTTGTCGTCGTCGCGGTCGTCGTAGTCGACGTGGTCGACGCGCCGATCACCGCGTCGTCGAAGAACACGATTTGCTCGACGTTCTGGTACATCTTGATCTGCTTGATGCGCCAGTTGTAGCCGCAGTTTCCACCCGCGAGCCACACGCCGGTACACTCGACGATCGCCGTGAACCGGCTATTCTTGGCGAAGATCTCGACGAGCGGTTTCGTCACAGGGAGCATCTCCTCGTCGTACACGTCGAAGTCCGGCGTGCCGTCGTCCTTCGTCAAAAACTTCATCTTAAAGTTCGGCGCGTACTTCTCGCTCTCGCGCAGGACGGGCTTGTACAGCGACTCGATCACTTCCGCCGATTTCGGCGCGCCGAGCCACGGCACGGAGTTCTCGACGGCTTTCGCTTTCACGAACGCGTCGATGCGCTTCAACAAGTCGATGAAATCCTCCGCGTACTTGCGCCGCACCGGGTCGGGTTGCATGTCGATCGCGCCGCTCACGCTCGTGTCCTCGCCCGGGCGGAACACGAACGGCAGGTGCACCACGGGCGTCTGGATGATAATCGGCGCGCGGCCGTTGGTCATGCGGCACTTCTTGCAATTGCCTGCCTTGTACGGGTCGTCGATAAGGATGGACTCAACGTTGATCGCGGATGGGTGCGCACACTTGGCCATTTGTTAGCTTTTTTGTATATCCTTTTCTTGGGGTTTTCGCCGTTTTCGTTTGCGTTCGTCGCGGCCGCTCGAGCCTTTTTCTTTTTCTTTTTTTTGCGACCGCTTTCCTTTTATCCTTTTTTTTGGGTATGGACTTCCCTTCCAGAATCTTCTTTTTTTTTGATTCTCGATTGTTCTCGATTGTTCTCGATTGTTGGGACCAAAACCCCACATCCCCCAAAAAAAAAGAAAAAAAAAGAAAAAAAAGAACTTTTTGGGGCTTTTTTTGGAGGGGAGTAATGCCGCCGAAGAAACGACCCTCGCACGAGGCGACGGCCGCGCACGAGGCGACGGCACCGAAAGAGACGATGGACTCGCGACGCGTGCAGCAAGCGACGGAAGCGATGGACTTTTCGGTCTCCGTGAGCCCAGAAACCGACCCACCGCCGACCCCTGAGTGTGCGCACCAAGCGCACCAAGCGCACCAAGCGCACCAAGCGCACCAAGCGCACTTTCTCGCGTCAATCGCAGCCACGCTTTCGCGTATCGAAACGACGCTCGGGTCAATGGAGCGCGCGCTCGACGCGGTGCGCGGCGTGTGCTCCGTGAACTCCGAGCTCGTCGCGGCAAACATCGCGATGCGCGCGACGCATCTGTTGGCCCCCACGGCCTCCACTGGGGCCTCCACTGGGGCCTCCACTTGGGCGGCGCCTTGCTCGGCCTCCACGGCCCCAACGGCCTCGATTTTCTCGGCCTCAACGGCCTCCACGGGTACCGCGTCCCCTTCAACTTCATCGATTCTCTCTGCCTCCACTTGGGCTGTGCCTTGCTCGGCCTCAACGGCCTCAGCGGCCTCCACAAGTAAAGTGGTTTCGTATATTGTTGGCGCGACGGACGTCGCTCTCGTTGGAAACGACCACACGTTCGAGATGCGCGCCGCGCTAAAGGCGAGCAACGCGAAGTGGACGACGAGCGCGCACCCCGCGCGGTGGGTCGTGAGCCAAGAAGCGTGGACCGAGCGGCGCGCGGAGTGGGAGACAACGTTCGGTGTTTCGTTCGTGGAGCGCGCGTCATGAGAAAAAAAAAAGAAAAAACGAAAAAAAGAAAAAGAAAAAAAAAGAAAAAAAGAAACAAGAAAACAAAATAAAAAATAAAAAAATTGGTTCAAAAAATTGGTTTAAAAAAATTGGCGGGCCCCCTGGAAAAAACCTCGCTAGGTACCGGTAACAGCGAAGGCGGCGCGTTCCGCGTTCTGGAGTGCGAGAGTGCACATGGCAGGCGACGCTTCAAGGCCGAATGCCACTAGATTAAACGTATCGTCGACGCGCGGAATAGCAGCGCTCGCCGCCTCGTCGCCGATCGTCTTAGATTTTGCTTCCCTAAGAATCTCTTGGTTTGCTGCGGATGCTGGGTTGTTTATGTAAGAACGTGCCGTACGAGCGGCGGCTCCAAGAGCATACCCTGCGACGGCGGCTAAAGCCGCAGAAATAATAACCCAGAGCACCACTACCAAGCGCCACAGCGTCACTCATGTTCAAATTTGGGCTCAGATAACTTAAACCCGTCATAAAAGAGCGCCATGCTCTTCCGGTACGCCACTCACCGACATCCCACCTTGTGTAATTTTTCCCATCGCTCTCGATCTTTGGCTGCTCGCACTTGATCCAAAACTTGTTCTTATCTACGGTAGCGCGCAGCGTGTCCTCCGGCGGATGCAGTATCGCACGTATGACCTGCTTTTCGGTATAGTACGGCCCGTGCATCTTCTTGCTCTTCGCGCTCACGATGTCCGCGGCGCGCACGCTCGTCTTACCCAGCGCCGCGCCGTACTCCGTCCACGTGACCCGGTCGTCGCCTTTCTTGAACATCCCCTTTTCGAACGAGTCGTCCGACATCTTCTTGTACACGTACCACACTTTTTGCCCGTGTCGTACCGCGTCGTATGTGTAGCTCCCCACGATGTACGACCCTACGAGTATCGTGCCCAAATGCTGCCTCTCGTGGTACTTACCGATATCCCACACGACGTGCACGTCCGTGTCGTTCGCGAACGCTTTTTCGTACCATTCGCGGTACTTTTCGATGCACGTGCCGATGTTGGTCGTCTGCGCGTGCAGAATCTTATACACCATCGCCCAGTACTTCCCGAGCTTAAGTCTTTCACTTTCGGCATCCGCTTCGGCCTTTTTTGCTGCTTCGGTCTCTTTGGTTCCGGCCTCTGTGGTTCCCGCATTTACGGCTTTAGCCTTAGGTTCTTCTTCGCCCTTTTGTTTCGTTAGACCGGTGACTTTCGTTAGATCGATATCTGGACTTTTAAGTTTATCTGTAATTTTCTTTATCTCGGCGTCCTCCAAAGATGGGGCACCGGTCTTATCCGTAGTGACACTAACCGAAAGGAAAGACGCGATCTCAGCGGCCGGTCTGCCCATGATCGTCTCGATATCCTTATGACGCGTTCCATCGATACTGCTATCGAGGATCTCGTTTACCATTGTTATCTTCTCTTTTACGATTTCTACCGCGTCCGAGAATCGTTCGGATCCTTCTTGGGCCTGTATTGCCTTTAGGCGTGTCTTATTTACATCGGGATCCCACGGCTTCTGGTACTGTTCGTACTCCTCTGTAGCGGACTCGACCATCGTCTTGAGCTCGTCGAACGTGAGCGCGACGCGGTCGTCGTGATCGTCGGTCTTGTAGAGCACGTCCAAGAGCAGAGTATCCACCATCACGTCGTCGCCAACGACGCGCCACGTGCGCAGGAGCGAGAGGAGCGTCCTACCGAACCGAGGGTACGGTCGTCGGGCCCACCGGTGCGCGATCTCCCTATAAACCTTGAGCTGCGTGTTCGCGTATTCGGTGAACAGAACGGGACTAGTGCTCGGCGACGCGATGGCGGTCGGGTCGGGAACGTTGATCGGCGCGTCGGTAGAGAGCACCGCGAGCGCAACGCGCGTGCGCTTCGTGTGCCGCTCGCGGATCGACTCGATGCGGTACATCTGCGGCGCGTGATGAGGCTTCGCCGAGCGCAGACTCACCGTGTCGAGTATGAGCCCTGGTTTCTCTTTCTGTACGGGCGTGTAGTATATCTCCCACGCGCCGTCGATACACTCGGCGTATACCACGAGGCCGATACGATCCTCGCTGAAGCGCACGATGTGGAGCACGGCGTGTTTCTCGCCGAGGGCGCTGAACAGCGCGTAGGCGACGAGCCGCTTCGCGCGCCGCGTGGACTTCATCGCCGCGCGTATGTCCGCGTCCTTGACGAACCCGAGCCGCACGTAGATCGTCTCGACGCGAGGCAGCGACGTCTCGAACATGCGCATGACCTCGGTGATCTTGGTTTCCGTCGTGAGCTCGTTGGCGGAGCGTAGCTCGATCGAGGCGAGAAAGAGCCTGCCGATCCACGCGGCCGCGACGTCGGCGTCACTCTCGCGCCGGACGACCGACTCGACCTCGCTCACGTACGCGCTCACGGCGCCGTGGCGGCCTTTGATGCGCTGCGCGAAGACGCCGCACACAAGGCCGAGTGTGCGCATCACCTCTTTGTGCGCCCCGTCCTTTTCTCTCATTTTCTTGATCTTGGTAGACCCATAAAAGAAAAAAAGAAAGCAAAAAAAGGAAAAAAAGCAAAAAAAGGAAAAAAAGAAAAAAAGGAAAAAAAGAAAAAAAGAAAAAAAGAAAAAAAGGAAAAAAGAAAAAAAAGGAAGAAAAGCAAAAAAAAAGCAAAAAAAGAAAATGGAGTTCGCGCGGTACGTGGAGAAGAAGATCGTGGAGATCAACGCGGCGGTGGAGGCGGCGACGTGTAAGCGACGGACGGCGCTCGGCGTGCACTACGCGATGTACGCGCCGCAGCTAGTGTTGAACGCGATCATCACGGGCACGAGTCTAGTCGATGTCGGTATGTTCGACGAGGCGACGGCGCGGCGCATCATCGGGTTCACGGGGATCGCGATCGCGTGCCTCCAGGCTCTCAGCGCCGGGTTCGGACTGCACCGACGAGCGGCGGAGCTATCGACGTACAGACAAGCGCTCGTGATGCTCCGGAACGAGTTCGATCTTGCGCTGACGCACGAGGTCACGGAGAGCGAGCGGGCGAGGCTGTGCGCGCTGTACGCGAGCACCATGGGCATGTACGGCGGAAAAGGAACGCAAGAAGGTAGCGAAGGCGAGGAGCCCCGACTCCGGACCTATGCGGCCTTTGGCCGCGAAGAGGCCCATGAGGCCCATGGGGCCCATGAGGCCCACGAAGAAGAGGCCCATGAAGTCGGCCATGAAGAGGCCCATGGGGGCCGTGAGGCCCACGAAGAAGATGGCCGTGAGGCCCATGAAGAGGCCCATGAGGCCCGTGAGGCCCATGGGGCCCATGAGGTGAGGGTCGCGATGTGCTAGAAGAAGAACTTGACGTGCACATGGAGAGCCGAAAAAGAAAAAAACAAAAAAAAACAAAGTGCGGCATGGAAAAAATGGAGGAGGTCCGCGCGCGAACTTCGAGAACGCGGGGCTCGAGAACCTCGTCGACTTCGCGGTGCACTGGAACGAATACGCGTCGTCGCCGAAGGCTAGCGCTCGTGTTCGTGCGCATGTCGAAGTACCTGCAGCGCGTTGTGATGTGCGCGCGCCGTACAAGATCGATCTGGGGCGGTACGGGATCGAGAGCGCGCTGATCGTGCTCGGCGAGGGCACCGGGTTCGTCCACGAGGCGCGAGGAAAGCGCGGAGCAAAACTAGGAGACGGAGGAGACGCACCGTTTCGCGAGCCAGCTGAGCGGCGCGACGGTATCCTGCTCGGGCCCTAAATCGCGGAGCGGAACCCAGTGCGTGTTCCCCGGCGGCGCGACGTCGACGTCGGTGACGTCGATCGTGGCGAGACAGTAGCCGCGCGCGACGTTGCGCAAGGTCGCGTTCGAGATCCGTTTCGTGAGATCGACGGGCCACGCGCCGACCTCCTCGATGAACTCGCGGCGGATCGTGTCCCTGATGCCGCCGTCGCGCGGCTCGACGCGGCCGCCGGCGACGTGGAGGACGTCCTCGTTATAACGCAGCTCGCGCAGGAGGAGACACTCGACGCCGTTCTCGGATCGGCGAACGGGCAACAGCCCGCCCGCGCGGTACTCGGTTCTCATTTTCTTTCAAACTCTTAAAAAGGAAGCAGAGCCTCTTTTTTTTTGTCTTTTTGCCCTTTTTTCTGTTCACGCGCGATATAAAAAAAAATCGGGTTTTGAGCCGCGGGACACCCCCAAAAAAAGAAAAGAAAAGGAAATGCGGGTTCCGAGAACCGAACAGGAGTGGGCGGCGTACGTCGCGAAGCTCGACGAGAGCGCGCGCTCCGCGTACGCAGAAGTAGCAGCAGAAGAAGAGTCTCGTGAGCCGCGTGAGCCGAGTACTAGTAGTAGTAGTAGGCGCGTGACGACGGAGGAGCTCGACGCGATCATCGCGTCGGCGACGCAGAGACGAGGCAAGAAGGGCGCGATGAGCGGCGTGGTGCGCGGCCTCGGGTGTACGTCGATGGTGCTCGAGTTCCTCGGCTCGATGGCGAACGACCCGATATACGCGGTGCTGATGTTCGCGCTGGTCGTGGTGTCCTCGGGCGGCGACGCGGCGAAGTCGGTTCGCGCGGCGATGTACACGATCATGGAGATCGCGGGTGCGTGTATGAGGGTGGACAACTCGGAGGTCGAGATCGCGGCGCGCGCGACGATGGCGCGGTTCTTCACGCCGATGTCGACGGACAAGAAGCACGACGCGTTCGCGTGCCTGATGTACGCGTGCGCGCGCCACGCGACGCACGTCGCGGTGTCGATCGGTGCGTACTACAAGCAAGACGCGCTCGCGTCGCTCGGTCTCGCGGTCTCCGGGATCGCGCAGGAGTACACGCAGATCGATGACCTGGAGATGTGCGCGACGGAGAGCCCCGAGCGGGAGACGTACCACGGCGTGACGGACCTGATCGCGAACGTGGTGAAGCTCGAGACGGTGCTGCGCGTGGTACCTGGCATCGCCGCGGTGGTGGGGCAGGCGTTCCCGGTGGAGCAGAACACGGTGTACTCGCCGGTGTACGCGACGCACGTCGTCGCGCTCGTGGAAACGATCAAGGATCTTGTGGATCACGCACCGGGGCCGGTGAGAGCGGTGCTGGAGACCGTCGGCGAGTACCATAAGGTGCGTGTGCTCTTCTACCTTATGCTCGCGCTGAAGTTTCGTGTTTCCGGCGACGGCGGCGGGTGGTCGTTCCTGGACCTGATGCTCATGCTCGAGTGCCCGCTGTGCGCGCGCATCGTCACGCACGTGCGCGCCACGTAAAAAATCGTCCGCAAAAAAACCAAGAAAAAGAAAAAAGAAAAAAAGAAAAAGGAAAAAAAAAGAAGAAAAAAAGAAAAAAAAGAAAAATGGGGCAGTTGTATGACGGCGCGACGGCGACGCGGGACACGGTGCTCGGTCCCGGAGTTGCGCTGGTGAGTCTCGACGTGACGTTCCACGAGGACGGGACCGCGGTGATCGGGCTCGGGCGAACGGAGACGGAGACGCCCGTGTGGGCGTATACGATCGCGCACGGAGTCGCGGTGCGCGCGGGCCAGACGCGCACGTTCGCGGCGTTCGGTCCGGCG
>RGUL01000089.1 GCA_010027845.1 Gammaproteobacteria bacterium
GTCGGAATCGAACCAACGACACGCGGATTTTCAGAGTTTCATTGCCAACAAATCCGTCCGGATCCCAATCACTTATAGCGCCAAAGATTCGGTGCGACACAGGTGCGACAAGCGCCAATATTTTCACTGCGATTTTTTAAGTCGGACCTGAGGGTCGTCGGACCGCGTGATATCACTTAAACGACAACAGACGCGCCAGGGGAGGGCGGGTCCTCGCCTCTTCGCTGCTTGATTAGGGGTAATGTCGCGCTCGCCAGTATCAACGGGTTTGCTCAATATCGTCAGGGGGTATGTCGGGACGCTCGCCGTTAAAAATTGATTTTCCAGACTCGTCGAGGTTTTCGAATTGGTCGTTGTTGACGGCCCAAAAAAAAGCCCAGGCGCCGACGGCTAACAGCAGCAGCGACAAGGGAATCAGTAGATAGATGCTGGTCATCAAACTACTCCGGTGCGCGACGCGATCCGGCGCGCATTAAGAACGACGAACGAAGACGAGAGCGACATGCCGATCGCTGCAATCCAGGGCGGCATCAAGCCGAGCGCAGCGAGCGGAATCGCAGCAAAATTGTACGCTGCAGCCCAGCGCAGATTTTGACGCACCACAACGAGTGCGTGGCGCGCGATTTGAACCGCCTCGGGCAATGCGGCGAGCGAGTCGCGCAGTAAGAGTAGGTCACCGGCCGCCTGTGCGATAGGCGAGCCTCGCCCCATAGCCATTGAAACGTCCGCTGCTGCGAGCACGGGGCCGTCGTTGATGCCGTCGCCGATCATCAGCACGCGATGTCCTGCAGCTTGGGTCTCTTTGAGCCAAGCGAGCTTTTCGACAGGTGAGAGTCGTCCTGCAGCCGCATCGATATGCAGTTCTCGGGCGACATGGGCGACGGCGTCGTGCCGATCACCGCTCGCGAGCATGGGTGTTAGTGCTAATGCTCTTAAAGCCTCCAGGGTCTCCCGCGCGTCGTTGCGGAGATCGTCGGTGAGGCGAAAGTTGGCCACAATCCCGCGCTCGTCGGACAATACGAGATCGCCGCCGGTCGTGTCCGAGGTAGAGTTCGAAGCCGCCATCGAATTTTGCAGAGCGAATGTTCGCTGTCCGATCCGATATCGGTTGCGGTCGACGGTTCCCTCTATGCCGAGGCCGGGATGTTCGCGCGCGTCGGCACAGCGCACGTCCGGTTGCCCGTGTGCGCGAAACGCTGTAGCGAGTGGATGACTGGACGAGGCTTCGAGTGCGGCGGCAACGGCTAATGCACGTGTTCGGTCAAAGTCCGCGCGAGTCTCGCAGGACAGGATTGACGGCGTGCCCACGGTCAGCGTACCGGTCTTGTCGAACATCACGCGGTCGACCGTCGCGAGTCCCTCGACCGCGTCGGCGCGCAATACCAAAATACCGCGCGCTGCAAGACGCGAGGTCGCCGCTGCGATCGCAACTGGCGTCGCGAGCGATAACGCACAAGGGCAAGTGGCAACGAGCACCGCGAGCGCTGCCGGGAACGCACGGGCGGGTTCTATGAAATACCAAAGAAAACCGACAGCAGTCGTCAGCAGCAGGACGCGCAGTACGAACCATGAAGCCATGCGTTCGGCGGCGATTCCGAGACGCGGTCGCTCGCTCTGGGTACGCTCGAGAAGGCGAACCAAAGAATGTAAGGTCGAATCCCGTGCTGCGCGTGTCACCTCCATGGCGAACGCCTCCCCAATGTTCACCGACCCGCCGAGCAGCGGGGCGCCGACCGCCCGCGTTATCGGTATCGACTCGCCGGTGACGAGTGCCTCATCAATGAGGGCGTCGTTTTCTAACACGCGACCATCGACCGGAACGATTTGTCCGGAGCCGATGCGTAAGCGGTCACCAGCGACGACCGACTCGAGTGGAACTTTCGTCGCGCTTTGCAGCGAAGCATCGAGCCTCTGTACCGTCGCGGGCAGGGCGCGTGCCAAGGCTTCCGTGGCGTTTGCCGATTGATGGCGGCTGCGCATCTCGACGTAGCGCCCAAGTGAAAGAAAGAAGATGAACATCGCAACCGAGTCGAAATATATGTCGCCGGTTCCGCGCAATGTGTTGACGACGCTCGCGGCATAAGCAAGTAGCAGCGCAAGCGCAACGGTGACGTCCATGCCGAGTACACGACGGCGAAAATCGTCGAGTGCACCGCGCAGTATCGGCATGCCCGAATAGAACATCACTGGCGTTGCGATGACCAAGCATGTCCAGCGCAAAAATTCGGCGATTGACGGATCGATTCCCGAGAATGCGCCGGCGTAGAGACCGACCGCGTACATCATCAGCTGCATGGAGCCGAGTCCGGCGAGCCCGACGCGCTTAAGGGCGCGGCGGCGTTCGTCGCGTTGCGCAACGACTGCGCGCTCACCGACGAGTGGCACCGGATTAAAGCCGAGATCAGCAATGGTGGCGAGTATTTTCGCAAGTGCGATGCGGTGCGTGTCCCAAACGACCGACACGCGCCGATCGACGACGTTGATGTCGATACGTCGTAAACCGGGCAGTGCCTCGAGGGCGCGTCGAATCGAGCGCGCACAGTTGGTGCAATGTATGCCCTCGGCATCGAAAACTGCATAACCTTCGCCATCTGCCTCGGTGCTAAAGTGGCCGACGGTCAATGGTGCGTGGACGGTATTCACGGATGTCGACGATCAATGGTTACGACGTCGAACGGGGCGTGCAAGCGTTTGCGCAGCATCCAAGCGGCGCCATCGACCGGTTGACCGTCCACTTGTAGCAGCCAACGACCACGCTCGAGTGGCGCGAAAGTCGCGACATATAAATTTCTTTCGCTGCGCTGTAGCGCCACGTGACGATCGCGGACGGGTTGTGTCGTGTGCGTAAAACGCAAGTTGAGCACTTGCGGGAGCATGCTCTCGTCATTAGCGGTCGCGCGGACTCGCAGTCGATCCGTTGCGACGTAATCAATGGTGAGTGCGACGCCGGCAGACTGAGCGCGTGCAGCTGCGGCATAGTCCGCATCGAGCGCCCGTCCCTCTACGCCATACTCGAGGGGTAGTTCCGGATCTTTGCTGCGCACCGCTTCGAAAATGAGCAACATGCTAGCGACTACCGCAACAACCGGGATGCCGATCACCACCCAAAAAACAGTACTGTGACGATTGTTGATCGACATGACGAATTACTCGCGTGGTGCAAAAAATCGCGCCTCGGCATCTGCGCGCAAGGTCGGTGCGTCGACGGCTTCGATCGCGAAGCGTAAAGGGGTGATCGATCTATCATCTGCGTGTGCTGGCCGGCGCACACGAACGGCCGCGTTGAATACCGTACCGTCAGGGACGTCGAACGGCGGTGTCGATGGGTCGAGCTGAAGCGTGGTGTTGGCGGTGTGCCGTGGATCGAGTCGAACCTGAAAACGGTGTGCGGTGCCGTCTTTGTTCATGATCTTGAGTAGGTAGACATTTTCGATTTCACCACTGTCGAGTACACGATAGAGCGAGTTACGATCGTGCAACACATCGAGTGCGACGGGAGCACGTCTTGCGAGTGCGAGCGCGAACCCCGAGCACAGCGACGCGAGCAGAGTGAAGTAAACGATCACCCTCGGTCGCAGGATGTGCGACCTGCCGTGATCGAGCGAGTTTTGTGTTGTGTATCGCACGAGGCCGCGTGCATACCCTATGCGGTCCATCACCGAGTCGCAGGCGTCGATACAGGCCGCACAGGCGATGCAGTCGGACTGCAGCCCGCTTCGGATATCGATGCCCGTCGGACAAACTTGAACGCACAGCGTGCAGTCTGTGCAATCACCGAGACCCGCATCACGCGGATTCTCTCCTCTCCGACGACCGCCACGCGGGTCGCCTCGTTCGGCGTCGTAGGTGATGATCAGCGTGTTGCGATCGAACATCGCGCTTTGGAAGCGCGCATACGGGCACATGTATCTGCAGACCTGCTCGCGCAGGAAACCGGCATTACCGTAGGTCGCGAACCCGTAAAAGAATATCCAGAACGTCTCCCAGGGACCGAGTTCAGCGTGCAGTGCTAGGCCGCCGAGTTCTTCGATCGGCGTGAAGAAGCCAACGAAGGTGAATCCGGTCAAAAGTGAAAACGCAACCCATAGAAATTGCTTCGCCCCTTTGCGCGCCAATTTGTCGCCCGACCAGGGCGCGGCATCGAGTTTCATGCGCCGTGAGCGGTCGCCCTCCGTGATGCGCTCCATCCAGATGAAAACTTCGGTCCACACCGTTTGCGGGCATGCGTAGCCGCACCACAACCGTCCGGCGACCGCTGTGAAGAAAAACAGACTGAGCGCAGCTATGACCAGCAGCCAGGTGAGAAAGATGAAGTCCTGTGGCCACAGCGTTAAAGAAAAAATATGAAACTGACGCGCAGGTAAATCAAACAGGATCGCCTGTCGACCGTGCCAGCGTAGCCAGGGCAGCCCATAAAAAATGCCGAGCAACACCCAAGCGGCGATCTTTCGCAAATTGGCGAAACGACCGTTGATATCACGCGGATAAACTTTACGGTGTGCTTCGTAATACGACGTCTCTTGGTCGTCGAAGTCGCTGGCAGTCGACTGAGTCATCGTCTTCAGCGCCGTTCGTTGCCGATCGTCGTGTCGTCGGATGGTGCGCTCATGAGCCAAGCGGTTAATGATGCGGCTGTGGCGCAGATCGCCCAAAAGAAAAAGAAGCCCACGCTATATAGTGCGGTTCGTGTTGGTATGGCGGCCGTCGGCGTCAGCAACGCGACGATCGGTGTCGGATCGACGAACGCAAAGAAGACCATCGTCGCGAGACTTGCCGTTAGGAATGAAGCCCACGTCACCGTGAGCCAAAGACGCCCACGTGCGCTGAGGTTCTCAGCGGGCACTGCTTGCGACACGTACCTCTCCGAGGCTTTGTACGTAAGCGGCTAGTAATTTCACGCGCAGGGCGCCCAACCGGTCGGCATGCGCCGGCATCACGCTTTGACGGCCGTTCGCGATCGTTTCTCGGATACGTTCCGGGGTGCCCCCGTGCAACCAAATGCCGTCGGTCAGATTCGCTGCGCCGAGATCTTGATTGCCCTTGCCCTCGGGCCCGTGGCAAGCAACGCAGTACGTCATGAAGTGTGTTCGACCCGCTGCGGCATCGCCTGTGTCGGCTTTGCGGCCCGACAATGACAAGACGAACGCCGCGGCATCTGCAACACCTTTGGTGCCGAGGACCTCGCTCCACGGCGCCATCATGCCCGTTCGCCCTTGTGAGATCGTGGTCTCGATCGCTTCCGGCGTCCCGCCCCAAAGCCAATCGCGATCGGCGAGATTCGGGAAACCGCGCGCGCCACGACCGTCCGAACCATGACACGCTGCACAATTATTGGCGAACAAGTTTCGTCCGATGGCGAGCGCCTGCGGGTCGTGTGCAAGTTCGGCGCTGCCGCGATCGCGGTAGACGGCGAGGATCGCTGCTGTGCGCTGCTCCTGTTCCGTCTGCATCGCTGCCCATTGTCTCTGTTGAGTCCAGCCGAGCGTGCCACGGTTGTTGCCGAGTCCGGGGTAGAGGATCACGTACGCGACCGCAAAGATCACCGTCAACATGAATAGCCACAACCACCAACGCGGCAACGGGTTGTTGTACTCCCGCAGATCACCATCCCACACATGACCGGTCGTGTCCTCGGTGGTGGTGGTTTCACCACGTCGTTTGCGCATCCACATTAATAGGGCGACTGCTGCGACAGTGTTCAAAATTGCCGCCAAGGCGATGAAGAGGCTGATGCCGTCACTCATGATCGTCGTTCCCCTAACTCATCTTCCTCGAGCGGTAAGCGAGCGGCCGCGTCGAATTTTTCGCGGCGCTGGCGACTCCACGCCCACGCGACGATCGCGACGAACGCCAACATGGCGAGTACCGTCGCTATCCCCCGTAATACGCCGAGTGTGTCGATCGACATTTTTGTCAATCCCAGTTTTTCGCGGCAGTGCCTAGACTTTGCAAGTACGCTACGAGTGCATCAAGTTCGGTTTTGCCGCGCACTTCGTCCGCAGCGCCCGCAATTTGCGCGTTCGTGTAGGGAACACCGACCATTCGCAACGCGCGCATTTTTTTGGCGGTCAAAGAATCATCAAGCATCGCGTTGGTCAGCCATGGAAATCCTGGCATGTTAGATTCTGGTACGAGGTCGCGCGGATTCTGCAGATGAAGTCGATGCCACTCGTCGCTGTAGCGACCGCCGACGCGTGCGAGGTCGGGGCCGGTGCGCTTCGAGCCGAACTGGAACGGGTGGTCGTACACGGACTCGCCGGCGACTGAATAGTGCCCATAACGTTCAGTTTCGCCGCGCAGGGGACGGATCATTTGCGAGTGACACACATAGCACCCCTCGCGTATGTAGATGTCGCGACCCTCGAGCTGCAAGGCGGTGTACGGCTCGACGCCGGGTGCGGCTTTGGTGGTCTCTTGCGAGAATACCAAAGGCACGATTTCCACTAGCCCCCCTATGCTGATCACCACGGCAACGAGAATGCCGAGTAGGCCCACGTTCTTTTCGATAACGTCGTGCTTCATTTCTTAGACTTCCGCTCAGGCGTGTGCCGGTGCGGGCACGAGGACCGGTTCAACTTTGCCGGCGCCGATCGTCTTCGCAACGTTGTAGACCATGACGAACATACCGACGAGCACGAGCGTTCCACCTGCGAGTCGCACGGCGTAGTAGGGGTAGGTGGCTTTGAGTGCCTCGACGAAGGTGTAGGTTAGCGTGCCATCGGGATTCGTGGCTCGCCACATCAAACCTTGCATCACACCTGCAATCCACATCGAGGCGACGTATAGAACGATTCCAACCGTGAAAATCCAAAAGTGGAGATCGATCAACTTGGTGCTCCACATCTCCGTACGCCCATAGAGTCGCGGAATGAGTATGTAGAGCGATCCGACGGTCACCATCGCGACCCAGCCGAGCGCGCCCGAGTGCACGTGTCCGATCGTCCAATCGGTGTAGTGCGACAAGGCATTTACCGTCTTGATAGACATCATCGGACCTTCAAAAGTCGACATGCCATAGAAAGAAAGCGAAACAATCAGGAATTTAAGGATGGGATCGGTTCGCAGTTTGTGCCAAGCGCCTGATAGGGTCATGATTCCGTTGATCATGCCGCCCCAAGACGGTGCGAG
>RGUL01000090.1 GCA_010027845.1 Gammaproteobacteria bacterium
AGCGGGGCAACCCTTGAGAGTTCGAGTCTCTCCTTTCGCACCAACTAACGGACTCGTTGAATTTTTGAAGGATCAGGAACAGTCATGCAGGTATCTTTGAGCACCGTCGCCGGCCTTGAACGTCGCATGGAAGTGGCGGTCCCCGCCGAGCGCGTCAGCGCCGAAATCGAAACGCGCCTGAAGAGCGTCGCGCGCACCGCACGCCTCAAGGGCTTTCGTCCTGGTAAGGCGCCGCTGCCGGTCGTGCGCCAACAGTTCGGTGCACAAGTGCAATCCGAAGTCGTCGGCGATCTGCTGCGCGAGAGCTGGTCCGATGCGGTCACGCAGCAATCGTTGCGTCCGGCGACCGATCCGCGCATCGAACTCGTCTCCGCCGAACCCGGCTCCGAACTTCGTTACGTCGCTTCGTTCGAAGTGTTGCCCGAAATTCGGATCGGCTCGCTCGCCGAACTGTCGATCGAGCGCACCACCGCATCGATCACCGATGCCGACATCGAAGCGATGCTCGACTCCATGCGGCGTCAACGCCCCGATTTCACGGCCGTCGAGCGCGGCGCGACCGACACCGATCGGGTCACCGTCGATTTCGAAGGTCGGATCGACGGCGTCACCTTCCAAGGTGGCACCGGTACCGACGTGCCGTTCGTGGTCGGCCAGGGCCGGATGCTCAAAGAATTCGAGGATGGCGTGCGCGGCGCGACCGCGGGTGAATCGCGTAGCGTCGTCGTCAACTTCCCGAGCGACTACGGCAGCGCCGACGTCGCCGGCAAGACCGCCGTGTTCCAAGTAACCGTCAAAAGTGTCGAAGAGCAGAAACTGCCGGAAATCGACGAGGATTTCTGTTTGTCCTTCGGTGTCACCGAGGGCGGTGTCGCCGCGCTGCGCGAAGCGGTCGTGAGCAGCATGGAAAACGAGCTCGCGAAAGCGATCCGCGGACAGCTGCGCACGCAAGTGCTCGATGCACTGTACGCCGCAAACCCGATCGAAGTGCCGAAGTCGATGATCACCGAGCAGGTGCAGGCGATGCAGGTCGACTTCGCGCGTCGTATGGGGCTGCGCGATTTGTCGCAACTGCCGCAGACCGATGCGATGGAAGAGCCGGCGCGGCGCCGCGTCGCGACGGGTTTGATCGTCAGCGAATTGCTGCGCGCCGAGAACTTGAAACTCGACCGTGAATACGTCAATCGTCGTTTGACCGAAGCGACCGGCGAGGGCCCTGGCTCGGACGAACTGCGACGCCAATATTTGCAGAACGTCGAAGCGATGCGCCAAATCGAATCTTTGGCACTCGAAGATCAACTGGTCGACTTCGTCGTCGAGCGCGCGAAGGTTCTCGACAAACCGTCGAGTTTCTCCGAACTCACCGGCTTCGGCCGTAACCCGACCGCCTGAGGTCCGTCATGAACGAGCAAGCGTTGAATTTGGTGCCGATGGTCGTCGAACAGACGTCCCGCGGTGAGCGCGCATACGACATCTATTCGCGGTTGCTCAAAGAACGCGTGATCTTCGTCGTCGGCCCGGTCGAAGACCAGATGGCGAACCTGATCGTCGCGCAGTTGTTGTTCCTCGAGTCCGAGAATCCGGACAAAGATATTTCGCTCTACATCAACTCGCCGGGCGGGTCGGTGAGCGCGGGTCTTGCGATCTACGACACCATGCAGTTCATCAAGCCCGACGTCAGCACCATCTGCATCGGCCTCGCGGCCTCGATGGGTGCCGTGTTGCTCGCCGGTGGCAAGAAAGACAAGCGCTACATGCTGCCGAACTCGCGCGCCATGATTCACCAGCCGTGGGGTGGGTTTCAGGGGCAGGCGACCGACATCAGCATTCAGGCCCGTGAGATGCTCCTGACCCGCGAGCGCCTCAACAAAATCTTGGCCGAGCACACCGGCCAGCCGATCGAGAAGATCGCCCAGGACACCGAGCGCGACAACTTCATGGGCGTCGAAGCGGCCATCGCCTACGGTATCGTGGACAAAGCCCTGGAGAAACGGCTATAAAAGCCGCATGACCGAAGACTCTCGCGGCCGGAACGACGACGGCAAGCTTCTCTACTGTTCCTTCTGCGGCAAGAGCCAGCACGAGGTCCGCAAGCTCATCGCCGGGCCGTCGGTGTTCGTCTGTGACGAATGCGTCGAGCTCTGCAACGACATCATCCGTGAAGAGCTCGAAAATCGCGCCGAAAAGGCCCGCGACAAGCTCCCGAAACCCACTGAAATCAAAAAGGTTTTGGACGATTACGTCATCGGCCAGGAGCGCGCCAAGCGGGTCCTGTCGGTGGCCGTTTACAACCACTACAAGCGTCTGCAGACCCGTAGCGCGGCCGGCCGTGCGAAGGACGAAGTCGAGATCGCCAAGAGCAACATTCTTCTGATCGGACCCACGGGTTCGGGCAAGACCTTGCTCGCCGAGACGCTCGCCCGGCTGCTCAACGTGCCGTTCACGATCGCCGACGCCACGACCCTGACCGAGGCGGGCTACGTCGGCGAAGACGTCGAGAACATCATCCAAAAGCTGTTGCAGAAGTGCGATTACGACGTCGAGAAAGCCCAGACGGGCATCGTCTACATCGACGAAATCGACAAGATTTCGCGCAAATCCGACAACCCCTCGATCACCCGTGACGTGTCGGGCGAGGGCGTGCAGCAGGCCCTGTTGAAGCTGATCGAAGGCACGGTCGCCTCGGTGCCGCCGCAAGGGGGCCGCAAGCACCCGCAGCAGGAATTCCTGCAGGTCGACACCTCCAACATCCTGTTCATCGTCGGTGGCGCCTTTGCCGGCCTCGAGAAAGTTATCCAGAACCGCACCCAGAAGGGCGGTATGGGTTTCACCTCCGAAGTCCGCGCCAAGGACGCCAAGCCGAAGGGCGTCGACGTCTTCAACGAGGTCGAGCCGGAAGATCTGGTTAAGTACGGCCTGATCCCCGAGTTCGTCGGTCGACTGCCGGTGGTCGCCACCTTGCAGGAACTCGACGAGCCGGCGCTGATCTCCATCCTCCAAGACCCCAAGAACGCGCTGACGAAGCAATACAAGCGCTTGTTCGAGATGGAAGGGGCGGAGCTCGAATTCCGCGACGACGGCCTGAGCGCGATCGCGCGCAAGGCGATGCAGCGTAAGACCGGCGCGCGCGGCCTGCGCACCATCATGGAATCGGTGCTGCTCGATACGATGTACGACCTGCCTTCGCTGCGCGGCGTGCAGAAGGTCGTGGTGGACGAATCGGTCATCGAAGGCCACTCGCCTCCGTACATCGTCTTCAAGTCCGAGGCGCAGCCCGAGGAGACCGCGCGGCGGGCCACCAACCCGGCGGCCTGACCGGGTCGTCGTAGCGGACGTCACGACGTCCGTCTAGGTAACTTTCGGCACTTGAATCGGGGTCTTTCCGGCCTCATGCAGGGGTAGACTAGGCGCGCATTCCGTTGCGCCTCCGAGGACCCCATCCGTGCCAGACGAAACCCGCGCCACCGGCTCCCCACTCGAAAACCTTCCGGTCCTGCCGCTGCGGGACGTGGTGGTCTATCCGCACATGGTGATCCCGCTATTCGTGGGGCGCGAGAAATCCATCCTCGCCCTCGAGGCGGCGATGAAGGGCGACAAGCGCGTGATGCTGGTCGCACAGCGCCAGGCCGACATCGACGATCCAAAACTCGACGACCTCTACCGCATCGGCACGATCGCCACGATCCTGCAATTGTTGAAGTTGCCCGACGGCACCGTGAAAGTGTTGGTCGAGGGCGGCAGCCGCGGCGCGATCGAAAGCCTGCACGCCGGCCCGCATTACACCGCCGACGTCTCGCCGGCCGCCGAGCAAGATAAATACGAAGAGCGCGAACTAGAAGTGCTGTCGCGCTCGGTCGTGTCGCAGTTCGAGCAATACGTGAAGCTCAACAAAAAAGTGCCGCCCGAGGTGCTGACGGCACTGGCCGGCATCGAAGATGCGGGCCGCCTCGCCGACACCGTCGCCGCGCACATGGCGCTCAAGCTCGCAGACAAACAAAAAGTGCTCGAGATCCTCGACGTACGTGCGCGACTCGAACACATTTTGGTCGCGATCGAAGGCGAGATGGACGTGCTGCAGATCGAGAAGCGCATCCGTGGTCGCGTCAAAGCGCAGATGGAAAAATCGCAGCGCGAGTACTACCTGAACGAGCAGATGAAGGCGATTCAGAAAGAACTCGGCGAGATGGAGGACGGGGTCAACGAGGTTCAAGAACTCGAGCAAAAGATCTCGGCCGCCGGCATGCCCAAAGAGGCGCGCGAGAAGGCGACTACCGAACTCAACAAGTTGAAGATGATGTCGCCGATGTCCGCCGAGGCGACCGTGGTGCGCAACTACATCGACTGGCTCGTCAAAGTACCTTGGAAAAAACGCACCAAGGTGCTCAAAGATTTGCCGCGCGCCGAAGAAGTGCTCAACGAAGATCACTACGGGCTCGACAAGATCAAAGAACGGATCCTCGAATATCTCGCCGTGCAGCAGCGCGTCGAGAAGATCAAAGGGCCGATCCTTTGCTTGGTGGGTCCGCCGGGCGTCGGCAAGACCTCGCTCGGGCAGAGCATCGCGCGGGCGACCAATCGCAAGTTCGTACGCATGTCGCTCGGCGGCGTGCGTGACGAGGCGGAGATTCGCGGCCATCGTCGCACCTACATCGGTTCCATGCCCGGTAAGGTCGTGCAAAACATGACCAAGACCGCGGTCGCGAACCCGCTCTTTTTGTTGGACGAGATCGACAAGATGTCGATGGACTTCCGTGGCGATCCGTCATCGGCGCTGCTCGAGGTGCTCGACCCCGAGCAAAACGCGACCTTCAACGATCACTACCTCGAGGTCGATCTCGATCTCTCGCAGGTGATGTTCGTCTGCACCGCCAACAGCCTCAATATTCCTGCGCCTTTGCTCGATCGCATGGAAGTCATCCGTCTGCCGGGGTACACCGAAGACGAGAAGATGAACATCGCCAAAAAATATCTGCTGCCGAAGCAGATGAAGAACAACGGGCTGGCGAGCGGCGAACTGAAGGTCGGCGAGGACGTGCTGCTCGACATCATCCGCTACTACACCCGTGAGGCCGGCGTGCGCAGTCTCGAGCGCGAGATCGCCAAAATTTGTCGTAAGGCCGTGCGTCAATTGCTTTCGAAGGGCAAGGGTGCGAAGAAGATCGCGAAGGCCGACAAGAGCGTGCTGGTCACGACCAAGAACCTCGAGCAATTCTTGGGCGTACAGCGCTTCCGTTACGGCAAGGCCGAAGAAGAAAACCGCATCGGCCAGGTGACCGGTCTCGCCTGGACCGAGGTCGGTGGCGAGTTATTGACCATCGAAGCGGCGATCGTCCCTGGTAAAGGCAAGCTGCAACACACCGGCCAGCTCGGCGAAGTGATGCAGGAGTCGATACAGGCCGCGATGACCGTGGTGCGCAGCCGTGCTGCGCATCTCGGACTCGAAGGCGATTTTTACCAAAAACTCGATATCCACTTGCACGTGCCCGAGGGCGCGACGCCGAAGGACGGCCCGTCGGCCGGCATCGGCATGTGCACCGCGCTCGTGTCGGCGCTGACCAAAATCCCCGTGCGCAGTGACGTCGCCATGACCGGCGAGATCACGCTGCGCGGCGAAGTGTTGCCGATCGGTGGTCTCAAAGAAAAACTACTCGCCGCACATCGCGGTGGCATCGAGACTGTGTTGATTCCGATCGACAATCAAAAAGATCTCGCCGAGATCCCCGACAACATTAAGGGCAATCTCAAGATCAAACCCGTGAAGTGGATCGACGAAGTGCTCGAGATCGCGCTCGCTTCGCAGCCGACGCCGGTTCCGACCGCTGCCGATGCCGGCAAGACGGGCGCCAAGACGCCACGCCGTGCGGCTCGCCGGGGCGGCAAGGGCGTACCAGCGGCGCATTGAGCGACGCGAGGAGCGGGGCCGGCACCGACCGGCGGAGGAATGGGTGAAGATACGATTGCTCGGACAGCGCAACGCGTTGGGCGGCGGCGTGCATTTCGCCGAGTTCGCGAACGAACTCAAAAGTTTGCGCTTACTCGGCTCGGTGGTCGAGGAAGTCGATGCCGCACAACTGCCCGCGCTCGAGGACGCCGTGCGTCGCTCGACGCCCGAAGACGTCAATATTTGGTTTTGGCGCCATCCGGCCGTGAGCTTCGTCAAAGGTACACGCGTGCTGTGGGCGATCTTCGAAAGCGACCGACTGCCCGCCGACTACGTCGCTTATCTGCGCGACAACGCGCACGTCGTCTGGGTGCCGAGCGAGTGGGGCAAGGACGTGCTCGTCGAGGCCGGCATCGACCCCGCCATCATCGACGTCGTGCCCGAGGGCGTGAACCCGCGTAACTACCATCCTTTCCTGCGCGCCAAGCGCGAGGCCGGCGCGAAGCCGTTCAGATTTCTGTCGGTCGGTAAGTATGAGGAGCGCAAAGCCTACCGCGCGCTGCTCGAAGGATTTTCGCAAGCCTTCGGCAATAATCCCGACGTGCAATTAATTTTGAAGGCCGACTATTTTTTGAAGTTCGAGCAAAAAAAAGCCGAAC
>RGUL01000010.1 GCA_010027845.1 Gammaproteobacteria bacterium
CTAGGGCTCAAAATGCCGCATGGAATCCGCTGCACCAATCTCCCGCATCGCCCTCGTCGGCGCGGGTCTCGTCGGCGCCAGTTGGGCGGTGGTGTTCGCCCGTTCGGGTCTCGCCGTGCGGGTTTACGACCTCGAGCCCGCGCGCTTGCCGCAAGCACGCATGCAGGTAAGTGCATCCCTCGACGCCTTGCTCGAGGCGGCACTGCTCACCGAACCAGCGGAAATTGTCGCCGGGCGCATCACGTGGTGCGACAACCTCGAGAGCGCACTCGAGGGCGCCGATTACGTACAAGAATCGATCGCCGAGGACGTTGCGGCCAAGCGTGAACTATTCGCGCGACTCGATGCCATGGCCACGCCGCAAGCGGTGCTCGCGAGCTCCACCTCGGCTTTCCCGACCTCGGCGTTTGCCGGGGGCCTTGCCGGTGAGCGACGCTGTCTCGTCGTGCACCCGGTCAACCCACCCCATCTCATCCCATACGTCGAGCTCTGCGGCAGTGCCGTGACCGCGCCCGAAACCATCGACACCGCGCTGCGCTTGATGCAGCGGGTCGGCCAGTCACCGGTGCACGTGCGCGAGGAAGTGACGGGGTTTTTGCTCAACCGGCTGCAATGGAGTTTGCTCGCCGAAGCCTGCCGCTTGGTCGCCGCGGGCGTCGTGAGCCCCGATGCCGTCGATCGAGCGCTGCGCGACGGGCTCGGTCGACGCTGGGCGTTCATGGGACCGTTCGAGGTCGGCGATCTGAACGCACCAGGAGGACTCGGCGATTATCTGCGTCGGTTTCGACCGACGATCGAGGCCATCGACGCCGCGAGCGCAGCGCAGCCGTTGCAGCTCGACGAGTCTTTGATCGCGCAACTCGATGCCGACGCGCAGCAGCGTCTGCGATCCCCGCGCGACGTGCGCATCGCCGCGCGCGAACAGCGCCTGCTCTCGCTCGCGAAGGCGTTACGCGACGCTTGATTTGAATCGCCGCCGATAGGCGTGCAGCAACGGCTCAGTGTAGCCGTTCGGCTGCTCCACACCCTCGAACACCAACGCCCGCGCGGCCTGGAACGCGAGACTGGTCGCAGCGTTGCCGCGCATCGGTCGATACGCCGGATCGCCGGCGTTCTGCGCATCGACCTTTGCGGCCATGCGCTCGAATGCCGCATCGACGTCCGCTGCGCTGCAGACCCCGTGCACCAACCAATTGGCCATGTGTTGCGAGGAGATCCGCAGCGTCGCTCGATCTTCCATCAAACCGACATCGTGAATGTCGGGCACTTTCGAGCAACCGATACCTTGATCGATCCAGCGCACGACGTATCCCAAGATACCCTGGGCGTTGTTGTCGAGCTCTTCGCGAATCTCCGCCGCCGTCCAACGCGGCGCATCGACGACCGGTATCGTCAAAAGTTTTTCTAAGGATACGATCGCTTCCGTCGCGCGTTCCGCTTGACGTGCGAACACGTCGAGCGCGTGATAGTGCGTCGCGTGCAACGTCGCTGCGGTCGGACTCGGCACCCATGCCGTGTTGGCGCCAGCGCGCGGATGTCCGATTTTTTGTACGAGCAAATCGGCCATGCGATCAGGCGCCGCGAACATGCCCTTGCCGATCTGCGCGCGCCCGGACAAACCGCAGGCGAGACCGATCTGCACGTTGCGATCTTCGTAGGCCGTCAACCACGTCGAATTTTTCATGTCACCCTTGCGCAGCATCGGCCCGGCACGCATCGAGGTGTGCATCTCGTCGCCCGTTCGATCGAGGAACCCGGTATTAATGAATACGATGCGATTGCGCACTGCGGCGATGCACGCAGCGAGATTCGCCGAGGTGCGGCGCTCCTCGTCCATCACGCCGACTTTGAGCGTGTACGTCGGCAGCCCGAGCAAACGCTCGACGGCGCCGAACAAATCGTCCGTCAAAGAAACCTCTTCCGGTCCGTGCATTTTCGGTTTGACGATGTAGACCGAACCCGTGCGGCTGTTGACGTAGCGACCGGTGCGACGCAGATCGTGCATGGCGATCAAGCTCGTGACGATCGCGTCCAAAATTCCTTCCGGCTGTTCCGCACCCGCCGCATCGAGCACCGCCGGCGTCTTCATCAGATGACCGACGTTGCGCACGAGCAGCATCGCGCGTCCGGGCAGAGTGAAGGGTCGGCCGTCCGGCGCGACGTACTCGCGATCGGCAGCGAGCGTGCGCTTGAGGCTACGACCCGATTTCTCGAACGTCGCTTCCAACGTGCCGCGCATCAAGCCGAGCCAGTTCGCGTAAGCGGCAACTTTGTCGTCGGCATCGACCGCCGCGACCGAGTCTTCCAAATCGACGATGGTCGAGAGTGCCGATTCGAGCACCACATCGGCGATCCCCGCCGGATCCGCACGCCCGACCGGGTGCGTCGGATCGATCACGATTTCGATGTGCAAACCGTGATGACGCAGCAACCAATTGGCGCCGGCGCGCCCGACGATCTGGCGCGGATCGGCGAGCACGAGTTCGCCGCCCTGCCACGCCGACCACGACCCGCTCGCCAACGGCACGCTGCGATCGAGGAAATCTTTGGCCCAAGCGATCACCTTTGCACCGCGCGCCGCGTCGTAACCTTTACCTTGCGGCGCACCGGGAATCGCATCGGTGCCGTAGAGCGCGTCATACAGACTACCCCAACGCGCATTGGCAGCGTTGATCGCAAAGCGCGCATTCAGAACCGGCACGACGAGTTGCGGACCGGCGAGCGTTGCGAGTTCCGTATCGACGTTCGCGGTGCTGACACGAAACGGTGCCGGCTCCGGTACGAGATAGCCGATCTCGATCAAAAATTTTTGATAGGCCGCTGCGTCGTGCGTGCGACCGGCGTGCGCGCGATGCCACGCGTCGATGCGCGCCTGCAAATCGTCGCGCTTCGCAAGCAACGCGGCATTACGCGGTGCGAACACGGCGTAGATCGCACCGAAACCCGTCCAAAACTTGTCGGGATCGACACCGGTTGCCGGCAGTGCATCACGCTCAATGAATTCGGCGAGCCGCGCGGCCACTTGAAAGCCGCCGCGCGCGACGTAACGTCCTTCATTGTTCATGGCGTCCTCCCTGACGATGCCGATAGCGAATTATGGCGGCCGAGCCGAAATCGATGCTAGCCCTGCACTTCGGCGGGCGCGGCGACGCGCTCAGCGTAGCCGCGACGCATCGCGAACAGTCCGACCAGCGTCAACGCACCGCCCGCTGCGAACGTCGTCCAGGATCCGAAGCCGAAATAGAGCGGCCCGGCGAGCGCAGGACCCGCGATGCGCCCCGCGGTACCGGCGGCGTTGATAGCGCCGAGCACCGCGCCACGACGGTCGGGCGTCGCTTCGCTGGTCGCGAGCGACGAACTTGCCGGGAAGAACAAACCGATCGCGAGACCGAACAAAAGAATACCGAGCCACAGCACGATCTGCTCGTGCGCGAGCGGCAACACGGCGAGTGCGAGCACGACCGCCACCAACGATGCGCTGGTCACCATCCGTTCGCCGAAGCGGTGCGACGCCGGTCCGATTAACAACATTTGTGAGACGGCGGCCATCGCCCCCATCGCCGCGAACAGCAAACCGATCTGCCGCAGCGACAAGTCGAATTCGCTGCGCGCCCAAAACGGAAACACCGACTGCAACGCGCTGCTGCCGAAACCCACCGCAAGCGAGGCGACCAGCAGCGCGACGAGTCGCGGATTGAGCGCACGCCACGAGCTCGACACGGCGGTTCGATCGGCACGCGCCGCCGAGAACGGCCGACGAAATTCCGGCGCGAGACTTTCGCGTAATAGCGCGAGCGTGCCGATCGTCGCGAGCACGCTCAACGACGCGGCAACGACACCCGGCCAAAATAAATTGACGCCGTGACCGGCAAGCTCGCCGAGCCAACCGCCGAGCGGCGGCCGAGGCTGCGCGCACGGTTTTCGTTCGGCGTGATGTCCGACGCGTAGGCCATCGCCGTAACCAAATTTCCCGACATGATGCCGCCGAACGCCCGCGCGATCAGCAAGGTCAACAAAGAATCTGCAGTAGCGAGCCAAAGATATCCGAGCACGCTGCCCGCAAGGGTGGCGAGCAGCACCGGCCGACGGCCGTAGGCATCGCTCAACCGACCCCAGATCGGCATCGCGAGTAGTTGAAAGGTGGAAAAAATTCCGGGACCACCGAACGACTTCCAAAATGCCGAGGCACCGAGCTGGTCGGCGACCAGCGGGAACGGCACGGTGGTGATGCCGTAGCCCATGAGACTGATGAACACCACCAGCCAGATCACTGCGAGCGCTTGCATGGGACGACTTCGGCGAGAGAAGGAATGGCGCGCCCGGAGAGATTCGAACTCCCGACCTTCTGGTTCGTAGCCAGACACTCTATCCAACTGAGCTACGGGCGCGCGGAAGGGCGCGAACTCTACCACAGTCGCCCGTGCGGTCCCATATCCCACCGGTCGCCATCCCCCCGGTCGCCGACGAGAATCGCTCGCGCTGCGGCGCCTCCTTAGGCGCGTCGCTCCCCGCGCCGGCGCTCGA
The DNA here is from genome assembly GCA_010027845.1 of Gammaproteobacteria bacterium. Taxonomy (GTDB): domain Bacteria; phylum Pseudomonadota; class Gammaproteobacteria; order Steroidobacterales; family Steroidobacteraceae; genus UBA964. The sequence goes on from RGUL01000010.1 coordinate 4,525, forward strand.
CGCCGCGCCGCCCGAATCGCGCGTGGCTCGCGGTCGCGCCGTCCGCCGCGGATTTACCGGCCGGAACCAGCGCATCCAACGCGACGCGACGGAATTCTTTCGCCTCGCGCGGCTGACGAGCCGGCTTAAAACGCCCGCTCATCGCCGCTTACGCCACCAAAGCGTGGCGAACACGGCGGACGCTAACGCTGCGGCGAGTCCTGCGATCTGCCACGGGTTGTTGCGGACGTAGCGGTCGGCGTCATTTTTGAAGCGCTTCCATTTGGGGTCGATCTGATTGGTCTCGGTCGTCAGCATGGCTCGTCACCTCCGTCTAGTGTTCGCGAACACGATGCGTGAGCGCCCGACTTGCGCCAATACGCGAATGTACCGAGCGGTGTGCGTTCGCACACCAACGATCGGCGCGACCGAATCTACAGTCGCTGCGATGTCACCACCCGACGGCGCAGACAACACCGAAACGGAGCAATTCGTACCTCCCACGAGGCTCACCGTGACGCGATGGCGCCAATGGGTAACGGGAGGGTTCTTCGCGCTCTGCTGGTTTTTGTTCGCGGTGGCGAACCTGCAAACCTTCATCCTCACGGGCAAACCGAGTCCGTTGGTCTTCGGTCTCGCCGAGACGCTGATCGCGACGTTCTTCATCCTGCGCGTACCGCCACGGCGCATCAGTCAAAAATTATCGGAGTGGGTGGTCGCAGGCCTCGGTACGTTCCTGCCACTGCTCCTGCGCGCGACGCTCGACGAGACGAACTGGTTCGCCGAAGCTTTGCTGCTGTTCGGCTCGCTGCTACAGGTCGCCGCGGTCGTCTCGATCAACCGCAGCTTCGCGCTCGTACCCGCGCTGCGCGAACTTAAAACAGACGGCGCTTACCGATTCGTTCGACATCCGATCTATGCGAGTTACGTCGTCTCACTCGGCGGATTTCTTTGGGCAAATTATTCACTCGACAATCTCTTCGTGACCGTCGTGTCGCTCGGGTTCATGATCTGGCGCATCAGCCTCGAGGAAACTTTGCTCGGACAAACCCCCGAATATCGACGCTATCGCGATCTCGTCCGCTGGCGTTTGTTACCGGGCGTTTGGTGAGCGTGGCGGTACGCGGGCGCCGGCCGCGCGTTCGAAGGCGTGCGCCGTCTGCAGCAACGAACCTTCTTTGAATCGATCGGCCACCAACACGATTCCGATCGGCAAACCGCGCACGCTGCCCGCCGGAACCGTGATGCTCGGATAACCGGCGATCGCGGCCGCCGATGCGATCGCCGGCCAAGTTCCCTCGCCGCCTCGATCGCCGCGCAACGGGTCACGGATTTCGGTCGGCGCATTGCCCGCGGCGAACAACAGATCGACGGACGGGGTCGTGAGCATCGCCCGCAACCCCTCGACATCGGCGCCTTTTCGTAAGGTGGCGAGCGCTTGCAAATATTTTTGATCGGTCAGCGGCCCGCACGCCTCGGCTTGCTCGAATAGTTCTTGACGGAAGTCCGGCATCTCGGCCGCTTCGTTCGCGAGATTGAACGCGATCAAGTCGCGCAGCGAACGGGACGGCACCTTCGCAGGATCGAGCCCGGACAAATAACGGTTCAAAGACTCTTTGAACTCGTAAAGCAGCGCGGTGATCTCCGCCTCGTCGAGATTGCGCAACGCTGCCGGCTCCTGCACCGGCACCAACACCGCGCCCTCGCGCTCGAAAATGCGGCGCGCCTCTTCGAAAGAGCGGAGCGTCGCCGGATGTGCCGCGCGCGACGGTTCGACGATCCCGATGCGCAGGCCGCGTAATCGAAATGCTTCCAAGCTTGCGTTCGAATCGCCGAAACTCAACGGCTGCGCGCCGATCGCACTCATCAACACCGCCGCATCGGCTGCGCTGCGCGCCATCGGTCCCGCCGTATCCTGCCGCGGCGACAGTGGCACGATGCCGCGACCGCTCACCGCGCCAACCGTCGGCTTCAAACCGACGAGTCCGTTGTACGACGAAGGCGACAAAATCGAACCGTCGGTTTCGGTGCCGATGGCCGCGGCACAAAAACTCAACGCAGTCGCAACCGCCGAACCGGAGCTCGAGCCCGACGGATTACGCTCGACGGCGTACGCGTTGCCGGTTTGCCCACCAACGCCGCTCCAGCCGCTCGTTGAGCGCGACGAGCGAAAATTCGCCCACTCACTGAGATTGGTTTTCCCGAGTATCACGGCACCCGCCGCGCGCAAACCCGCGACCAACGGCGCATCCGCAGAATGCGTCGAATTGCGCAACGCCAACGAGCCCGCGGTGGTCGGCATGGGGTCGGCGGTTTCGATGTTGTCTTTGATCAAAATGGGAATGCCGTGCAAGGCGCCGCGCGTCTTGCCCTTCGCCCGTTCGCGATCGAGGGCACGCGCCTGTTCGAGCGCGGTCGGATTGATCGCGAGCACCGAACGAAATTTAGGCCCGGCTGCATCAAAACGCGCGATGCGCGAGAGATAGCTTTGCACCAACGACTCGGAGGTGACGATTCCGCGTTGCATCGCAAGCCCGAGATCGGCGATCGAGCGCTCGGTGGGGTCATAGGCGCCGTGGCTCGCATCGGCGAGCAGCGGTGCGGCGACCGCAACGCCGGTTGTGAGCAAAAATTTTCGGCGATCCATCGGCAAGGCCCTCCTGCGACGAACGTACGATACCGCACCGGCGGCCGCTACGTTCGCTGCCATCGTATCCGCGACAGCGATGCGCCACTCCGTTTTCATCACGCGCGATCTGCGTCGAACCTACGGGGACGGGCCGACGGCCGTGCACGCACTGCGCGGCATCGAACTCGTGGTCGACGAGGGCGAATTGTTGGTGCTCGTCGGGCCGTCGGGCTCGGGAAAATCCACGCTACTCAATATTTTGGGTGGGCTCGACCGCCCGACCAGCGGCACGGTGCACTTTCGTGATCTCGACCTCGGTCGGGCGCCCGAACGTGCAGTCACCGAATACCGGCGCCGACACATCGGCTTCGTCTTTCAGTTCTACAATTTGATTGCGAGCCTCACAGCGCGCGAGAACGTCGAACTCGTCACCGACATCGCCGATGAACCGATGTCCGTCGATGACGCGCTCGCGCTCGTCGGTCTAAGTGATCGCGCCGATCACTTTCCCGCGCAACTGTCGGGCGGCGAGCAACAACGCGTGGCGATCGCCCGCGCGATCGCTAAACGCCCGGCGGTGTTGTTGTGCGATGAGCCGACCGGCGCACTCGACGTCGCCACCGGCATTCGCGTGCTCGAATCGATTTTGCACATCAACGAAACCGTCGGCACGACCACGCTCCTCATCACCCATAACACCGACATCGCACGCTTGGGCGATCGCGTCGTGCACTTCGGTGACGGCACGATTCGTCGCATCGACGTGAATGCCACGCGTGTTGCCGCCCAGGATTTGCACTGGTGAAACTCACCCCGCTCGACCGAAAATCGTCGCGCGATCTTTGGCGATTGAAGTTACAGGCACTTGCCGTCGCCTTAGTGCTCGGTTGCGGCATTGCGATTTTCGTGATGGCGACGGGCATGTACGACTCGCTCGAACGCGCTCGCGACGCCTATTACACCCGCTATCGTATGGCCGACCTCGAGGCAGCGCTGGTTCGCGCGCCACTCGCGGTCGGTGCGGACCTCGCGACGATCCCCGGCATCGCCGCACTCGAATTACGCTCTACGGGGCTCGGCATCGCGAGCTTCGCCGGTTCGCTCGAACCGCTCTCGGTACGTATCGTCTCGTTACCACACGATCGCGCGCCGCGTGTCGACGGCCTCGTGCTACTGCGCGGCCGATGGCCCGCGACCGACGGTCGCGACGAAGCACTCATCAACGAGGCGTTCGCCGAAGCCAATGATCTAATACCCGGAAAAACTTTGACGGTCATCGTCAAAGGTCGCCGCCGCACGCTACGGATCGTCGGGATCGCGAGCAGCCCGGAGTTCGTATTCGCCATCGCACCGGGCGAACTGTTGCCCGAGCCCGAGCGTTTCGGCGTGTTGTGGCTGCCGAACGCCGACGCGTCGAGCTGGCTCGACCTCGACGGCGCATTCAACGACGTCGTCGTCACGTTAGCCCCGAGTGCGAACACCGATCATGTACGGACGATGCTCGATCGACGGCTCGAGCGTCTCGGTGGTCGTGGCGCAATCGGACGTGATCGGATGCTCTCCGCGCGTTATTTGAACGACGAACTCGGTCAACTACGCACGCTTGCACGGATTCTCCCGCCGGTATTTTTATCGGTCGCCGTGTTTTTATTGAACGTCACGCTCACGCGGCTGGTCGTGACCGAGCGCGCCAACATCGGATTGCTTAAAGCATTCGGCTATGCCGATCGAACGGTCGGTTGGCATTACGCCCAATTCGCACTCGCCCTCTGCACGCTCGGCGCGATCCTCGGCAGCGTGCTCGGACGATTCGCGGGCGATTACGTCGCTAGCGTCTACCGCGCCGTCTATCGACTGCCGGTGCTCGAGTACGCGGCAGGTCCCGAGGTTTATGGCGGTGCGCTTGCCGTGTCGATCGTCGCAGCGTTATTGGGTGCGAGCAGTGCGGTCCGCAACGCGGTGCGCGTCGCACCCGCGATCGCGCTCGCACCACCTGCACCGACGACTTTCGGGCGACTCGCCGCCTCGATCGAGCGATTCGGGCGTGCGCTCGATCCGCGCGCGCGGATGGTGATCCGCCGCATCGTTCGATATCCACGCCGCGCCACAACTAGCGTCATCGGCCTCGGACTCGCGCTCGCCCTGCTGGTGATGTCGGGACATTTTTCCGCGGCCGCGAAGGATCTCATCGAGACCAATTTCGGTGTCGCGCAACGCATGGACGTCACGCTCACCTTTGCCGCGCGTCAACATCCGCGCGTGCTACACGAAGTTGCGCGCCTACCAGGCGTGCTCACGGTCGAGCCGCGCACGAGTCCCGAGGTGGTACTCGAATCGACTCGACATACCCGACGCGACGTCGTGTTCGGCATCGAGCCCGATGCGCAACTCGATCGCATCATCGACATCGATCGTCACGTCGTCGCGCCGCGCACCGACGGCTTGATACTCGCGAGCGGACTCGCCGCAAAACTCGAAGTCGACGTCGGCGATCGAGTGCGTTTACGGGCGACCGACGGACGACGCTCGAGCGCCGAGTTACCGGTCGCCCAGGTGATCCGCTCATTCGTCGGAGCGGCGGCGTACTTCGATCGCGAGCGACTTGTCGATGCGCTACGCGAGAATCGCATCGACGGCGCCCTGCTGCGCATCGACCCCATGCACCGTCGTGATCTCGCCCTGCGTCTCAAAGAAATTCCGGCGATCGCCGGGGTCGCCTTCGCAGATCGCACCGAACGATCGTTGCGCAAATTATTCGAGCAAGGTGCGGGATTTTTCTCGTCGGTATTTTTGACCTTTTCCATGGTGATGGCTGGCGGCGTCGCCTACTCGGCTGCGCGGGTGACCTTTGCGGAACAACAGCGCGATCTGGCCACGTTGCGCGTGCTCGGCTTTGCGCGCTCCCATGTTTCCGGTGTGTTGCTCGGCGAAGTCGGCGCACTGCTCTTCGCCGCCTTACCCGTCGGCTTATGCCTCGGCGCTCTGCTTTCGCAATGGATGATGTCGCGCTTCGAAACCGAATTATTTTCGTTCCCCTACTTATTCGATTCAGGCGCCTACGGTCGCGCCGCAACGGTGGTGATCGCAGCGGCAGCAGTAGCGCTCGTTTGGGTGAGACGCGACGTCGATCGACTCAACCTCGTCGCGGTGCTCAAGTCGCGCGAGTGACCGCCGTGTCGACACCACAAGCCACGCGACGACGACGGCGCACGCGGCAACTCGTGAGCGGTGTCGGCCTTGTCGTCGTACTCACAGGTATTTGGGCGTTTCGGCCACGCGCTCGTAGCGTCGAGTCGGCGCTCGTCACCCGCGGCGATATCCGCATCGAAGTCGTCGATGAAGGCCGCACGCGCATGCACGACGTCTACGTGATCGCGGCACCCGCAGCCGGCCGAGTGTTACGAATCGAAGTCGAACCCGGTGATACCGTCAAAGAAAACGATCGACTCGCATCGATGGTGCAAGGCGTCGCCGCACCACTCGATGTACGACGCGCCGCCGAATCGCGTGCGGCCGTCGACGCCGCTGTGGCGCGCCATCGGGCCGCAGTCGCTGCGGCGGATCTGGCCACCCGCGAGGCGCAACGAATACGACTGTTGGCCGACGCGAAACTCGTCGCCGAGGTCGCGCGCGACGCAGCCGACGCTCGCGCGCGCACAGCGATGGCATCGGTGGATGCTGCGGCCGCCGAACTCGCGCAGGCGCGCAGCACGCTGCTCGTCGATGCGGCGACGCGCGCCACGCACCAGAGCACCCTCGCCATCCGCGCACCCGCCGCGGGGCAAGTGTTGCGCGTGTGGCAAGAGAGCGAGTCCGTCGTTTCCGCCGGCGCGCCACTGCTCACGATCGGCGACCCCCGCACGATCGAGATTCAGGCGGATTTCCGTTCCGAAGACGCCGTGCGGATGCGCCCCGACATGTCGGCCGTCATCGAGGCTTGGGGCGGAGCCCCGCTGCCGGCGCGCGTCGCGCGCATCGAGCCCGCTGCCTACACCAAAGTTTCGGCACTCGGCATCGAAGAGCAGCGCACCAAAGTCTTGCTAACGCTATTACATCCCCCGCCCGCAGCGTTACGTGCCCATGATTTTCGCCTCGATGCGCGCGTCACGCTCGCCGCACGGCACGACGTGCTGAAGGTCCCGCAAGCAGCTCTCTTTCGCAGCGACGACAAATGGCGCGCGTTCCGCATCGAAAACGGTCGCGCACGGTCGATCACGGTCACGATCGGGATCGGCGACGGCGACGAACGGGAGGTGCTGCAGGGTCTCGCGCTCGGCGATCGGGTCGTGCTCTACCCGCGCCCGGACCTACTCGAGGGCGCGCGCGTTCGCTGAGCTCAAAGTGGCATAATGGCCTTCGGCAACAGCGCGTCGAACGAAGGGAGCACGCAGTCCGTGAACGAACAAGAATCGAAACACGCCGCAGCGACGACCAAAGAATCCGGAATCGAGCAAATGCTCGAAACGCTGATCTTCAACGCACGTTGGATTTTGGTCGTTTTTTATTTCTTACTGGTGGTGAGCCTGCTCGCTTTTGCGGCAAAATTCGTGACGGTCTTTTGGCATTACATCACGCACATCTTTGAGTTCGCCGAGACCGAAACTTTGATCGAAGTGCTCGGCATCGTGGACATGACGCTGCTCGCGAATTTGATTCTGATCGTCATCTTCAGCGGGTACGAAAACTTCGTGTCGGTGATCGGTGCCGCCGTCGAAAACCCCGATCGTCCGAAGTGGATGGGCGAAGTCGACTTCGCCGGTTTGAAGTTGAAACTGATCGGCTCGATGGTCGCGCTTTCCGGCATCAAGTTGCTCGGCGTGTTTTTGTCGATTCCCGACGACCACTCCGACGGCCCGGGCGGCTGGACCACTTCCGACACACATCTCGCCTGGATGGTCGGCATTCACCTGACCTTCGTGTTCACCGGCGTGTTCTACGCGTGGTCCGAGCGACTCGCGCACAAACCGGGCGGCGGCCACTGAATTTTTGATCGTCGTCGCGCCCCTGCCCGCCGCGCAGTTCGCTTGAGGAGGGACGCATGCGACTCGCGCTGCTCGACTGGCTGATTGTCGGCGGGACGCTGGCACTCGCGTTCTTGCCCGCGCTGCTCTACGCAGGGCGCGCCGGGCGCGACACCACCGAATTCTTTGCCAGCGGGCGTAGCGCCCCGTGGTGGTTGATCGGAATTTCGATGGTCGCGACCACCTTTGCCGCCGACACACCGAATCTCGTCACCGATCTCGTGCGCCAACACGGTATCTCAGGCAACTGGGTGTGGTGGACGTTTTTGCTCTCGGGCATGGCGACGGTGATGTTTTACGCGCGCATGTGGCGTCGCTCCGGCGTGCTCACCGACCTCGAATTCTACGAACTGCGGTATTCGGGCCGCGGCGCACGTATCGTTCGCGCATTTCGCGCGATCTACCTCGGGCTCGTCTTCAACGTGGTACTGATGGCGATCGTGAACCTCGCGGCCGTCAAAATCGCCTCGACCCTGCTCGGCTGGGAAATGCAGCGCACGCTCTTGTGGTGCGCGCTACTGAGTGGCGGGTTCGCAATGATCTCGGGTCTGTGGGGCGTGCTGCTGGTCGATCTCGTGCAATTCGGTATCGCCATGGCCGGTGCGGTCACGGCAGCGTGGTTCGCGTTACAGCAGCCGCAAGTAAACGGCCTGCAAAATCTCTTCGAACGTCTGCCACCGCAAACTTTGAATTTCCTGCCCGACACCGCCGATCCCGCGAATTTTTTTGCCGTGCTCATCTTGCCGCTGGCGGTGAATTGGTGGGCGGTGTGGTATCCCGGGTCCGAGCCGGGCGGCGGCAGCTACATCGCGCAACGCATGCTCGCCGCACGCAGCGAACGTGATGCAATGGCCGGTACATTGCTCTTCAACGTCGCGCATTACGCGCTGCGCACCTGGCCGTGGATCATCGTCGCGCTCGCCTCATTGCTCGTCTTCCCGACGCTCGGCGATCTCGCCCAACGATTTCCCGGTGTGCCGGCGAACTTGATCGGCCACGACATCGCCTACCCCGCGATGCTCACGCTGCTACCGGTAGGCTGGCTCGGTCTCGTGGTCGCCGGCCTGTTAGCCGCCTACATTTCGACGATCGTCACCCATCTCAATTGGGGCAGCTCCTATCTCGTTCACGATCTATATCGCCGATTCGTCGTCGCCGATGCCGACGAGGCGCATTACGTGCGCGTCAGTCGTCTGGCCACCGCAGGTTCGATGCTGCTGGCAGCTTTGTTGACGCCGTACATCGACACCGCGAGCGCGGGCTTCACGCTGCTCCTGTCGATCGGCGCGGGCACCGGGCCGATCTACCTTTTACGTTGGTACTGGTGGCGCGTGAACGCGACGGCCGAGATCGTCGCGATGATCGCCTCGTTCGCGACTGCGATCGTATTTTTGATCTTGAGCGCGCAAGGCCTGCGCGTCGACGCCACGACCTCAATGCTCGCGACCGTCGCGGTCACGACGGTCGCATGGTTGCTCGCCGTCGCATTCGGTCCGGCGACCAACCCAAAAACCCTCGAAAATTTTTATCGTATCGTGCGCCCCGCAGGCCCTGGTTGGCGCAAAGTACGTGCGGCGAGCGAACTCGAACCCTCGCCCGATTCGCTGCCGAGCGCGATGCTCGGCTGGGTGTTCGGCATCTTATTAGTGTACTCGGCGATGTTCGGCATCGGCGCCGCGGTCGCAGGGCGGACCGCGCTCGCCGGTCTTTGGGGCTTGTCGTTCGTCGCGAGCAGTGCGACGCTCACATACATCCTGAAATTTCAAAAACGGGAATCAACATGATCCGCCATAAAAATCTTCTCGCGTCCATGATCGCCTGCGCCGCCGCGCAGACGATCGCGGCACCGACCGTCGTCCAAGCCGACCGCGTGCTCGCCGAACCCGGCAAAGCCCCGCGTGGCGTCACCTCGATCGTGATCGACGAGGGCAAGATCGTCGCACTACTCGACGGGCGACAAAGCGGGCCAGCGGGTTCACGCGTGATTGATCTCGGTAATCGCTTCGTGTTGCCGGGGCTGATCGATTCGCACGTGCACTTGGCGAGCGACACCGGCGGCGAGGCGGGGCTCGTCGAAGGCATTACTTCATCGCCGGGCACGATGACCCTGCGCGCACAAATGAACGGCATGAAAACTTTGCGTGCCGGTTTTACGACCGTGCGCAATCTCGGTGACTCCGGTGGCACGCTCGCACTGCGCGATGCGGTTGAAGCCGGCTGGGTGATGGGGCCGCGCATCATCGATGCCGGTCGCGCGATTTCGGTGACCTCCGGCCACATGGACGGCACGCTCAGCCTGCGTGAAGACCTGCAAGACTCCATCAACCAAGAAAATCTTTGTAACGGCGCCGATTCGTGTCGTGAAGCTGTTCGCAAACAAGTGCGGCGCGGCGTCGATCTGATCAAAATCGCCACCACCGGCGGCGTCAACAGCCGCATCGGCACCGGCATCGGCCAACAAATGTTTCTCGACGAAGCGAAAGCGATCGTTGACACCGCGCACATGCTCGGCAAGAAAGTCGCCGTACACGCACACGACGCGGGCGGCATCAACGTCGCGTTGCAAGCCGGCGCGGACTCGATCGAACACGGGACCGTGCCCAACGACGAGACGCTGCGACTCTTCAAGCAGACAAACGCCTATTACATTCCCACCCTCTCGACCGTGAACGGCTATCGCGAGCGTCTCGCCAAAGACCCGAAAGCCTATCCGCCGGAGGTGCTGGCGAAAATCAACTGGCGCCTCGAAATCACCGGCAAAGCGCTCGAGCGTGCGGTGCCGTCAGGCGTGCGCATCGCTTTCGGAACCGACGCCGGAGTTTCGAAACACGGTCGCAACGCCGACGAATTCGAACTACTCGTCGAGCACGGCATGACCCCTGCGACAGCGATCGTCGCGGCGACTACCAACGCTGCCGACTTGCTCGGCCTCAAAGATAAAGTTGGCGCGCTACGACCGGGCATGGCCGCCGACCTGATCGCCGTCGACGGCGACCCACTCGTAGACGTCAAAGTTTTGAAGAGCGTCAAGTTCGTATTGAAGGGTGGCAAGGTGGTGCCACTGTCAGACTAACCCGGCTGCGACAAACCCGTCGTCGAGTGCGTAAAATACGAGCAGACGAAACGCTACGCCTTAGCGATACTGGCCCCGTCTCGACGAGCCAACTTTTCTCTCCTAGAGAAGAACTCGTGGGATGCAGAGCCCGAGATGGCGCGCCGACCCTGCCGCCAAATCGAATGACTTAGGAGCCATTCGATTCAGTCTAGGAAGGACCGTGCTCGGGTTCTTTTCGTTTTCAATCGCTCGGCATTTTCTCGAGCTGGTCGCGCCAATCGGCGTTGCCGCGCGGCTCGGCAGCCTGCGTCACGATGAAGGCGCGGTTCCGCGCACGCGGCTCGACCGCCGCCACGATCGCAACCTCTGCCAGATCGGCGCGGGCGATCGTCCCAGCTGGCGGTGGCGCATCGGGCGGCGGCAAAGTGCCGGGCGCCCGCATCGTCTGTTCTTCGACGGTGGGCTTGTAAGTGGGCGATGCGGCCAAGGTGATCTTCCATGCGCCCGCCGGCCGCGCGAGGATGCCTGTCGGCCGCAACGTCACGTACTCAATTCCCGACGATGCCAAAATTTTCTCCGCCTCGCGCTTATCGGCGAAGGCCTTCAAAAACGGCGGCGGCATGTTGGGCGGCGGTGAATACACGCTCATCCCGGTGATGAAGACGATACGTTTCACGCCGGCGCGCTTCGCGGCCGCCACGAGATTGCGCGTACCCTCACGATCGACCGCAGCAGTGTCGTTGTCACCCTGCATCTGCGACGTCGCCGCGGCGTTGATCACGACCTCGACACCTTTAAGCGCCGAATCGAGCGAGGCAGGGTCGCGCAAATCCCCGACCACCCAATCGCGCTGCGCGCTGGCACCGGCTTTTTCTTTGGCACGCGCGAGATCGCGCACCAACACCCGCGGTCGCGCACCGACCGCCTCGAGCGCCTCGGTGATCGCACCACCGTTGCGCCCGGTCGAACCGATCACGAGCAATGGCGTTTTGCGCAATGCGGTCAAAATCTTCGGATCACGCGCCGCAGTTTCGGCTGCTGCTGCGACATCGACCGTGGTGAAAATGCCGAGAGCACCGAGCGCGAGCAGCGCGATCTTCCGAGTGGCAAAGTGCATCGTCTTGAACTCCGGATGGGTGGGCCGCAATAAACGGCACCACGTTAACCGATTTTCGAGCCGGTGCGCGTTAAAGGATCGAGTGAAGCACCTGCGGTTCTTCGGTAAAGTCTCCGCCGAACATCGTCGAATTGCGAGGCCCAGCCCCAGCATGCTCATATCGAACCTCCTGCGCCCCGCACTCCTCGTGCTCGCCGCCTGCGCCCTCACGGCCTGCACCCCCAAGCCCGCGGTCGATGCGACCGTCCGCGCCGATCGGCTCGCCGGCGGTGTGCGGATGATCACCGTGCAAACGCCCAACGGCGCGTTCAAGGTTTGGACCAAGCGCATGGGCGATAACCCGCGCATCAAAGTTTTGCTGCTGCACGGCGGACCGGGCGCGACGCACGAATACTTCGAAGCGCTGGACAGTTACTTCCCCGCCGCCGGAATCGAGTATTACTACTACGACCAACTCGGCTCGGCGCGCAGCGATCAGCCGGACGCGCCCGATCTTTGGGACATTCCGCGCTTCGTGGAAGAGGTCGAGCAAGTGCGGCAAGCGCTCGGCCTCGACAAAGATAACTTCTTCCTGCTGGGACATTCTTGGGGCGGGATCCTCGCGCTGGAATATGCGCTGAAATATCAACGACATTTGAAGGGCCTCGTGATTTCCAACATGGTGGCCAGCATCCCGCTGTACAACCGCTACGCGCAAAACGTGTTGATGCCGGCGATGGACCCGAGAGTTTTGACGGAGATCCTCGCGCTCGAAAAATCTGGTCGCTACGACGATCCGCGATACGAAGAGCTGTTGATGAATCACTTCTACGTCGAGCACATCTTGCGGATGCCGGTGAACGAGTGGCCCGAGCCGGTGATGCGATCGTTCGCCAAGATCAACAAAAAGATTTACGTGCCGATGCAGGGCCCGAGCGAAATGGGCGCGAGCGGCAAACTCGAGCGCTGGGATCGCACCGCCGATCTACCCAAGATCACGGTGCCTACCCTGGCGATCGGCGCACGATACGACACGATGGAACCTGCACAAATGGAACGCATCGCCAAATCCGTGCAGCGCGGCCGCTATCTCTACTGCCCCACGGGCAGTCACCTCGCACTCTACGACGATCAAGCCACCTACACGGAGGGTTTGATTCGATTTTTGAAAGACGTGGACGCCGGTCGGCTCTAAGGCACACGCAGCGCCCGACACACTCCTCATGAACGCAATCTCGACCCTCAGTCAAAACTTCATTTTCATGCTCGAATTCGCGGCGACGACCGCGTTCGCCGTGTCGGGTGTACTCGGTGCGTTACGCCAACGCATGGACATCGTCGGTATTTGCGTCTGCAGCTTTCTCACCGCCTTCGGTGGCGGCACGCTGCGCGACGTGCTGCTCGATCGCCGGCCGTTTTTTTGGGTGGAACACCAAAGCGTGCTGATCGGCGTGATCGCGATCAGCGTCGGGCTTGCGACCTTGGTCAGTCGCAACCAACTCGAACGCGGTCAGCGTTGGCTACAAATTCCCGACTCGGTCGGTCTTGGCTTGTTTTGCGCCACGGGCACCCACCTGTCGTGGATCGCAGGTCAGCCGCCGATCGTGGCGATCATGATGGGCGTGATCACCGGCACCTTCGGCGGAGTGCTGCGCGACCTCGTCTGCAACGAGATCCCCGAATTGTTCAAAGACCATCGCCCGTATGCGCTCTGCGCCGCAGCCGGCGGCGCGGGCTATGCGGCCTCGATGGCGATCGACGCACCGACTTGGATCGCGCTGAGTGCCTGCGCCGTCGTCGCTGCCGGATCGCGTGCCGTCGTCATCGTCTTCGACGTCAAATTACCGCCGACGGGTCGGCGCTGACGCCGTCGTTCGCAGCCGAGTTCACACCCTATGCACCCCAGCCGCTACACCCTGTTCGTTCCCCACGGCGCGATCGGTCGGGCGATGTCCGAGGTCGCCCGACGGTTCGAGGCGCCGCGGGCGAAGTCGCCCTGGCAGCCTATGGCATGCGACTGCCTGCCACGCCTGTTAGTCAGGACTAGCGAATTGGAACCAGCCTGAAAAACTTGGCGGAGAGAGAGGGATTCGAACCCTCGAAGGGCTTTTGGCCCTTACGCCCTTAGCAGGGGCGCGCCTTCGACCACTCGGCCATCTCTCCGCGACCCGTCGCGGGGCGCAGATGATACTGGCAGGTCGGCTGACGGGTCAAAGCACGCGCAGCACGCGCGTACTCAGGCCCGCATACCTTCGCGGCCGTCTTCTTCGCCGTCGCCTTCGGATTTGATGCGTTCGAAAATTTCTTCGCGGTGCACGGCAACGTGTTTGGGCGCGTTAATGCCCACGCGCACTTGATTGCCTTTGACCCCGAGCACGGTGACGGTCACTTCGTCACCGATCATGACGGCCTCTCCGACGCGTCGTGTGAGAATCAACATGTCAGCCCCCTAGCGGGCACTCTTCCGGGGTCGCCCGTCCCGAGTCATGGCACCCCCTGCCGACTCGTCGACGGCCCCTCTTCCTTGGTGAGCGCCCGACCACCGCACAATAGGCGAGTGCAAGCGGCGCGTCCATACGCCCGTCAGGTTGACACTGCGAAGTGTCAGATTTTCGAGCGCACGAAGGCCGCGACGCCGGCGAGCGCGGCGGGCAGATTCGCCGCATCGGTGCCGCCCGCTTGGGCGAAATCGGGTCGACCGCCGCCGCGACCACCAACTTGCGCAGCAACGTGCGCGACGATGTCGCCGGCTTTGATGCGAGCGACCTCACCCTTGGTCACCCCGGCGACCAACACTACCTTGCCGGAGCTCTCGACGGACGCGAGCACGATCACGGCGCGTTGCAACCGTTCTTTCAACTGATCGACGGCGGTGCGCAAGGCACCGGCGTCGGCGCCGTCGACGGTGGTGGCAACGACTTTGACGCCCTCGATGTCGATGGCGTTCGCGGCGAGGTCGGTGCCCTGGCCGGAGGCGAGTTTGTCGCGCAATTGGCGATTGTCTTTTTCGAGTTGGCGGATGCGCTCGAGCGCATCACGAACTTTTGCGGAAACTTCATCGCGCGAGCCGCGCACCAGCGCGCCGATTTCGCGCAACACGGCCTCGCCGGATTCGGTGTGTGCGAGTGCGCCGGCGCCGGTGACCGCCTCGATGCGCCGCACGCCCGCGGCGACGCCGCCTTCGCTCAAAATTTTGAAGAGGCCGATGTCGCCGGCGCGCTCGACGTGCGTGCCGCCGCAGAGCTCCATCGAAAAATCACCGATGCGCAACACGCGCACGTCGCTCGAGTATTTTTCACCGAACAGCGCCATCGCACCCGCCGCGACGGCATCGTCGTAGGCCATCTCGCGCGTCTCGGCGACGGCGTTCGCTCGCACCTGTTCGTTGACGATGCGCTCGATGCGCTGCAATTCGTCGACGCTCAAGGCTTGGAAATGCGCGAAGTCGAAGCGCAAGCGATCGGGCGCGACCAGCGAGCCTTTTTGTTGCACGTGGCTGCCGAGTACTTCGCGCAGCGCCGCGTGCAGCAAGTGCGTGGCGGAATGGTTGAGGGCGGTCGCGTTGCGCAAGGTCGCATCGACCTCGGCGCGCAGCACCGCGCCGACGCGCAGCACACCCTTCGCCACTCGGCCGACGTGCGAATGCGCGCCGCCTGTGCCGCGCTTTTGGGTGTCTTCGACGATGAAGCGTTCGCCGGCAGCGCCCGACAGTTCGCCGGCATCGCCGACCTGCCCGCCCGACTCGGCGTAGAACGGGGTCGACTCGAGGACGATCTCGCCCTGTTCGCCCGTACCGATTTCTTTGACCTGCTCGCCGCCGCGCAAGATCGCGACGATTTTGGCCTCACCACGCACGTTGCCGTAGCCGATGAAGCGAGTTTTGAGGTCGAGCTGTGCGCCGGCGCGCTGATCGACGCCGAAGCGGCTCGCGCCGCGCGCCCGCTCGCGCTGCGCTTCCATAGCGGCTTCGAAGCCCGCTTGGTCGACGGCGAGGCCGCGCTCGCGCGCCACGTCCGCGGTCAAATCGGCGGGGAAGCCGTAGGTGTCGTACAACTTGAACACGGTCTCGCCGTCGAGCACGCCGCCCCTCGGCACGCGCGCGATGGCCTCGTCGAGCAGCGTCATGCCGGTGCTCAAAGTTTCGGCAAAGCGTTCTTCTTCTTGCAAAAGCACGCGCGTGGCGTGCTCGCGGCCCTTGCTGAGTTCGGGGTAGGCCGAGCCCATCTCCGCTTCGAGCGTCGCGACGAGTTTGTGGAAGAACGCGCCGTTGATGCCGAGTTTGTGGCCGTGACGGATCGCACGGCGAACGATGCGGCGCAGCACGTAGCCGCGGCCTTCGTTCGAGGGCAGCACACCATCGACGATCAAGAAAGTGCAGGCGCGGATGTGATCGGCGATCACCCGCAGCGACGGGTTGGTGAGATCGTTGGTGCCGGCGAGCGCTGCAGCCGCTTGCATGATTTTGCGAAAGAGGTCGATGTCGTAGTTGTTGGTGACGCCCTGCATCACCGCCGACAAACGCTCGAGACCCGCGCCGGTGTCGACCGACGGCTTCGGCAGCGGCGTGAGCTTGCCGTCCGTAGCGCGCTCATATTGCATGAACACGAGATTCCAGATCTCGACGTAACGATCGCCGTCTTCGTCCGGCGAGCCCGGCGGACCACCCGGGATGTGCGCGCCGTGATCGTAGAAGATTTCGCTACAAGGACCACAAGGACCGGTGTCGCCCATCGCCCAAAAATTGGACTTCTCGCCCATGCGCGAAAAGCGCGACGGCGGCACGCCGATTTCTTTGAGCCAGATGTCGGCGGCTTCTTGATCGTCTTCGTAGACAGTCACCCAAAGACGCGCGGGGTCGAGCTGCAAAGTTTTGGTAACGAAGTCCCAGGCGTAGCGGATGGCGTCGCGCTTGAAATAGTCGCCGAAGGAAAAGTTACCGAGCATCTCGAAGAAGGTGTGGTGGCGTGCGGTGTAGCCGACGTTCTCGAGGTCGTTATGTTTACCGCCGGCGCGCACGCAGCGCTGCGAGGAGGTCGCGCGCACGTAGTCGCGTTTATCTTTGCCGAGAAAGACGTCTTTGAACTGCACCATACCCGCGTTGGTAAAGAGCAGCGTCGGGTCGTTGCCCGGGATCAGCGAACTCGAGGCGACGACGGCGTGGCCGCGCTCACGAAAAAATTCGAGGAAGGCGCGACGCACGTCGGCGGCGCTCATGTAGGGCGGCTTGGCGGGACTCATGGCGGGCGAAAGACTTCTCGGGGGCTAGTGGATCGGGATTCAGCTTAAGTTTCTTGCGCCTCGGGATCATGCCCGGTGGCGAGCCGGATATGATCCGACGAAAAGCCCCGATACTGCAAAAATCTCGCCTGTTTGGCCCGCTCAGCCCACGAAGTGGCGGGTTCCGCACCGAACTTGCGCAGCCGCACCTGCCGGCAAACCGCCACGAAATCGGGCCCCGCCGCGAGCGCGCCCGGTCCGTGGCCGCGCGCGGCGTGGCTACGCACAAAGTTGTCGAGGAAGCGCGCATCGTCGAGCAGCCGCTCGGCCTCGAGCCCGGCGATCGCGGCACGCGCCGCCTCGGCGGAGTGGCCTTTGACGGTGAGCTTGCCGAAGAGCTCGGCCGAGGAGTGATCGCGTCGGCTGAGCCACAGCAAGGCCGAACGTCGCGCCGCCTCCGGGTCGTCGGGATTTTCGACCGCGCCCGATTTCGGCCGCCGTCGACCGATCAAGCTTTTTCGGCGGCCTCGCCGCGCGCCTGCTTCACCGGCAGCACCTTGGCACGAACTTGATCTTCGATTTCGCGCGCGATCGCCGGGTTCTTCTTCAAGAACTCGCGCACGTTTTCTTTGCCTTGGCCGATGCGCTCGCCTTTGTAGCTGTACCAGGCGCCGGACTTGTCGATGATGTTGTGAGTCGCGCCGAGCTCGATGATTTCACCTTCGCGCGAAATGCCTTCGCCGTAGAGGATTTCGAATTCGGCTTCGCGGAACGGTGGCGAGACTTTGTTCTTGACGACCTTCACGCGCGTTTGGTTGCCGATCACTTCTTCGCCGTTCTTGAGTGCGCCGATGCGGCGGATGTCGAGGCGGACGGAGGAGTAGAACTTCAGCGCGTTACCGCCGGTCGTGGTTTCAGGGCTGCCGAACATCACCCCGATCTTGAGACGGATTTGGTTAATGAAGATCACGATGGTGTTCGAGCGCTTGATGTTGCCGGTCAGTTTGCGCAGCGCTTGCGACATCAGGCGCGCGTGCAGACCGACTTGCAGTTCGCCCATTTCGCCTTCGATTTCGGCTTTCGGCGTGAGCGCCGCGACCGAGTCGACGACGACGATGTCGACCGCGCCCGACCGCACCAACATGTCGGTGATTTCGAGGGCTTGCTCGCCGGTGTCGGGTTGCGAGACGAGCAAGTCGTTGACGTTGACGCCGAGTTTTTCGGCATACACCGGGTCGAGGGCGTGCTCGGCGTCGACGAACGCGGCGGTGCCGCCGTTGCGTTGGATTTCGGCGATCACTTCGAGCGTCAGGGTGGTTTTACCGGAGGATTCGGGGCCGTAGATTTCGACCACGCGGCCGCGCGGCAGACCGCCGATGCCGAGTGCGATGTCGAGGCCGAGCGAGCCGGTCGAGACGGCTTCGACGTCGTAGGAGGCGACGGCGTCGCCGAGGCGCATCACCGAGCCCTTGCCGAATTGTTTTTCAATTTGGCTGAGTGCGGCAGAAAGAGACTTGGTGCGGTTGTCGTCCATGGCGGTTCCCTCGAGGATGTTGGCGCGAATTATCCACGAGGATTTTCGCTGCGGGAACGCCGAGAATCTGCTGCGAATGGTTTATTTCAAAACGCGTTCACGACGTATACAGGGAGCCTCGCAGAGCCATACTGTATAAACCGCGCAGCGCGAATTCGACCGCCTTGTGCCGCACCGCCGCGCGATCGCCGCGAAAGCGCATCACGACGGTTTCGAGCCGTCGACGACGCCCCTGGCGCACGGCAAATCCGAACCACACCGTGCCGACCGGCTTGCCGGGCACCGCACCGCCCGGCCCGGCGATACCACTGATCGACACCGCCAGCTCCGCACCGCTGCGCGCGAGGGCGCCGGCGGCCAATTCACGCACCGTCGCCGCGCTCACAGCCCCATGGCGCGCGAGCGTCGCGGCGCGCACGCCGAGATCGCGCTGCTTGGCGGCGTTCGAATAGACGACCCACCCGGCGACGAACCAGTGCGAGGAGCCGGGTAAGTCGGTGAGCGCAGCGGCCAACGCCCCGCCGGTGCACGACTCGGCGGTCGCCACGCGCAGTTCCTCGCGCCGCAGCAGCGTGGTGAGGCGCCGTAACGCGGCGTGCGAGGTCTTGGCGTGGCCGGACATGAGGCCACGCAGTATCGCATGAACGATAATGCGCCCATGTCGGGCGAACACACACCGGTGATGCAGCAGTACCTGCGCTTGAAGGCGCAGCACCCGGACACCCTGCTCTTCTATCGCATGGGCGATTTTTACGAGCTCTTCTACGACGATGCGCGCAAGGCTGCGAAATTGCTCGACATCACGCTGACCGCGCGCGGCCAATCGGCCGGCGCACCGATTCCGATGGCCGGCGTGCCGTTCCATGCGGCAGAAAATTATTTGGCACGACTCGTGCGCAAAGGCGAGTCGGTCGCGATTTGCGAACAACTCGGCGACCCGGCGAAATCCAAAGGCCCGGTGGAACGCGCGGTTGTGCGCATCGTCACTCCGGGCACGGTCACCGATGCGGCGCTGCTCGACGAGCGTCGCGAAACGTTGCTCGCGGCCTTGGTGTTCGATGCGAGCGCAACGGCACCGCGCTTCGGGCTCGCGTGGCTCGATCTCGGTGCCGGCCGCTTCAGCGTCCTCGAGGGCGACGGCCTGCCCGCACTGCTTGCCGAACTCGAACGATTGCGGCCCGCAGAATTATTGCTCGACGAGGCACGGCTCGACGCGGCGACGACACTGCTCGGTGCAACGACGTTACGCGGCCGACCGGGTTGGCAGTTCGAGCCCGACGCGGCACGCCGCGCACTGGCACAACAACTCGGCACACAAGATCTCGCCGGCTTCGGCGCAGAATCTTTGCAAGCGGGGCTCGGCGCCGCCGGCGCATTGTTGCAGTACGTGCGCGACACGCAGCGCACCGCACTGCCGCATCTGCGCGCGCTGCGGGTTGAGGATCGCAGCGCGACCTTGCACATCGACGCCGTCACGCGTCGCAATCTCGAAATCGACGCGAGCGCGCACGGTCGTGACGAGGCGACGCTGGTGGCGCTGCTCGATACCACCGTCACCGCGATGGGTGCGCGCGCGTTGCGTCGCACGCTCAATCGACCGATCACTGATCGGCGTGCACTCGGCGAGCGTCACGCTGCGGTCGCGGCCCTGCTCGCCGACGAGCGTCATGCCGCACTACGCGAAGCGTTGCGACCGATTGGCGACATCGAGCGAATTTTGGCGCGCGTCGCCTTGGGTAGCGCACGGCCGCGCGATCTGACCGGCTTGCGCTTGGCGCTCGGTGCGTTGCCGGCGCTACGGGCGCTGCTCGAAACGTTGTCGGCACCTTTGCTCGACACGCTCACCACACAAGTCAGATTGCACACGCATGAGCACGGCTTGCTCGAAGCGGCGATCGCCGCTGAGCCAGCCGCGATGGTGCGCGACGGTGGCGTGATCGCCACTGGCTACGATGCCGACCTCGACGAATTGCGGCGGATCGCGACCGACACCGATGCGTATCTACTCGAGCTCGAAGCGCGCGAGCGCGAGCGCACGGGTCTTGCGCAACTGAAACTCGGTTACAACCGCGTACAAGGATTTTTCATCGAAATCGCGCGCAGTCAGGCCGAGCGCGTGCCGCCGGATTACATCCGTCGGCAAACCGTCAAAAATGCCGAGCGCTTCATCACGCCCGAGTTGAAGTCGTTCGAAGATAAAGTGCTCGGTGCACGCGATCGCTCGCTCGCACGCGAGAAAGAGCTCTATGAATCTTTGCTAAAAAAATTATGCGTCGAGCTCGGACCGTTACAAGACACCGCGCAGGCGATCGCCGAACTCGACGTACTCGCGGCGTTCGCCGAGCGCGCCGCGCACTGGCGTTGGCAGGCGCCGCAACTCGGCGAGGAGCCGGCGTTGCGCATCCGCGGGGGGCGACATCCGGTGGTCGAAAAATTTTCGACCGAGCCGTTCGTGCCGAACGATCTCGTGCTCGATGCGACGCGCCGCATGCTCGTTATCACCGGCCCGAACATGGGCGGTAAAAGCACTTATATGCGTCAGACGGCGCTCATCGTGTTGCTCGCGCACGTCGGTTCGTTCGTGCCCGCCGAGAGTGCTTATATCGGCCCCATCGATCGGATTTTCACGCGCATCGGCGCGGGCGACGACTTGGCGGGCGGACGCTCGACCTTCATGGTCGAGATGACCGAGGCGGCCAATATTTTGCACAACGCGACCGCACGTAGCCTCGTGTTGATGGACGAGATCGGTCGCGGCACGAGCACGTTCGATGGTTTGTCGCTCGCGTGGGCGACCGCGAGGCAACTCGCCACCGCGATCGGTGCCTACACCTTATTCGCCACCCATTATTTCGAACTCACCGGCCTCGCCGCGCAGTTGCCGGGTGTCGACAACGTGCACCTCGATGCCACCGAACATCGCGACGGCATCGTGTTCATGCATGCGGTGAAACCCGGGCCGGCGAATCGTTCTTATGGTCTCGCGGTCGCCAAACTCGCCGGCGTGCCGCGCGACGTGATCATCGCGGCGCGCAAATATCTCGAGGCGCTCGAGACGCAGGCCGCGCGGGGCAGCGCGACACCGCAGACGGAACTCGCGTTCGACGTGCACCCGATTTCAAATACGAGCACGACGACTGCCGAGCGTGATCTCATCGCACGACTCGCGAATCTCGACGTCGATGCGCTCAGCCCGCGCGAGGCGCAGCAGTCGTTGTACGAATTGCGGGCGGCGGCGCGCGACGCACGCGAGGATTGATCAGCTTGCCGCCGGTGGCGGCTGTCGCAAGCGAATGTGCAATTCGCGCAACTGCTTCTCGGTGACTTCGGTCGGTGCGTCGGTGAGCGGACACGCCGCGGTTTGCGTCTTCGGAAACGCGATGACGTCGCGGATACTCTCGGCGCCCGACATCAACATCGCCAAGCGATCGAGACCGAAGGCGATGCCGCCGTGAGGCGGCGCGCCGAACTTGAGTGCATCGAGCAAGAAACCGAATTTGCGGCGCGCTTCCTCGGCGTCGATGCCGAGCAGATCGAACACCGTCGACTGCAGATCTTGCTGGAAAATACGCACCGAACCACCGCCGATTTCGGAGCCATTGAGCACCATGTCGTACGCCTTGGCGAGCGCTGCGCCGGGATTCGCACGCAGCTTCTCGGCATCGAGATCTTTGGGCGAGGTGAACGGGTGGTGCATCGCGACCCAACGTTTGTCGTCGGCGTCGTACTCGAACATCGGAAAGTCGACCACCCACAACGGCCGCCAACCTTCACGCACCAGGCCCATGTCCTGCCCGACCTTCAAACGCAGCGCTCCGAGCGAATCGTTGACGACTTTGGTGGTGTCGGCACCGAAGAAGATCAGATCGTCGTTCGCCGCGCCGGTGCGCGACAAAATGCCGGCAACGGCGGCATCGGAGAGGAATTTGATAATCGGTGATTGCAGACCGTCACGTCCTTTGGTGACGTCGTTGACTTTGACGTACGCCAGACCGCGCGCGCCGTAGCGTGCGACGTATGCGGTGTAGTCGTCAATTTCTTTGCGCGTGAGCTTGCCGCCACCCGGCACGCGCAGCGCCGCGACGCGACCGTTCGGGTCTTTGGCGGGCCCAGCGAATACTTTGAAGTCGCAATCGGCGACGAGATCGGCGACGTCGACGAGTTCGAGGTCGATCCGCAGATCGGGCTTGTCACTCGCGTAACGACGAATCGCCTCGGCATAGGTCATGCGCGGGAACGGGTCGGGCATCGCAACGTCGGCGACAGTCTTGAAGATGTGGCGGATCAAGCCTTCCATCAACGCCATGATCTCGTCCTGCGAGAGGAACGAGGTCTCGATGTCGAGCTGGGTGAAGTCGGGCTGACGATCGGCGCGCAGGTCCTCGTCACGGAAGCAACGCACGATTTGGTAGTAGCGGTCGAAGCCCGAGACCATCAAGAGTTGTTTGAAGATCTGCGGTGATTGCGGCAACGCGAAGAACTTTCCGGCGTGGGTGCGCGAGGGGACCAAGTAGTCGCGCGCACCTTCCGGCGTCGCTTTGGTGAGCATCGGCGTTTCGATGTCGACGAAGCCGGCATCGTCGAGATAGTTGCGCATCGCGCGCGTGATCGCGTGACGCTGGCGCAGCCGCTGACTCATGACGTCGCGCCGCAGATCGAGGTAGCGGTATTTGAGACGTACCTCTTCCGAAACGTTCTCGTCGAGTTGGAACGGCAAGGGCTCGGAGCGGTTCAACAATTCGATGCGTCGCGCGAGCATCTCGATCTTGCCCGAACGAAGATTGGCGTTGGCAGTGCCTTCCGGACGCGCCCGCACCAAACCCTCGATGCTAACCACGAATTCGTTACGCAGGCTCTCGGCGATCGCAAACAAATCTTTGGCATCCGGATCGCACACCACTTGCACGAGCCCTTCTCGATCGCGCAAATCGACGAAGATCACCCCGCCATGATCGCGGCGGCGATGCACCCAACCGGCGACGGTCACCGTTTGCCCGGTGAGCGTCTCGTCGACTTGACCGCAATAATGTGTGCGCATAAGGGGCGAGGATGTTACGGAGCGCTCGCCACCCGCGCAACCGGGCGACCGCGCCGACTCAAATCGACACCGGTGCGTCGCTCGCGCGGCGCATGAGGTAGAGGCCGCCCAAGCCACCGATGTTGATGCGGATGTCGTCGTCGAGATAGACGACGTCGGAATATAGGCGCGGCGGTTTCAGATCGACTTTGAGGGGCTGCGCGGCGTCCAAACCAAGCGCGGCGAGCAGCGCCGGCGCATCGCAACCCTCGCCCGGCCGCAACTCGGTGGCGACGAACTCGACGTGGAATCGCTGCCGATTCTCCTCGTCCGGGCGGAACCGACCGTGGACGATCAGCACCCCGCGGGTGTTGCCGTCGCTGCAGATGAAGTCGATGACGTTGTTGTAGGCGTTACCGGCTTGCGAAATCTCTTGGCAGATGCGCGTGACGCGAATCGGCGCGGCGGGAAAGCGATTGAAGGACTGCAGTTTGAGATCGGAGTCGTGAACTTTCGGTTTGCCGGCCGAGTGCTTACCGCCGAAGTGCGCGAAGTCGGTGTCCCAGCGCCCGACGACTTTATCGAGCGTGTCGAGCGGCGCAGCGTAGACGTTCTCAAGCCGAATCGCCTCGACGAGCCGACCGAGTTCTTCGAACGCCTCGTCGCTGAAGGCACCGACCTCGTCTTGCAGATCGAGGTGCGCCAGCAGTTTTTCTTTGGCGGTGCCGCTCATCGGCGCGCTCGCCGTGCGGACTTGGATTTCGCCGCGCGAGTTTTAGCCTTCGACTTGCTCGAACTCGCCGAGCCCGTCGATTTGGACGGGGCTTTGTTCTCGGCTTTCGTCTCGGTTTTCGTCTCGGCCTTGGCGTCGTTTTTGGTTTCGC
This sequence comes from Gammaproteobacteria bacterium, assembly GCA_010027845.1. Classification (GTDB taxonomy): domain Bacteria; phylum Pseudomonadota; class Gammaproteobacteria; order Steroidobacterales; family Steroidobacteraceae; genus UBA964. The sequence continues at coordinate 28,957 of RGUL01000010.1, forward strand.
TTTTGGCCTCCGACTTCGCGTCGGCGCCGGCCTCCGCCTTGGTCTCGCCTTTCGCGTCGCCTTTGGCGTCGCTCTTCTCCGCCGGCGCATCGCCGGCGAGGTTACGCTTTTGATCTTTGTCGGTTTTAAAGTCGGTCTCGTACCAACCGGAGCCCTTCAAACGAAATACCGGCGCAGACATCAACTTGCGCAGCGCCGACTTGCCGCATGCAGGACATTTACGCAGCGGCGGATCGGAAACTTTTTGCATGGCCTCGGTCTGCTGACCGCAGCGGGCGCACTCGTATTCGTAAAACGGCATCCTTACCCCTCGTTCCGTCGCCGTGATTATACCGGCTGTTAACGTGGCTGCTTGGTGAAGAGCAAACGACCCTCCTCACCGACGCTCACCCGAATGCGATCCCCGCTACCGAACGCGCCCTGCAGCAACAACTGCGCGAGCGGATTTTCGATCTGTTGCTGGATCGCGCGCTTGAGCGGACGCGCGCCGTAGACCGGATCGAAGCCCGCCTCGCCGAGCAGATCGCGCGCACGATCGTCGAGCGCGAGTTCCATGCCACGCTCGTACAGACGTTTGCGCAGCAGGCCGAGTTGGATGTCGACGATCGCCCGAATTTGCGCACCACCCAACGGATGGAAGACGACGATGTCGTCGATTCGGTTGATGAATTCGGGGCGGAAATTTTGCGTGACGACTTCCATCACCGCGCTCTTCATTCGCGAGTAGTTTTGCTCGCCCGCATATTCTTGGATCACCTGCGACCCTAAATTCGAGGTCATGATCACGACCGCATTCCGAAAGTCGACCGTACGACCTTGTCCGTCGGTGAGGCGACCGTCGTCGAGCACCTGCAACAACACGTTGAAGACGTCCGGATGCGCCTTCTCGACCTCATCGAGCAGGATCACGGCGTACGGACGACGACGCACCGCTTCGGTCAGATAACCACCCTCTTCGTAGCCGACGTAGCCCGGCGGTGCGCCGATCAGCCGCGCGACCGAATGCTTTTCCATGAATTCCGACATGTCGATGCGCACCATCGACTCTTCGGTGTCGAACAAAAATTCGGCCAGCGCTTTGCAAAGTTCGGTTTTGCCGACGCCGGTTGGACCGAGAAACAAAAACGAACCGTTGGGCCGGCGCGGGTCGGCGAGCCCGGCACGCGAACGTCGAATCGCGTTCGAAACGATGCGTACCGCCTCGTCTTGACCGACGACCCGCCGCGCGAGCGCCTCTTCCATGCGCAGCAGTTTTTCCTTCTCACCCTCGAGCATCTTCGACACCGGAATGCCGGTCCACTTGGAGACGACTTCGGCGATCTCCTCGTCGGTCACCTTGTTGCGTACCAACTGGTTGTCGCGCGTCTCGGCGGCCTGCGCATCGGCGAGGCGTTTTTCGAGCTCGGGGATGCGGCCGTATTGCAACTCGGCCATGCGCGCGAGATCGCTGCGGCGGCGTGCTGCTTCGAGCTCGGATTTCACTTTGTCGAGCTCTTCTTTGACGGCAGCGCCGCCTTGCAGAGTCGCTTTTTCGCTTTTCCAGATTTCTTCGAGGTCCGCGTATTCTTTCTCGAGTTGCGCGAGACTTTCTTCGAGCGTGGCAAGTCGTTTTTTGGTCGCGTCGTCTTTCTCTTTCTGCAGCGCGACCTGCTCGATCTTCAACTGGATGATGCGCCGCTCGAGTTTGTCGAGTGCCTCGGGCTTGGAGTCGATCTCCATACGGATGCGCGCCGCCGCCTCGTCGATGAGATCGATCGCCTTGTCCGGCAATTGCCGATCGGAGATGTAACGGTGCGAGAGCGTCGCCGCTGCGACGATCGCCGGGTCGGTGATGTCGACGCCGTGATGCACCTCGTAGCGCTCTTGAAGACCACGCAGAATCGCGATGGTGTCTTCGACCGACGGCTCGTCAACCAAAACTTTTTGGAAGCGGCGCTCGAGCGCTGCGTCTTTTTCGATGTACTTGCGATATTCGTCGAGCGTGGTCGCGCCGACGCAGTGCAATTCACCACGCGCGAGCGCGGGCTTCAGCATGTTTCCGGCGTCCATCGCGCCCTCGGCCTTGCCCGCACCGACCATCGTGTGCAGCTCGTCGATGAACAGAATCACCTGCCCTTCTTGTTTGGCGAGATCGTTGAGCACGCCTTTCAAGCGCTCTTCGAATTCACCGCGGAACTTCGCCCCGGCGATCAGGGCACCCATGTCGAGCGCGAGGATTCTTTTGTTGCGCAGACTCTCGGGAACCTCGCCGTTCACGATGCGCAGCGCAAGCCCTTCGACGATCGCGGTCTTGCCGACGCCGGGCTCACCGATCAGCACCGGATTATTTTTGGTGCGGCGTTGCAGCACCTGGATCGTGCGTCGAATCTCGTCGTCGCGACCGATGACCGGGTCGAGTTTACCGTCGGTCGCACGCTTGGTGAGATCGATGGTGTATTTCTCGAGTGCCTGCCGGCTCTCTTCGGCGTTCGCATCTTGCACGCGCTCGCCACCGCGCACGTCGTCCACCGCCTTCTCGACTGCGCCACGCGCGAAACCCGCGTCCTTCAAAAGTCGTGCGAGCAGCGCACGATCTTCGTAGGCCGCGAGCAAGAACAATTCGCTGGAAATATATTGATCGCCCTTGGTCTGCGCGATCTTGTCGGTGACGTTGAGTAGTTTGGTCAGATCGTTCGAGGTGTGCAGTTCGCCGGGCGTGCCTTGCACTTTCGGCATGCGCTCGAGCGCTTCGCCAAGATCGCTGCGCAGGCGCTGCAAATTGCCGCCCGCTTTTTGCAGCACCGGACGCACCGAGCCACCCTGTTGGTCGATGAGTGCGAGCAGCACGTGGGCGGGCTCGATGATTTGGTGGTCGCGGCCGACGGCGAGCGACTGGGCCTCGCCCAAAGCCTGCATGAATCGCGACGTGAATTTGTCTTGGCGCATGGTGCACGCCTCCCGGCATGTGTGCGGATAAAGCGAGAAATGAGGGCTGGGTGGACCGTTTCAAGCCCTGCGGCCAGCCCCCGCGACGGGCGGCGACGAACGGCGACTCAGTCGTGCAACTGTGATTCCGCGAACACGACCACCAACACGCCGATCACGATCCACAGCACTTGCGTGAGGCCGGTGCGCAGATCGGTGCGCCGATGCAGCCCGGGGATCAGGTCGGCCACCGCGACGTACAACAAACTCGCCGCGGCGAGCGCGAGTGCATACGGCTGCAGCGCCATCGCGGTGCGCAACGCATACCAACCGAAAATGCCGCCGAGTACGGCTGCGAGTCCCACCAAAATATTGAGCACGAGTGCCCGCGTGCGGCTGAATCCGGCCTGCAACAACACCGCGAAATTACCGACTTCCTGCGGAATCTCGTGCGCCATGATGGCGAGCGCCGTGACGATGCCGAGATGAAAATCGGTGAGAAACGCGGCCGCGATCAACACACCGTCGATGAAATTATGCAGCCCGTCGCCGGCTAGCATGATCCACGCGGAAGCGTCGTGGCGGTGGTGTTCGTGTGCCGCATGCGACTCGACGTCTTCGGTGTGGCAGTGCTGCCAGAGCAAGAATTTCTCGAGTACAAAGAACGTTCCGATGCCGGCGAGCAGCGCAATGCCGACATCGTGCACGTGCTCGATGCCCGCGCGCTCGACGGCGTGCGGCACGAGCGCGAGCAGCGCCGTGCCGAGCAACGCGCCGGTCGCAAAACTCACGAGATGCGGCATGAACCGCTCGCGCTGCGCACGATTCAAAAACAGCACGACGCCGGCGAGTACGGCGCTTGCGACCCCACCCAAGGTGGTGAACGCGACGATGGCGGCGAGGTCGGACATACGAGCGATATATTATAACGCTTACGGCTCACTGGCGCGCAGCGCCCCACCCACGGACGTGATCAGCCCTCGCGCCAGAGCAAAGCGGCCATCCGTCCGGTGCGCTGGTCGCGCCGGTGCGAATAGAAGCGCACGGGATCCGCCGCCGTACACCACTGCCCACCGGTCACGGACGCGACGCCGAGTCGCGCGAGTCGCTCCCGCGCGATGGCGACCAAATCGCATTGAAATTTGCCCTGCGAGTTCGGGCGAAAATTCTTTGCTTCATCTCCCGCGGCAACGAACGCCGCACGCACTTCCGCGCCGACCTCGAAATGTTCGAGGCCGATGCAGGGACCGAGCCAGGCATGTAGGCGCGCACTCGGTGTCTGCATCGCGACGATCGTCTTTTCGAGCACGCCCGCCGCGAGCCCGCGCCAACCGGCATGCGCGGCGGCGAGCACCGAACCGTCGTCGGTGGTCAATAAAATCGGCAAGCAATCGGCGACCATGATGGCGAGCACGACGTTCGCCGCACGCGTCACGATTGCATCGGCGCGCGGCGTCAACAGTGCTTCGCCCTCGACGACGCACACGTCGGTGCCATGCACCTGGTCGAGCCACACCGGTTCGGCGGGCAGTCGCAACGCGTGGCGTAAGCGCGCGCGATTGTCGCGCACCGCGAGCGGGTCGTCACCGACGTGCGCCCCGAGATTCAAAGAATTCCACGGTGCTGCACTCGTCCCACCCGAGCGCAAACTGAACGCGGCGCGCACGGCGCTCGGCACTGCCCACTGCGGCTCTAGAAACGACACACTCATTTGCGTCGAGCACTCACCGGCGCGCCGTCGATCACGGTCAATAAATTTTGAAAATCAGCCGGCAACGGCGTTTCGAAGGTCATACTGCGGCCGGATTTCGGATGCGCGAATTGCAGGCGCGCGGCGTGCAGCGCTTGCCGTTCGAAGCTTTGCAGCGCGGCGATCACCGTCGGCGTCGCGCCCGCCGGCAAACGCCGCCGACCACCGTAGACCGGATCGCCCACGATCGGATGCCCGACGTGCGTCAGGTGCACGCGAATTTGATGCGTGCGTCCGGTCTCAAGTCGCACGCGCAGCAGCGTGTGCGCGGCGTAGCGATGCTCGATACGGTAGTGCGTGATCGCCTCGCGACCATCGGCGCGCACGGCCATGCGCGTGCGCTGCGTGCGATGTCGACCGATCGGCTCGGCGATCGTGCCACCACCGGTGACGAGGCCGTCGCAGAGCGCGAGATATTCGCGCTCGACGTCGTGTGCGGCGAGCGCCTTCACGAGCACCGACTGCGCGAGCGGCGTGCGCGCCACCATCATCAAACCCGAAGTATCTTTGTCCAAGCGATGCACGATGCCCGCGCGCGGTACGCGCGCAAGTAAGGGATCGTGTTGCAGCAAGGCGTTTTGCAGCGTACCCAAGCGAATACCCGCGCCCGGATGCACGACGAGCCCGGCGGGTTTCGCGATGACGTAAATGCTGGCGTCTTGGTGGACGATCTCGAACGGCACCGCAGCAGGACCCGCGACCACACGTTCGTCGGGCGCGAAAATCGGACGAATTACGACGCGCTCGCCACCCAAGAGCCGCACGCGACGCAGCGGGATCGCGCCGTCCAGCGTCACCCGTCCCGCTTCGATCCATTGCTGCAGCCGCGACCGCGAGAATTGTGGTGCGAGCTGCGCGAGCACGACGTCCAGCCGCTCGCCGGCACTCGTAGCGGGGATCTCGAATTCGAGCGATGTCTCTTCTGCTTGCAAGCGTTCGCGTTCCGGGCGGCGCGGGTCGACTCGGCTATAATGCCCGGCCATGAGCGCCCCGCATACGACCTCAAGACCACCGGTTCGTTCCGCGTGGCGCACCACTGCCCTCGCCGTCTCGATGGGCGCCTTGGCCCTGCTCGGCGCGTGTAAGTCGAGTCGCGACCTCGACCCGGCCAAAGGCGGTCCCGCGGCCGTCTATCAACGCGCCCACACCAGTCTCGACAACCAGGACTACGACAACGCGATTCGCTTGTACGAGTTGTTGGTCACACGCTTTCCGTTTTCGAACGAGGGACGTCAAGCGCGTCTCGATCTGATCTACGCCTATTACAAAGGCCGCGAGAGCGAGTCGGCGATCGATCAGGCCGACACCTTCATTCGCGAAAACCCGACGCACCCGCGCATCGACTACGCCTGGTACATCAAAGGCATGGTCGATTTCGAGCGCTCGGCGAACTTCCTCGAGCGGTGGTTGAAGGTCGACCTCGATGCGCGACCGCCGCAGACCGCGCGCAAATCGTTCAACTCGTTCCGCAAAGTCGTCGAGGAATATCCGAAGAGCGAGTACGCGCACGATGCACGCCGACGCATGATCCAACTGCGCAATCGCCTCGCCGATTACGAAATCTACGTCGCGCGCTATTACGTCAAGCGCGGCGCTTGGATCGCCGCTGCGCGTCGCGCTAAAGAATGCATCGAGCAGTACGACGGCGCACCGGCGGTGCGTGAAGCGCTCGAGATCATGATCGAGTCGTACGACAAACTCGGTATGAAGGAACTCGCCGACCAAAGCCGCAGCGTCTACGACGCGAACTTCCGCGGCGACTCCAAAGAGCCGGCACCGAAAACGGGTCAGCACCCGTGGTGGAAGTTTTGGGGCTGACGTATCGCGTGACGCGCTAATCGCGCGCGGCGTTAATCACGCGCGGCATTCGTCGCGCGCCGTACCACTCACTTTCCCGGGGACGCCAAAACCACGTCCGTGTGGGCTCGGCGCGCGCGTTGGCGGATCGCACGGATTGGCGCAATAGCGGCCAGTCGAAAAGCGAGCGGAGGTCGGAACCGCACAGAACTTTCCCACTCTCAAGTTTTCGGTCGTGTGGCGCGGTGGCATGCCTCTTCCCACGGGGCGTCGCGCGCCACGGATGGCGCGCGCCGAGCTCACAGGGATGTGGATTTGCGGCCCCGTGGGAAGAGGCATGCCGCCCCGCCACCCTTCCAAAAACCTACCTTCGATACCCGTTCGTAATCGGATACCGCCAATCGCGACCGAATGCGCGGCGCGAAATCCGCACACCCGGCGGCGCTTGTCGTCGCTTGTACTCAGTGCGTTTGACGAGATCGAGCACGCGTCCGACAGTCGCGCGATCGAAACCGCGCGCGACGATCTCGTCGACGGCGAGGTCATCCTCGATGAAGCTCTCGAGTATGGGATCTAAGATTTCATAGGGCGGCAACGAATCGCTGTCTTTTTGATCGGGGCGTAACTCGGCAGACGGCGGACGATCGATGACGCGCTGCGGGATGACCGCGCCCAAAGAGTTTCGATAGGCCGCCAAGCGATAGACGATGAGCTTGCTACAATCTTTGATCGGCGCGAAACCGCCGGCCATATCACCGTACAAGGTCGCGTAACCGACAGCCATCTCGCTCTTGTTGCCGGTGGTCAACAACATCTTGCCGGTCTTGTTCGAGATGCCCATCAAAATCTGCATGCGGCAGCGAGATTGGATGTTCTCCTCGGTGGCATCGACGGGCCGACCGGCGAATTCCGCCTCGAGCGCACCGAGAGTCGCGGCGAACATGCCTTCGATGGGAATCACGCTGTAGCGCACACCCTGCGCACGGGCTTGTTCTGCCGCGTCTTCACGACTCATGTCGGCGGTGTAGCGCGACGGCATCATAACAGCCTGAACTTTGTCCGCCCCGAGCGCATCCACGGCGATCGCCAGCGTCAATGCGGAGTCGATGCCACCGGACAAACCGAGTACGACGCCCGGAAAGCCGTGCTTAACGACATAGTCGCGCACGCCGAGCACGAGTGCGGAATAGATGCTCGCCTCGTCGGACAACTCCGGCGCGAGCGCCGGTGCGGACACGGCCCGCAACGCAACACCGCCCGCCGCATCGCGCACGAATTCGATCAAAGACACAGCCTCGTCGTACGCGCTCGCGCGCAGCACGATTTCACCCGCGGCGTTCATCGCGAAGGACTGACCGTCGAACACGAGTTCGTCTTGGCCGCCGACGAGATTCACGTAGGCGACCGGCAAGCGCACGTCGGCGATGCGCTCGCGCACCACTCGCTCGCGCTGCGCCTGCTTGTGCAACTCGAACGGCGAGGCGTTGAGCACCAACAAAAGTTCCGCGCCCTGTGCTTTGGCGAGCTGCGCGGGGCCGGGCTCCCAAATATCCTCGCAAACGAGCACGCCGATGCGAAAGCCTCGATGCTCGATCACGGTCGCCTGCGCACCGGCGAGGAAATAACGCTTTTCGTCGAAGACGCGATAGTTCGGCAAGCAAGACTTACGATGCCGCACTTGCTCTTCGCCGCCCGCGTACCACGTCGCCGAATTGAAGATGCCGCTCGCGGTGTATTCAGGATGGCCGACCAAAATCGCAGTCGTGCCACTCGCGGCACGCACGCGCTCGAGTGCGGCATCGATCTGCCGGCGGAATCCACGATGGAACAGCAGATCTTCGGGTGGATAGCCGGCGAGCGCGAGTTCCGGAAATGCCACGACGTCCGCGCCGGCGCGGGCGGCACGCGAGGCAAGCTCGATCACCCGATCGGCGTTGCCGCCGACGTCGCCGACTAAAAAATTCGCTTGGGCGAGTGCGACTTTGAGCGTTGCGGTCACGCTGGTGATGCCCCGCTCGGCGTGCGTCTCAACGCTTGCGCAGTTGCTCGCTCATCGCCGCGCCGAGATCGGCCGGCGATTTCACGGTGCGCACACCCGCTGCTTCGAGCGCGCGGAATTTGTCGGCCGCCGTGCCCTTGCCACCGGCGATTACGGCACCCGCGTGACCCATGCGCTTGCCCGGCGGCGCGGTGACACCGGCGATGTACGCGACCACGGGCTTGGTGACGTGACGTTTGATGAAATCCGCACCGGCTTCTTCGTCGCTGCCACCGATCTCGCCGACCATGATGATGCCTTCGGTCTGCGGATCGTTTTGGAACAGCTCGAGCACCTCGACGAAATTCAGGCCGCGCACCGGATCGCCACCGATGCCGACGCAGGTGCTCTGACCGAGACCGTTGTTGGTGGTCTGGAATACGGTTTCGTAGGTGAGCGTGCCGGAGCGCGACACGATGCCGATGCAACCGGGCTTGTGGATGAAGCCCGGCATGATGCCGATCTTGCATTCGCCCGGCGTGATCACACCCGGGCAGTTCGGCCCGATGAGTTTCACCTTCGTGCCGGCGAGTGCGGCTTTCACGCGCACCATGTCGTTGACCGGAATACCTTCGGTGATGCACACCACGAGTTCGATGCCGGCGTCCGCGGCTTCGAGAATCGCATCGGCTGCGAACCCGGCGGGCACGTAGATCATGCTCGCATTGGCGCCGGTTTCTTTGACGGCATCGTGCACCGTATCGAACACGGGCCGATCGAGATGACGCTCGCCGCCGCGACCGGGCGTAACGCCACCGACGACTTGCGTGCCGTATGCGATGCATTGTTCGGAGTGGAAAGTGCCTTGCTTACCGGTGTAGCCCTGGCAAATTACGCGCGTGTTCTTATTGACGAGAATACTCATTATCGGGTCCTGATTCGGTGTTTCAGCGCACTGCGGCGACGGCTTTTTTGGCCGCGTCGGTGAGGTCGGTGGCAGCGGTCACTTTGAGGCCGCTCTGCGCGAGCATCTCGCGCGCCTTCTCGGCATTGGTGCCTTCGAGTCGCACGATCACCGGCACTTTCACCCCCACCGCCTTCACGGCGGTGATCACGCCCTCAGCGATCAGATCGCAGCGCACGATGCCGCCAAAAATATTGACGAGGATGCCGCGCACTTTCGGGTTCGAGAGAATCAAATTGAACGCCGCGGTGACGCGTTCGGCGGTTGCGCCACCACCGACGTCGAGGAAGTTCGCGGGCGAACCACCGTGCAGTTTGATGACGTCCATGGTCGCCATCGCGAGTCCGGCGCCGTTAACCATGCAAGCGATGTCGCCGTCGAGCGAGACGTAGTTAAGATCGTGACGACTCGCGGCAAGTTCCATCGGATCTTCCTGCGACTCGTCGCGCATTTCTTCGAGCGCTTTTTGTCGGTAGACGGCGTTTGCGTCGATGTTGATCTTCGCATCGAGCGCGACGAGGTGCCCTTCTTTGGTCACGATCAAAGGGTTAACTTCGACCAAGCTCGCGTCTTTGTCGAGCGTGAGTTGGTAGAGCGCCATCGCGATTTTTTGGAACTCGGCGATTTGCGCCCCTTTAAAGCCGAGCGCGAACGCCATTCGACGACATTGGTAGGGCTGCAAGCCCGCCGCCGGGTGAATGTTGACCGTGGTGATTTTTTCGGGCGTGTGCGCCGCGACTTCTTCGATGTCCATGCCGCCCGCTGCAGAACCGATCATCGCGAGACGACCTTTTTCGCGATTCAGCGTGAGCGAGAGATAGATTTCGCGCTCGATCGCCGAGCCGGTTTCGACGTAGACCTTGCCGACCGGCAAACCCTCGGGCCCCGTCTGCTTGGTCGCCAGTCGCGTGCCGAGCATGCCTTTGGCAGCGGCACGCACCGCGTCGAGATCGCGCGCGAGTTTCACGCCGCCCGCCTTGCCACGACCACCCGCGTGCACCTGCGCTTTCACCACCCACACGCTGCCGCCGAGTTGCTGCGCAGCTTGCACGGCTTCTTCGGCTGTGGCCGCCACGTGGCCACTCGGCACCGGAATGCCATAGGCAGAAAACACTTGTTTGGCTTGGTATTCGTGAAGATTCATCGGGTGACCCGTCGTCGCTGGACTAAACTCCCATTGTCGCGGAATCGGGGGCCAGAGGGAACCTCCACCAGCGGGAGATCTCATGTTCACGGCTGCATTCGGAGCCCCTGAAACCATCTTGCTCGCAGGTCTCGGCGGGCTACTCGTCGGCAGTTTTTTGAACGTGGTGATACGTCGCGTGCCGCTGATGCTCGAGCGCGAATGGGCATTGCAGAGCGCGCCGACACCGACCGAGGCGATACCGAGCGAGGCGACACCGAGCGAGGCGACACCGCCCTTCAATGTCATCGAACCGCGCTCACATTGCCCACACTGCCTCGCACCGATCCGTGCACGGCATCTGGTGCCGGTGATCAGTTGGCTCGCGCTGCGTGGTCGCTGCGCGAGTTGCGCCACGCCGATCGGCGCGCGCTATCCCCTTGTCGAAATCGGCACGGCGCTCGCGTTCGCAATCGTCGCCGCACGCCTGCCGTTCGACCTATCGTTACTCGATGCGTTGCTGGTCACGGGATTTTTGATCGCGCTCGCGATGATCGATTTCGATACGCAATATTTACCCGATCAATTGACGCTGCCATTGCTCTGGCTCGGCCTCGCGGCGAGCGTGTTCGCACCGCTCGCGCCCGGCATCGATCCCTCGCAAGCGATTTTGGGCGCAATCGCCGGCTATCTGTCTTTGTGGAGCGTTTATCACGCGTTTCGCCTGCTAACCGGCAAAGAGGGCATGGGCTACGGTGACTTCAAACTTTTGGCCGCGCTCGGCGCCTGGCTCGGTACGCAGGCGATCTTGCCGATCGTGTTGTTGGCGGCGATCGCCGGTTCGATCGTCGGCTTGATCGGCATCTTCGTCTTCGGTCGTGATCGCAATCAGCCGATTCCGTTCGGCCCGTTCCTCGCCGCGGCCGGTTGGCTCGTGATGACTTTTGGTTGACGACGTGACGCAACCTTTACGCATCGCATTGACCGGTGGCATCGCGAGCGGCAAGTCGACGGTGGCGGCCGCCTTCGAGCGTCGCGGCATCACGGTGCTCGACAGCGATCAGCTGGCGCGCGAAGTGGTCGCGCCGGGCACGAGCGGCTTCGATGCGGTCGTGGCGCGCTTCGGCGCGGCACTGGTCGCGGCGGACGGCAGCATCGACCGTCGCGCGTTGCGCTCGATCGTGTTCGCCGATGCGACGGCGCGCCGCGATCTAGAGGCGATCACCCACCCGCGCATCCGCGCTGCGATGGCCGAGCGCGCAGCGGCGAGCGGCGGTCCGTATCAAATATTCATGATTCCGTTGCTGGCCGAGGGCGGCCGGGCGGCAGAGTTCGATCGCGTGCTGGTGGTCGATTGTCCGGAAGAATTGCAGTTGCAGCGTGTCATGGCGCGCGATCGAACCGACGCGGCGGCGGCGCGGGCAATCCTCGCCGTGCAGGCGACGCGGGCCGCGCGCCTCTCGATCGCCGACGACGTGATCGTCAACGACGGCGATCTCGGGGCGCTCGAGGCCCGGGTCGAAGCCCTACACCGACGATATTCGGAGGCCGCGCGGGTTGCCGGGGCGCGGTCATCACCCGCAGAATAGTGTGATGAGGGAGGGTGCGTCGCAAAAGGGCGAAAGCGCAGCCGCGGCTGCAGATAAGCCGCTCGTATTCGAACAACCCCTCAACGAGCGGATGCGCTCTTACCTGCGCATCGACTTCCTCTACAACCAAGCGCTATTTCACGCCCACTCGCACAGCCAGTGGAGTTCGCGTGCCGCGGTGACGAGTTTGCTCGACCTACTCGCGATCGTGACCCGCGCCGACATGCGCGCCGACGTGCTCAAAGAACTCGAGCGGCAGATCTCGATGCTCACGGAGTATCAACGACGTCCGGGCGTCGACGTGGAGCGACTGCGCAGCGTGATCGCCAACCTCTCGCGCCTACGCACCGATCTGCTGGGTGCGGGCTCGACGTTCCTGCAACCGCTGCGCGACTCGGCGTTTCTCGCCGCAGTGCGCCATCGCAGTTCGATTCCCGGCGGCACCTGCGAATTTGACTTACCGGATTTTTATTATTGGTTAAGTCGCACGGCCGAAACGCGCGAGGAAGTGCTGGCGCGTTGGCTCGCAATGTTGCGCCCACTGTGTGATGCCATCGCCGAGTTGTTGTGGCTCACGCGTCAAGGCGGCAAGGTTCGCAGCGAAGTGGCGAGCGGCGGGATCTTCCACATCACGTTCGAGCGCGACTCGCCGGTGCAGTTGCTGCGCGTGCTGGTGGGCGGCGATCTCGGTGTCTACCCGGAAATCAGCGGTAGTCACTATCGCTCAAGCGTGCGTTTCGTGGTGTGGAACGGCTTGATGGAACGACCACGTCAAACCGACGCCGACGTGCCGTTTGAAATCGTCTGCTGTAGCTAACGATGAAGTGCCCGTCCTGCTCGCGCCCGATCGAGTGGAACGACGGGTTTCCGTTTCGGCCTTTTTGCTCGGAGCGTTGCCGTATGGTTGATCTCGGTGCCTGGCTCACCGAAAGTCACGTGATTCCGGGCGAGTCGATCGACGACCTCGATTTGCGCGAGGCGACGCCCGCCGCCGGCGAGCGTCCGTCGTGAAATTCTTTGATGCACCGTTTGCACCCAGCCCGCGACGGGTGCGGATGTTCCTCGCCGAAAAAGGCTTGAGCATCCCGACGGTATCGGTCGACATCGCCGCCGGCGAAACCGGTCAGGAAAATTTTTTGGCGATCAATGCGGTCGGTGAAGTGCCCGTGCTAGAGCTCGACGATGGCACTCGACTCACCGAGTCGCTCGCGATCTGTCGCTATCTCGAAACGCTACACCCGGAACCCGCACTGCTCGGTCGCGATACGCTGGAGCGCGCGCAGCTCGATGCACTCGTGCTGCAAATCATGTTTCGCATTTACGTGCCGACCACGCAGGCATTTCGTCACGGCCACAAATTTTGGGCGGGGCGCATCACTCAAGTGCCGCAGTACGCGGACCTCGCCCGGCAACAGGTGCTCGCCGAATGGGCGCGCTTCGATGCGATGCTCGCGACGCGCGAATTCATGGGCGGCGAGCGGTTTTCGTTCGCCGACATCGTCGCCTACACGACCCTCGATTTCGGCAAGCCGTCGGGTATTCGCGTACAACCCGAGCAAACGCATCTTGCGCGTTGGCAAGCGGCGATCGCCGCCCGTCCGAGCGCGAAAGTCTAAAATCCGCGCATGCCGAGCGCGTGCGCGACGAACGCGTACTGATCGGCGAAGTCGTCAATCTGCATCCACAACGGCTTGCCGGCGCCATGCCCCGCGCGGGTTTCGATGCGGATCAGCACCGGCTTGTCGCAGCTTTGTGCCTGCTGTAAGGCCGCGGCGAATTTGTAGCTGTGCCACGGCACGACACGATCGTCACGATCGGCGGTCGTGACCAGCGTCGCCGGATAGCAGCGTCCGCTACGCACGTTGTGCACCGGTGAGTAGGCGCGCAACGCCTGGAAATCTTCGGGGTTATCAGCGAGACCGTAATCGGATGACCATTGCCGCGCGTTGGAACTCGCGGTGTGATAGCGCAGCATGTCGAGCACGCCGACCGCCGGCAACGCGGCGCCGAACAGCTCGGGACGTTGCAACAGCGTAGCGCCGACCAACAAGCCGCCGTTGCTGCGACCGGAGATCGCGAGCTTCGCCGGCTGCGTGTAGCGATTCGCAATCAAAAATTCCGCGGCGGCGATGAAATCGTCGAACACGTTTTGCTTTTGAGTTTTGGTGCCGGCGCGATGCCAAGCCTCGCCGTACTCGCCGCCACCGCGCAGATTCGCCTCCACGTAGATTCCACCCATCTCCAACCATGCGAGCACCGGCGCACGAAACGTCGGTGTGGTCGAAATATTGAAGCCGCCGTAGCCGTAGAGCAGCGTCGGCGTGGTGCCATCTTTGACGAGATCGCGACGGTGGGTGATGAACAGCGGCACGCGCGTACCATCACGACTGGTCGCGAACACTTGCTCGGTGACGTACGGCGTCACGTCAGCGGCGAGTTTCGGCGTGGCGAACGGGTGCACGGTCAGATCGCTCAGATCGAGACGAAAAACGCGCCCGGGCGTGACGTAATCGGTGAACGAAAAAAACGTTTCGCGATCGCGACCGCTACCGTCGAAGCCCGTCAAGGTCCCGAGCCCCGGCACCGGCACGTCGGCCAGCCAACGACCGTCGCGGTCGTACACCTGCGCAATGCCGTGCGCGTCGCGCACGTATCGCAGTAACAGGCGACCGCCGACGAAGTGCGAATCTTCGAGGGTGTAGTCGCGTTGTGGGACGAGTTCACGCCAGGCGCTCGGCGCCGGGTTACGCACGTCGACGGCGATCAGCCGACCGCGCGGCGCAGCATTGGTCGTTTGCACGAAAAGCGTGTCGCCGTCACTGCCGCGAAGCGAATAGTTGGCGTCCCACGCGCCGAACACGGTGCGTGGCGTCGCACCCGGATCACGCAGATCGAGCACGTCGATGCCGTTGGTTTCGTAACCGTCGAACAGCGTCACGAACAACCAACGCCCGTCTTCGGACACGTCCGCCGACGGTGTGCGCGTCCGACTACCACGCACGGTGTAGATCAAGCGGTCGTCGCGCTGCGCTTCACCGAGTTTATGAAAATACACGGCGGGCTGCGCATGATCGTCACCGTGCGCAGGATCGTCGGCCTTCGCAGCGTAGCGACTGTAGTACACGCCGGAGCCGTCGGGCGCCCAAGAGACCTCCCAAAATTTGGTGTAGCGCAGTTCGTCGACGAGATCGACGCCGTCGACGACGCGGCGGAATTTCCAGATTTCCCAATCGGTGCCGCCATCCGAGAGCGAATAAGCGAGCGTCTTGCCGTCGGGCGACGGCTGGAAACGAGCGAGCGCGACGGTCGCATCGCTGCTCGCGACGTTCGGATCGAACAGCACGCGCGGCGCGGCGTCGGCGGCGTCGAGCACGTACAAAATACTTTGATTTTGACGCCCGTCGTTACGCGTGAAGAACAGCCGCCCGCCTTTGGCGCGCGGCACGCCGGTGCGCTCGTGGTTCCAAATTTCGGTGAGCCGCGTGCGCAGTCGCTCGCGTTGCGGCAAATTTTCGAGCCAAGGCTGCGCGAGTGCGTTTTGTGCTCGCACAAATTCTTGGGTCGCCGGCGCGCGCAAATCTTCGAGCGCGCGATAAGGATCAGCGACGACCGTACCGTGATAGACGTCGACCACCTCGCCGCGGGCGACGGTCGGATAGGCGAGCCGCTGCGGGCTGCTACACGCGCCGAGCGTCATGATGAGCGATACGATGCAGAAGGGGCGCGCAAGGCGCTGCAAGCGGTGGCGATGATGCATGATCCTCTCTAAACTGCCCGACCACTGCGGTCGCGACGCCGGCCGAAATGTTAACGGAGTGTGCTGCGCCATGCAGGGTTGCCTACGCCCCTCGTTTCTCGCTCGCTTGACCGCCGTCGCACTGGCTGCGGCCGCGACACTCGCCACCTCGGCGCCCGCCAGCGGACTCACGATCGCGCGCTTGTTCGACGGCCCCGAACTCGCCGGTGCCTCGTTGCGCCGCATGCGCTTTTCACCGGACGGCAAACTCGTCACTTTCCTGCAAGGCAAGCCCGAGGCTAAAGATCGGCTGGATCTTTGGGCACTCGACGTCGCGACGGGCGAACGGCGGCGCCTAGTCGACTCCGCGGCGCTGGTCGCGGACGAAGGGCGGCTGTCGCCGGAGGAAGAAGCGCGGCGCGAACGACAACGCACCTCCTCGCTCGCCGGCATCGTCGATTACGAATTCTCGAGCGACGGTAATTCGTTGCTGCTGCCGCTCGCCGGCGATTTGTTTATCTACGACTTGCGCGCCCCGGCCGGTCGCTCACCGGTGCGCCGCCTGACCAGCACCGCGGAGGCGGAGACGGACGCGCGATTCTCACCGGACGGGCGGCGCGTGAGCTTCGTCCGCGACCAAAATTTGTACGTCATCGATTTGTCGACCGGCGCCGAACGCGCGGTCAGCAGCGACGGCCGTGCACTCGTGTCCTACGGCACGGCAGAGTTCATCGCCCAAGAGGAAATGGATCGCAGCACGGGCTATTGGTGGTCACCCGACGGCACGCGCATCGCTTACACGCGCGTCGACGAGTCGACGGTCGACGAAGTCGAACGCTTCGAGATTTTCGCCGACGGTGTGAAGGTCGTTCGGCAAAGATATCCGGCGGCGGGCCGACCCAACGCTCGCGTCGAACTTTTGGTTGCGGAGATTGCGGGCAATACCCCTGCACGCAAACTCGACGCGGCGGCGGCCGGCGACGGCTACCTCGCGCGAGTCGATTGGTTTCCGGACGGTCGGCAAGTGGCCGTGCAACGACACTCGCGTGATCAAAAAACCTTGGAGCTGCTCGCGGTCGACGTGCAATCGGGCGCCGCGCGCACGCTGCTGGTCGAGCGCTCGGACACTTGGGTGCCGCTGCACGAGGAACTCGCCTTCTTGAAGCGCCGGCCGGCATTTCTTTGGGCATCGGACCGCAGCGGCTTTCGGCATCTCGAATTGCGCGACCTGAACGGCCGCTTGATTCGACCGATCACCGCCGGCGAATGGATGGTGGTGGGCGACGGCCGTGAACGCGCCGTGAAATGGATCGACGAGGAACGTGAACTCGTCTACTTCGTCGCCAATCGCGACACGCCGATCGATCGACATCTGTACGTCGCTTCTTACGCGGGACAGCAACGCGACCCGCGGCGCATCGACGCCGGCGTGCGGCGTTTGAGCGAGGGCGCGGGCTGGCATTCGGTGGCGATGGCGCCGCGCGGTGGCAACTGGCTCGACACGTTCTCGAATCCCGAGCGACCGCCGTCACTCACGCTGCGCAAGCGCGACGGCAGCCGACTCGCGACGCTGGTGGCGAACGAACTCGATGCCCAGCATCCCTACGCGCCCTACCTCGCCGCGCATCGCCCCACGCAGTTCGGCACGTTGACGGCCGCAGACGGCCAGACGCTGCACTACAAATTGCTCACGCCCGCACTGCAACCGGGACGCAAATACCCGGTGATCGTCAGTGTTTACGGCGGCCCCGGCAATCAAAACGTCCGCCGCGCTTGGGGTGGCTATTTCGATCAATATTTGGCGCAGCAAGGCTATGTGGTGTTCACGCTCGACAATCGCGGCGCCGGCTTTCGCGGCACGCGCTTTGAGGGGGCGATCCACCGACGTTTGAGCAACGTCGAGGTCGAAGATCAAGTGCGTGGCGTCGACTTCCTGCGCACCCTACCGTACGTGGATGCGAACCGCGTCGGGGTGTTCGGTTGGAGTTACGGCGGCTACATGGCGTTAATGTGCATGGTGCGCGCGCCCGAGCACTTCACCGCCGGCGTGTCCGGCGCCCCGGTCACGGACTGGAGGCTCTACGACACGCACTACACCGAACGCTACATGGGCACGCCCGCCGACAATCCGCAGGGCTATCGTGACTCGATGGTCATGACCCACGCCGCGAACTTGCGTGGTCCGTTGTTGATCATGCACGGCATGGCCGACGACAACGTTTTGCTCACCAACAGCACGGCACTCTTCAAGCGCCTGCAAGATTTGAACAAGCAGTACGACAGCGTCCTCTATCCGGGCAGCAAGCACGGGTTATTGCGCTTCAAAGGCACCGGCCCGCACGGCTACGCCACCATTCAAAGATTTTTCGACGCCGCGCTGCGCGAACCATCGACCACGGGGATTTCCAGCAAGTGAATTCGCTCGCACATCTTTTCGAACGTAATCGCGATTGGGCGGACGCTCGCCTGCGCGAGGACCCGCGATTCTTCGAGCGACTCGTCGGCCAGCAATCGCCCGACTATCTTTGGATCGGTTGCGCCGACAGTCGCGTGCCGGCCAACGAAATCGTCGGCCTCGACCCGGGCGAGCTGTTCGTACACCGCAACGTCGCCAACGTCGTGGTGCACACCGATCTCAACTGCCTCTCGGTACTGCAATATGCGGTCGACGTGCTCGACGTCGAACACGTGATCGTCTGCGGTCACTACGGTTGTGGTGGCGTGAATTCGGCCTTACGTAACGATCGACTCGGGTTGATCGACAATTGGTTACGTCACGTGCAAGACGTGATGCGCAAGCACCGCGCGCAGCTCGATGCGCTGCCGGACGATCGCGCGCGACAACGCCGGCTGTGCGAATTGAACGTCATCGAGCAAGTGCTCAACGTCGGCGAAACCACCATCGTGCAGAGTGCTTGGGATCGCGGCAAGCCGCTGGAAGTGCACGGCGTGATCTACGATCTCTCCGACGGTTTGCTACGCGACATGCGGGTCGCCGTGCGTAGCCCCGGCGAATTCGCCGAACTTTATCGGCGCCTGCTCGACCGCGATTGACGGCGCGCGCCGTCAGAGTTGAATCTTACCGCCGCCGCCGAGTCCGCCGGCCGCATCGGGCACGACGATGCGCGAGGCCGCTTCACGACGCATCTCACGCGCCTCTTCAATCGCTTCTTCGAGCGCGATCTTGACCGCCGCCGGGAACTTCTCGATCGCTTCGGCGAGATCTTTGGCTTCGATCTCGAAGCCGAGCGGCAGCACGCCACCCGGCGTCAACAATTGCGTCTGACCGGCGTACAACACCGGACGTGACGCATCGACGCTGCCGTCGACCGATACGGGCGTCATGCGCCGCAAGGTGCCGGCCCGTCGATCGGTGAACACTTCCTCGCGGTAGAGTCCCTGCACGTCGAATTTGATTTCCGGCAGTCCTTGTTCTTGCATGACCGTTGTCCTGATTGGTGTTGAAACGTGGAGCGAAGATTAACGCGGCCGCGCATGCGCCTCGGCGACGTTATCGATGGTCGCCGGTGCGCCGTGCTGGCGAATGATGGCTTTCTTACGGAAGAACCGCGTGTAGCCACTCGGGCCCATGCGTGAACCACCCATACCGGAAAGCTTGAACGAATTTTTGTCGGCTTCGTAGCAGATCGCCGTCAACGAGCCATCGTTGAGACTCACGCCGCCCGCATCGATGTGACGCGCGATGCCCTCGGCTTCCTCGAGCGTCCCGGCGATCACGCCG
>RGUL01000091.1 GCA_010027845.1 Gammaproteobacteria bacterium
CGACGTGCTGCCGCACTGGGGCCATCGCGATGTACCCGGTTCGCTCGAGCCGAAAGGCTTGCTGCGGGTCTTGAACGATGATGCGCAGTTCGTCGTCCGATAGCGTTCGTTGGCGAGGCTTTTCCCGCCCGCCGGGTCGATACAAAAGCTTCACGGGCGTGTCGGCGACGATTTGGCGATGGATGCCGTATCGGAACATCTGGCTCACGATCCCGTACACCCGGTTCGCTTGAACGGGGGAGCCGCGATCGACGATTCCATCGAGTAGGGCAATCACTTCTCGCGGCTCGATCGTCCGCGCATCGCGATGGCCCCAGTGCGGCAGCACGTCGCGATTTAAGATGTTCTCGGCGTATTCGGGTCGCTTGCGGTGCGGTCGGACGTGCCGCGCAAGGTAGTCCGCGGCGAGTGCCGCAACGGTGTGCGGGTCCGCGGGAGCGGTTGGCAGTGGTCCTGGGGTAATACGCCGCGCGGCGGCGCGGCGCGGGTCAATGCCTTGGGCGGCACGCTCGCGCAGATGCTGGGCTTTGATGCGCGCATCGGCGAGGGAGAGGGCGGGAAAGTGCCCGAGCAGCAGTCGGCTTTCGCGCCCTTGGAACTTAAACCGAAGCAGCCAACTGCGCGTGGCGCTCCCTTTATCGCGCTCGGTGACCCGAAGCTGCAATCCGACGGCCGCCGGGTCGGTGTAGGTGCCAACGGGCAGAGATGCTAAATTGGTGGCCGTAAAGCGTTTGGGCGTGCGAGGCGGGGCGAGCGAGGGGTCGCGATTTCTTTGACGATTTCTTTGAGATTCCGTGTCCACTTCGTGTCCACTTTATCGGAAATACCCTGAAATCGCATGTAGTCGATTGAAGTGTATTTATCCAAGGGTAATCAAGGGGTTACAATTGTAACCTCTTGATTTAATTGACCCCTAAAAAGGGTCTATGGGCGGATGGGGTGCAAGGGGTCGCGAGTTCGAATCTCGCCGTCCCGACCAGATCTCCAACTCATGGTGACAAACGGGGGTCGTCATGGATCGCAGGGATTTCTTCGGCGCGTCGGTGGCTGCGGCCGCGACGATTACGACGAGCGACGCGGCTGCCGCGCGAAAACCCGATATGGTTCGCATCGATCGTCGTTTCAACGATCCGCAGCTCAGCCGTCCGATACCGCTCAACAAAGATCGTGCGCGCGAGGTCATGACCGCGCTCGGCATCGACGGTCTCGTCGCGTTGCGGCCACATAACGTCTTCTATCTCGCCAATACGGTGCCCGTGCTCACGCCGTTCGGCGAGGAATATCCGGGCTTCGCGACCTTCGCGCGCGACCCACAGCAGCCGTCGTTTTTGCTCACCAGCACCGGCAACACTTGGGAAACGGCCAACGGTGAGCGCGACGTTCCCGAGGTGATCACGTTCGCGGCGCCGCGTAATTGGCAGGAATATCTCGATGCGAGCGCTGCTCAGCGTCGCATAGAGCCTGAATCCGCTGGCAAAAACGGGTTCGGTTTTGCGATCAAAGCGGACGGCGAGCTCACCACTCGCGAGCAGGCGTGGAAGCAGGCTCAAGAATTCCACAATCCGGGTTCTGCGCCCACGGCGGCATGGGCGATCGTGCGCGCGCTGCGTCGCTCGGGGCTGGACAAAGGCCGCATCGCCGTCGACGACATGCGCATCGCGCATTTACTGGCGAGCATCGGTTTCGACAGCGTCACGGTGATCGACGGCGACAACGTGTTTCGCAAAATCCGACACGTCAAGACACCCTATGAAATCGGTCTGCTGCGCATCGCGCAGACGATCACCCGCGACTCTGCACTCGCGGCCGCGCGCGCCATCGAAGTCGGCATGACCTATCAAGACTTTCGGCAACGTTTGTTCACGGAAGCGGTCGCTCGCGGTGGTGAGCCGGGGTTCGTGCTGCTCGGGATCACGCAGGGCTTGTTGCCGGCGGGCGTGGTGCGCAAGGGCGACTCGTACCTGCTCGACTGCTCGATTCACTATCAAATGTACCAAGGTGATTTCGCGCGTACGGTGATCGTGGGTGAGCCACGCGCCGAATCGATGCGTCGGTTTCGGGCGCAACAAGTCGGACGCGAGGCGGCCTTCGAAGTCATCCGCGCCGGGATGCCGTTTCGCGAAGTCGAAAAAATCGCGCGCGAAGCGATGATCAAAGCGGGTATGCCGAAAAACGTGCCGGCGATCAGCCTGCACTCGGTCGGTTTGCAGCACGGCGACGACCCGCAACGCGACCGATTGCCGTTCAAGGTACGCGACGATCACGTGCTCGCCGAGAACATGACGATCACGCTCGATCTGCCGTACCTCGAAGTGGGTGAGGGTGCCGGTCACAACGAGGATTTGCTGCGCATCACGCGCAACGGCTACGAGTTGCTCAACGACCCCTCGGATCCGCTGATCGTCGTCTGACCGATCGCCGGCCATCGTCGGGTGGCGCGCCGGCGGCCGAGTCCTTCGCCCGGCATAATAATGGGCTGGAGACCGTCGCCCATGTCGCCTCGTTCGCTGTTCGAAAAATTGTGGCAATCGCACCTCGTGCAGCAGCTCGAGGGCGGTGCGGCCTTGCTGGCGATCGATCGGATTTTTCTTCACGAACGCACCGGCTCGGTGGCTCTCAAAAGTCTCGCCGCGGCGGGCCGTAAGATCGCCGATCCGTCGCGAGTGTTCTGCACCATGGATCACATCGTCGATACCTTCCCGGGTCGCGGTGACGAGACCCGCATGCCCGGTGGTTCGGCGTTCATTCTCGAGACTCGCGCGGCGGCGCGTGCCGCGGGCATCCACCTCTTCGACGTGCGCGATCCGCTGCAAGGCATCGTGCACGTGATCTCGCCCGAGCTCGGTATCGTGTTGCCGGGTGCGACGGTCGTGTGCCCGGACAGCCACACTTGCACGCAAGGTGCGCTCGGCGCGCTCGCCTGGGGTATCGGTTCGACCGAGGCGGAGCATGCGCTCGCCACCGGCACGTTACGGGTCACTCGTCCGAAAACCATGCGGGTGCGATTCGAGGGTCAGCGACCCGCCGGAGTGACCGCCAAAGATTTCGCGTTGGCGTTGATCGCGCGCTACGGGTCGGCCGGTGGTAACGGTTATGCAGTCGAGTTCGCCGGTAGCGCCGTGCGCGCGCTCGACATCGAGGCACGGCTCACGCTGTGCAATATGGCGACCGAGTTCTCGGCCATGACGGGGTTGATTGCGCCGGACGAGCATACTTTCGAATATTTGCGCGGTCGCGACTTCGCACCCGAGGGCGCGACTTGGGATCACGCGGTAACGGCATGGCGCGAACTCTCTAGCGACGTCGGTGCACACTTCGACATGGATATCGAGATCGACGTCTCGACGCTCGCGCCGATGATCACTTGGGGGACGAGTCCGCAACATGCCGTCGCGATCGACGGCGTGGTACCCGAGCAGTCGGCGAGCGGTACCGGCCCCGAGGCCTATGCGCGTGCGCTGCAGTACATGGACCTTGCACCGGGCACGGCGCTCACGTCGTTGCCGATCGCAGCGGCCTTCATCGGATCTTGCACCAATAGCCGAATCTCCGACCTGCGCCGCGCGGCCGCCTTGTTGCGCGGTCGAAAGGTTGCGTCGGGTGTGCGTGCGATCTGCGTGCCGGGTTCGATGTCGGTTAAGCGTCAAGCCGAGGCCGAAGGTCTCGACAAAATATTCGTCGAGGCGGGTTTCGAATGGCGCGAATCTGGGTGCTCGATGTGTTTTTTTGCCGGCGGTGAAAGTTTCGGTGCGCGGGAGCGCGTGGTGTCATCCACCAACCGCAACTTCGAGAGTCGGCAGGGGCCCGAGACGCGCACCCACATCGCAAGTCCTGAAACCGTCGCGGCGAGTGCGATCGCCGGGCACATCGCCGATGCGCGCGCATTGCAGCCGCGATGATGGAGTCGCGCTGATGGAACCGTTCAAATCTTTGACTGCCGTTGCCGCCCCCATCGTCAGAGCGAACGTCGACACCGACATCATCATCCCGTCGCGCGAGATGAAATCCGTCTCCAAGACCGGACTTGCCGCCGGTTTGTTCGCCGGATGGCGGTATACGACGATCGGTGGTCGTGAGCCGAATCCCGATTTCGTGCTGAATCGCGCCGAGTACGGGTCGGCGCAAATAATTCTCGGTGGTGAGAATTTCGGCTGTGGTTCGAGTCGTGAACATGCGGTGTGGGCGCTGCACGAATACGGCTTCAGAGCCGTGATCGCGCCGAGTTTCTCGCCGATCTTTTTTGGTAATTGCGTGCGGAACGGGATCGTGCCGGTACGCTTGCCCGTGGCGACCGTGCAGGCGCTCGCGGCGTGGGTCGAGCGCGATCCCGCGCAGCATCGCATCACGGTCGATCTGCAAAACGCCGTCGTGCGCGCAGACGATCGCGAGCACGCGTTCGAACTCGACCCCGAGTCGCGCGACATGTTGCTCGAGGGTCTCGATGCCATTGCGTTGACGCTGAAACAACGTGCGGTGATCGAAGAATTTTGGCAGCGCGATCGACGCGCCAGGCCGTGGATTTACGAAATCGAAGAGGGCGCGAGTCGGTGAACGATATTTTGATCAGCGAGGTCGGACCACGCGACGGCTTGCAGAGCATCGCGAGCATCATGCCGCTGGAGGCAAAGAAAGCGTGGATCGCGGCGCAAGCCGCGGCCGGGGTGACGGAGATCGAAGTCGGCAGTTTCGTGCCGGCGAAGTTGTTACCACAATTGGCGGATACGGCAGACGTGGTGGCCTTCGCGCGCTCGATACCGAATCTCACGGTCGCCGTATTGGTGCCGAACCTCAAGGGCGCGGAGGCGGCGGTGGCGGCGGGCGCGCACAAGTTGACGTTGCCGCTTTCGGTGTCGGAGACGCACAGCCTCAAAAACGTTCGCCGCACGCACGCCCAAATGCTGGACGAGACGCGGGCGATCGTCGCGTTACTGCGCTCCTTGCCTGCCGAGCGTCGGCCGAAATTCGAAGGCGGTCTGTCGACCGCTTTCGGTTGCACGCTCGAAGGTCATGTATCACCGGACAAAGTCGTCGCGCTCGGGGTTGCGTTGATGGAAGCGGGTTGTGACGAGGTCGGTCTTTCCGACACCACGGGCTACGCCAATCCGCAGCAGGTCAAAGATTTGGTGCGTCGCGTGCGCAGCGCCTGCGGTGCGCATGCGCTCTCCGGTTTGCATCTGCACAACACGCGCGGCTTAGGGCTCGCCAACGTGATGGCAGGCCTCGAGGTCGGCATCACCACGTTTGACAGTTCGCTCGGCGGTCTCGGCGGTTGTCCGTTCGCCCCCGGCGCGTCCGGCAATATCGTCACCGAAGATTTGGTGTTCATGCTCGAGGCCATGGGGCTTCGTACGGGTATCGACTTGCCGAAGTTGCTCGCGGTGCGCGACATTCTTAAGGCTGCGCTGCCGCGTGAAGAATTGTACGGGTTCACGCCCGAAGCGGGCCTGCCGCTCGGGTTCGTGCCTGCCACCGCCCACTGACGGAACGTTCGTATGACAACCTCGAAATCTTTGCCTCTGCAAGGCATCCGCGTGGTCGAGTTCACTCACATGGTGATGGGCCCGGCGGTCGGTACCGTTCTCGTCGAGCTCGGCGCGGAGGTGATCCGCATCGAGCCGATCGGCGGTGATTCGACCCGCAGCTTGATGGGCTCCGGTGCCGGTTACTTTCCGATGTACAACCGGAACAAAAAAAGTGTTTGCCTCGATCTCAAAGCGACGCGTGGTCTCGAGCTGGCGCGTTCGCTTGCCGCGGCGGCGGACGTCGTCGTCGAAAATTTTCGCACTGGGACGATGGACAAGCTCGGTCTCGGCTACGAGGCCTTGTCGGCGCTCAATCCGCGCCTGATCTATTGCTCGGAGAAAGGTTTTTTGTCGGGGCCGTACGAGAATCGTACGGCGCTCGACGAGGTCACGCAGATGATGGGCGGTCTCGCGTATATGACGGGACCGCCGGGCCGTCCATTGCGCGCCGGAACGTCCGTGATCGACGTCACCGGTGGCATGTTCGGTGCGATTGCGATTCTGGCAGCCATCGAAGAGCGACATCGAACCGGTCGCGGTCAGAAGGTGAGCAGTGCCTTGTTCGAAACGACGGTGTTTTTGGTCGGTCAGCACATGGCGCAAATGGCCGTGACTGGCCAAGCGGCCAAACCGATGCCCGTGCGCATTTCGGCCTGGGCGATCTACGACGTCTTCGAAACCGCTGACGCCCAGCACGTATTCGTCGGAATCGTTTCGGATGGACTGTGGCAAAAATTCTGCGCCGCGTTCGAGTTGCACGATCTCGCCGCCGACGAGTCGCTCAAGGCAAACAATCAACGCGTCGCCCAACGCGAAGTATTGCTGCCCAAGGTGCGCGAAATTTTGAAAGGCTACACGAAAGCCGAGCTCGTACCGATTCTGGAGCGCACCGGTTTGCCGTTCGCGCCGATCGGTAAGCCTGAAGAGATGTTCGACGATCCGCATTTGCT
>RGUL01000092.1 GCA_010027845.1 Gammaproteobacteria bacterium
GGTGCCGGTGACGTCGCACTGCTGACGCGACAACTGGCGACCTTGGTGCGTGCGGCCTTGCCGCTCGAAGAAGCGCTGCTCGCCGTCTCCCAACAATCGGAAAATCCGGCCGTGCAACGCGTGCTCGCCGCCGTGCGCGCCGGGGTCGTCGAGGGTCGCACGCTCGCAGCCGCGCTCGGTGCCTTCCCGCAAGTGTTTCCCGAGATCTATCGCGCCACGGTCGCCGCCGGCGAACAATCGGGCCGGCTCGACGTGGTGCTCGAGCGGCTCGCCGATTACACGGAGAGTCGCGATGCACTGCGGCAACGCGTGCGCGGTGCGCTGCTCTATCCGGTTTTGTTGAGCGTGATGTGTCTGTTGATCGTCACCGGTCTCATGACCTACGTCGTACCGAAAGTCGTCGAAGTGTTCGAGTCGGGCAAAACCGTGTTACCACTGATGACCCGCGTGATGCTGGCGACGAGCGCGGGCTTGCGCGATTACGGTGTACTGCTCTTGGTGGTCATCGTCGCCGCCGTCGCGGGCTATCGCCGCTGGCTGCGTGCCCTCGAGGCGCGTCGTCGCCACGATCGCGCCGTGTTGCGGTTGCCGCTCGCCGGTCGACTCGTGCGCAGTGTCGAGACCGCACGCTTCACGCGCACCTTCGCAATTTTGACCGGCAGCGCGGTACCCGTGCTCGAGGCCTTACGGATCGCCGGCGCGGTGATCGAGAACGTGCCGATGCGCGAGGCGGTCGCAGCCGCCGCCGAGCGGGTTCGCGAGGGCTCACCCATCGGCCGGGCGCTCGCCGAAAGTCGGCTTTTCCCGCCGATGACCGTACACCTGATCGGCAGCGGCGAAGCCAGCGGCGAACTGGAATCGATGCTCGAACGCGCGGCAGCGAACCAGGAGCGCGAACTCGACGCGATGCTGCAGGGGCTCGTCGGGCTACTTGGACCGCTCCTGATCGTGGTGATGGGGGTGTTCGTGCTCGCCATCGTGTTCGCCATGCTCATGCCCATCTTCGAGATGAACACCCTCGTCCGATGAGCGGCCTGGCCGCCCCCGTTGCAAGAATCGTGGCGTCGTCCTAAATTTCGCGCGTCGTGACCCGCGTATCCCGGGGTTGCCATGAACGAAAGACCTGAAGAAGATTTCGAGGACGAAGACGACGATCTCGATCGCGGTGAGGATGTCGATCGCGCGATGCGCGACATCGACTCCGTGCGACGTCGCGGCGGACAAAAAGGCGTCGATCCGGCGTGGCGGCGCCTCGAGCGCTTGCGTGAAGACAAGCGCACCGCAGAACTCACCAGCGACTTCGACGATTACGATCTCGGCCCCGAACCGATGCGCGCTGGACGCGGCCGCAAACGCTAGCGGAAATCCCGCGAGCGCGTGAGCAGCCGCCCGAGTAGCGGCGTGCGATCGTGCAGGCGCGTGACGATCACGTGGGTCACGCCCTGCTCGCGCTGCAATCGTCCTTCGACCTCCATGAGTCGCGCGCCGAACAAAGTACGACGCTGTGCCTCGCCGATTTTTTTCCACACGATGAGGTTGACGTTACCGGTGTGATCTTCGAGCGTCACGAAGGTGACGCCGCTGGCGGTCGAGGGTTTTTGACGCGTGACGACGATGCCGGCGACGCGTACCGGCGCGCCGTCGGCGTGCGTCGCAAGTTCGCGAGCACTCGACAGCTCGTCGCTCGATCGCGCCAGCGCCGGCCAGAGCAGCGCGAGCGGATGTCGCCCCAACGTGAGGCCGACGCTGCGATAGTCGGCGACGAGATCTTCGCCCTCGGTCGGTCGCGACAACAACGGCACCGCCGTCTCGGGCGCCGGCGGTGCGAGCGGCAAAGAAATCTCGGTGCCGGCGACCTCCCAAAACGCTCGGTGCCGATTGCCGATCAGCGCAGCGCACGCACCCGCCGCGGCCAGCGCTTCGAGATCACCACGATCGAGCGCCGCCACCGCCGCGAGCTGCTGCACCGATTCGAAGGCGCTCGCACGCGCGGCGACGATGCGCTGCGCCGCTGCGGCCGACAACGAACGCACCATGCGCAAGCCGAGGCGCAACGCCGCACGACCGTCGCGCGTCGCTTCGAGCGTGCAATCGACGTCACTCACCAGCACGTCGACCGGCCGCACTTCGACGCCGTGTTCGCGTGCATCGCGCACCAATTGCGACGGAGAATAAAAGCCCATCGGCTGCGAATTGAGCAACGCACAACAAAAAGCCGCCGGTTCGTGACATTTGAGCCAAGCGGACACGTACACGAGCAGCGCGAAGCTCGCCGCATGTGATTCTGGGAAACCGTATTCACCGAAACCTTTGATCTGCTCGAAGATGCGCGCGGCGAACTCGGCGTCGTAGCCACGCGCCGCCATCCCCGAGATCAGCCGCTCGCCAAAGTGCCCGAGTCCGCCGTGGCGTTTCCAGGCGGCCATCGCGCGACGCAGTTGATCGGCCTCACCCGGCGTGAAGCCCGCTGCGACGATCGCGAGTTGCATCACTTGCTCTTGGAAAATCGGTACGCCCAGTGTGCGCTGCAACACGCCTTTTACGGCGTCACTCGGATACGTGACCGGCTCTTCACCACGACGTCGACGCAGATACGGATGCACCATGTCGCCTTGGATGGGTCCCGGCCGCACGATCGCCACTTCGATCACGAGGTCGTAAAAATTACGCGGCCGCAAGCGCGGCAACATCGCCATCTGTGCCCGCGATTCGATTTGGAACACGCCGACCGAATCGGCGCGACACAGCATGTCGTAGACACGCGGATCTTCGGGTGGCACGTCGGCGAGCGTGAGCGGCGCGCCGCCGCGCGCGACACGCCACTGCGACACCAGTGCGAGCGCGCGCCGAATCGCCGTCAACATACCGAGCGCGAGCAGGTCGACCTTCAAAAGTCCGAGCGCATCGAGATCGTCTTTATCCCATTGGATCACCGTGCGCTCGGCCATCGAGGCGTTCTCGACCGGCACGAGTTCTTCGAGCGAGTCACGGGCGATCACGAAGCCACCGACGTGCTGCGACAAATGGCGTGGAAAACCCTGCAATTGACGCGCAAGTTCCAGCAAGGTGCGCAGCCGTGGCGCATCCGGATCGAAGCCCGCTTCGCGCAGCCTGAGCGGATCGATGTCGCGGTCCCAATGCGAGACCGCCTTCGCGAGTCGCTCGACGGCGTCGGCTTCGAGTCCGAATGCTTTACCGAGATCGCGCAGCGCGCTGCGCGGTCGGTAACTGATCACCGTCGCCGCGAGTGCCGCACGCTCGCGACCGTATTTTTGATAGACGTATTGAATCACCTCTTCGCGACGCTCGTGCTCGAAGTCGACGTCGATGTCGGGCGGTTCGTTACGCTCGCGCGAGATGAAACGCTCGAACAACATCGACATGCGCGACGGATCGACTTCGGTGATACCGAGGCAATAGCACACCGCGGAGTTCGCCGCCGAACCGCGGCCTTGACAAAGAATTCCGCGACGCCGCGCGAACTCGACCAGATCGTGCACCGTGAGGAAATACGGCTCGTAGCCGAGTTCGGCGATCAACGCGAGTTCGTGTTCGACCAGCGTGCGCACGTATGCGGGCATCGCATCGCGCTGACCGTGCGGTGCCACCTGCCCTAGTACCGACCAGCGCCGTGCGGCGCCACGCTCGACGAGTTCGCGCAGCCATTCGGCGGCGGTGCGGCCTGCGGGCACGAGTTCGCGCGGATATTCGTAGCGCAGTTCGTCGAGCGAGAAGCGGCATTGCGCGGCGATCGTGAGCGTCGCCTCCAGCAAGGGTCGTGGATATAACTTGGCGAGCCGGGCGCGCTCGCGCAGATGACGTTCACCGCTCGGCAAAAGTTCCAAACCTGCCGCAGCGATCGGCACGCCGAGGCGCACCGCAGTGAGTGCATCGTGCAGACGGCGCCGCGCACGCTCGTGCATACAGACCGCGCCCGCGGCGACCAGCGGCAACTCACTGTCGCGCGCCAACTTCGTGAGCGCCGCGAGGTGCGCGCGCTCGGTGCCGTCGCGCAGCAATTCGACCGCGATCCACGCAGCCGTCGCGAAGTGCGTGCGCAACCAATCGGCCGTGGCGCGCGCTGCGACGTCGTCCGTGCGATCCGCCGGACGCGGGGTCCACAGCACGAAGACGTGCGCCGGTTCTAGCAGCGCGACGCAATCGTCACGCGTGAGGTGGTAGGAACCTTTGGGTGCGGCACGCCGACCGCGCGTGATTAACCGACAGAGATCAGCGTAACCGCGTCGATCGCGTGCCAGCACCACGAGCGGCGTGCCGCAGGCGAGACGAAATTCCGCACCGACGATGAGTCGCGTCGCCTCGTCGCTCGACGACGCAGAACTTTTGAGTGTCGCCGCGAGCGCGGTATGCGCCCGCACCACTCCGGCGACCGAGCATTCGTCGGTGATCGCGAGTGCCGCATAACCGAGCGCCTGCGCCCGCTCGGCGAGTTCGGCCGGCTGCGACGCGCCGCGCAGAAAACTGAAGCTGCTGAGGCAATGCAGCTCGGCATAACCGGGCGAACCGGCGAGATTCGGAACTCGTTTCGACATACTGTTTATTCATACAGTATATCGACCGGGCAGGCTAGATTGGCAAGTCGGATGCGCCGCGCGACTCAGCCGAACCTGCCGTGCAAATACCAAGCGTGCGGCGCAAGTCGTTCGCGATAGACCCAAAGTTCTGCGCCTGCAGGGTCGCGTGCGACGTAGTAATCGCGCGCGACGTCGCGGCCGTCCCACCAACCACTCTCGATGCGCTCGGGGCCGTCGAGCAGTTGTAGGCCGTCGAGTCCGTGGGTGAGCGGCTCGGGTGCGCGCAACAACCACAACGGACGCCGCAAGCACCCGGATTCGCGCGGCGCCGCACGCGCTGCCGCAACGCAGCGCGTCGTCGGTGCGGGCAGCGCAGGTTCGGCCACGCACCAAGCGATCTCGGGTCGGTGTTCGGCGACGACGTCGAGGCCGTAAACGGATTCGGCACCGAGCCGCGCCCGCAAGCGCTCGACGAGCGCCGGTGATTCGCGCATCGACATGCCACCGTGTTCGCCGGGCCGCCACAAACCGTCGCTCGCAGTGACGAGCGGTCGCAGCGCACCCGAGCGCAACTCGCAACGCAACACCGGCGCCGGCAACACGAGGCGCGCGAGATGCTCGGCGAGCAACGGCGCGAATCGCGTGGCGAGGAAATCGGCTGCCGCGAGTCGCAGCACGAGCTGCGTGTGTGGTGCACCGTCCGGCGCGCAGCGCGCGCGATGCACAAGACGCAACACCAACACTTCGATGCCGCACTGCCGCGTGCGCAGAAATTCTTCGAGCGCCGCGAGCATGGGAGCGATGGCGCGCAACAGCGACTCGTGATGTAGCAATTCGCAGTCGAGATCGTGCTGTGCACGAAAACGCTCGCGCGGCACGAACGCCCGTCGCGGTTCGCACTGGCGCCCGACGAGTCGATCGAGATCGGCGAGCGCGTCACGTCCGAAACGCTGCGTGAATCCGGCCCGTGGCAAACGCAAAGCGGCACCGATCTCGCGCACGCCGGCGGCCTCGAGTCGAGCGAGCGTGCGTTCGTCCCAGCGCAGCACTGCCAGCGGTAGATTCTCGAGCGCGCTCACGAGTCGCGTAGACGAGACCATCACCGCACGCCCGGCGCGTGCGAGGGCAAGTGCTGCACGCGGTGTCGGCGCGAGCGCCCAGCGCACGTCGAAGCCGCGCTCGCGGACGCGCGCGAGCAACGCGTCGCGCAGCGGCACGAGCCCGCCGAAGAGACGTCGACTGCCGCGCACTTCGAGCAGCACGGCATCGGCTTCGAGACTCACGCGCGAGGTGAACGCGAGCGCGATTTGCGCCAGCATTTGCGCCGGTGATGTATGCGATGCATCGCTCGCAGATCGCGCCGCCACCGGCTGCAAGGCGATCCAAAGTTCAGCCGCATCGGCGGACGACTCGAAGCGCAGCGAAACCTGCGCTTGCGATGCCTGGGCCTCCTGCGCCCGCCCCTGCGCGCCGCCCGACGACGCGGCATCGAAATCTTTGGGCTGCGGGCGTACGAGCTGCGCGAACGCGCGCCGACCGGAAGCGACTCGCTCACGGCGTGCCATGATCGACCTCCCAACGTAATTCGAACGGCGCGCGCGCGCCGCCGCGACTTTTGATTAGTTGCAGACGCGCACCGCCCGCCTGCGGCTCGAAGGCGATCCGCAATTCGGCGGGCGACGCTTGGGTCGCGGCACGCGCGGCACGAAACACGAAAGCCGGTGTGCCCTGGCGTTGCGTGGCCAGTTGTAGACGACGCAATTCACGGGTGGCAGCCTGCACGCGCTCGAGCCAAGCGAGCGCGACGGCACAGGCACCGGAGTCCAGCGTTTGCTCGAGCGCCCACAACGGCTGC
>RGUL01000093.1 GCA_010027845.1 Gammaproteobacteria bacterium
CAGTATCCGAATCCGGTCGCGATCAACGACCTGTTCATCACAGACGACTGGACCGGACAGGGTCCGCCGTTGCATCCCAACTGCCGGTGCGATCTCGCGCCGGGCGTGGAGTACTCCGATGCCTGATACGAGCAAGATCATCGCGGCCGTTCGTCGGTCCGCCATCCAGCGCAAGACCATCACGCGACCCGATGCGCCCATCGGCATCGTCGCGGGTGCATGGTCGTACGATCGCAAGGCCGGCGTCAAGCAGGCGGCGACCGGACCCATCGAGGTCGTCGCGTTCGCCAACACTGCCGCCGTCGATCTGGAGTCAGAGGTCGTCGTGCCGACCGGCCTCGATGTCGCGTCGTACCTGACCAAGAACAGGAACCTGTTCGCGGATCACAACTACGACGTATGCAGCGCGGTCGCCGTCATGCGATCGATGTCGCTCGTGCCTGCGGGATGGATCTGTCGCGGCGTGTTCCATGACGACATGACGAACCCGTACGTGCGTGCCTGCGTCGCGCTGGCCAGGTCCGGCACGCTCGGCATGTCGATCGGATTCGAGGCGTTGGATTGGGGCGCACCGACTGCGGACGAGCGTGCGGCATATCCGGGCGCAGAGTCGATCGTCCGCAAGGCACGTGTCCTCGAAGTGTCGTACACAGCCTTCCCGATGAACGTGACGTGTCGACAGATCGGCACCGGCATCGTCGCCGCCGAGCAGAATGCGGAGAAGGCACGCAAGTCGCTGATGGAGGCGAACGTGCCGACCGACATCATGGGACGCCTCGGTGTACGCCGTCGCGCCCTGATCGTCCGTGCGTCGCCGCTTCGCGATGCGTGAACCGGGTACACTACTGACGCATCCCCCTCCGCCGACGATCTGGCACGCACGCCAATCGTCGGCTTCAACCGAATAGGCCCTGCATACGGCGCGACGCTCGCTGCTTCCCGATGGTCGGCAAGCCACAGACCGTCCCGCGACCTGAGCAGTGTTCACTACCAACGCGGCACGCTGCCGCACAGGATGAACATGCTCACCCGAAAGACCCTGATCGACACGCTGCGCGCGAACGGCATGACCGCCGACGCGACGCTCGAAAACGTCAAGACCTACGCCGCCGACCTGTCCGCCAAGGGCATCGACCTGCAGGACGAGACCGGCGCGACCGTCAACATCGACGATGTCTGGAACCAGAAGAGCGCGCTGCGCATTCCTGCCGATACGTCCGCCCGCGGCACGGCGAGCCCGCACGCCGCGATCACGACCGACACGACCGACGCCGGCGTGCCGCAGCGTTTCAGCATCGGCAACGCTGCGAAGAAGTCGTACGCCTCGAAGATCCGCAACGGCACTGCCGTGTTCCATGATCCCGATCAGGCCGAGGCCTTCGGCTCGTGGATCCGTCTGGCGTCGATGGGCAATCACGACTACGGCGCGCAGAAGCGTGCCGACCTCGAGATCACCCGCAAGGCGCAGGTCGAGTTCAACAACCAGTTGGGCGGCGCGCTGGTCCCCGTGGAGTTCATCCCGAACCTCGTCTGGTTGACCGAGCAGTACGGCGTCGCTCGCAAGATCGCGAACGTCGTGCCGATGAATCGCGACGTGACGACCGTCCCGCGCAAGACCGGTCTGGCCGCGATGGTGCCGGTCGCCGAAAACGGCACGATGAGCGACACGGACAACGTGTACGGCAACGTCACGCTGACGGCCAAGAAGTACGGCGTCCTCTACAAGATCAGTCGCGAACTGCTGACCGATGCCGCCGTCAACATCGCCGATGACATCGCCCGCAGCATCGCCGAGTCGAAGGCCATCGCCGAAGATCAGGCCTACTTCCTCGGCGACGGCTCCGCGACGTACGCCGGACAGGTCGGCCTCGCTGCGACCAACGCGCTGCCGTCCGGCAACCGCGGCACGGCGACTGCTTGGGGATCGCTGACGATCGACAACTTCACGGCCATCATGGGCACCGTGCAGTACGTGAACCCGGCACGCCTGGCCTTCGTCTGCAGTCGCCAGTTCTACTACCAAGTCATGCTGAAGTTGGACAAGGCGCTGAACCAGTTCAAGATCGTCTCCGAAGGCAAGCCCGGTGCCGAAGTCATGTTCCTCGGCTACCCGGTTTACTTCTCGCAGGTCATGCCGACCGCGACCGGCAGCGGCGCGCGTGGTTGCTACTTCGGCGACTTCACTGGCGGCACGATGCTGGGCGATCGTCGCGAGATCGAGATCCAGTCGAGTGATCAGTTCTACTTCTCGTCCGACTCCCTCGGCATCCGCGGCACGTCCCGCTTCTGCGTGAACATCCATCTCGACGGTCGCGGCGGCAACGGCCCGATCGCCGCCATCGTGTCGACCTGATACGGCATCCAGACTGAAAGGAACCATCCCATGAACGACCTGCAGAATGCATACATCGCACAGGCCCTCGCGCCGCAGTCTGTCGCGGCGACGAGCGAGACGACCGGCACCGGCCTCGACACGGCGAACCTGAACGGATTCTCCGATGTCGTGTTCATCCTGACCTCGGCGAGCGGCACCGACACGAACGGCACCTTCACTGTGCGCGAGTCGGCTGACAACTCCACGTATGACGCGACGCCAATCGCGTCGGTGCAATACAACCAGTCGACGGCGGTCGGCACGTACATGATCAGTGTGCGACTCGGCGGCGCCCGCAAGCGTTATCTGCGCTGCTCGCACACTGCGGGCAACGTCAACGCTCGTGTCGTCGGCGCGATCGTGATCGGCCTGAATCCTGGCACCGGCGTCAACGGCGCGACTGAGGCCCTGCGTGCAACCAACGCCGGTCTGGTCGCCCGTGCCGTGATCTGATCTCTCTCCTCTCTTTCCCTCGGCGACACGCGACGGCGCGTCGCCGGGCTTATGGCCTCGCTGGTATCGATCGCCGAATACAAGGTCTGGTCCGGCATCACGGGCACGGCGCAGGATGCGCTGTTGACCGTTCTCGTCAACGCCGTATCGATGGAGATCCGGCGATGGTGCGATCGCGACCTGATCAACGGATTCGAACTGACGGCGCGCACCGAGTACTACAACGGGAGCGGCGAGGAGACGATCATGCTTCGCGAGTGGCCCGTCGCATCTGTCGCGTCAGTCGTGATCAGGTATGCCGGCGGACAGACTGAGACTGTCGATGCGACGACGTATCGCGTCGACTCAGAGTCGGGCGTCCTGTCGCGCATCGATGCCGTGCGCACGCGATACGGCGTCACGTCTTTCGGCAACATCGACTCGATCTTCGCCGCCGAGCCGCGATTCCCTGACGGCTTCGGCAACATCGCCGTGACGTATACCGGCGGATACGACATCGCGAACATTCCGCCGGATCTGAAGATGGCGTGTTATCGCCTGATCGATCTGGCATACTCGGCGCGCGGCCGCAACTTCGCCCTCGCGTCCGAGTCGCTCGGACAGTACTCGTATAGCAACGGAAACCCGCAGGCGACGAACGCGATCAAGGCGGATCTGATGCGTGCGTACAACAGTTCTCGGTCGTGACATGGCGACGACACCCTGGCATCTATTCCGATCGGATCTGACGATCTACTCGAACGTCTGGTCGGCCAACGCAGGCGGCACGCCGCAGGGAAACTCCGCGGCGACACTGACTGCGACCGTTCGATGCTGGATGCAACCAGTATCTGCGGGCGATGGCTTGGTCTATGGACGCGACACGACGACGCAGGTCTACGACGTGTTCTGTGCGCCGACAGACACGACGGGCGCGGCATGGGATTGCTCGCCGCGGGATCGCATCCTGATCGACGGCACGCGATATCGTGCGATGGGCAAGCCTCGCGACATGGTGTCGCTCGGCGTCGTGAAGGTCATGCAGGTCGAGGTCGACACCAACTGATGTTTCGTCCCGGCTCCATCACGCTGACGGTCGATCCGACACGCATCCGCGGCACGGTACAGACTGCGACGGCACGTGGCCTCGTCGGTGCCGCGAGTGTGTTGGTTGGGTACATCAAGGACACGTTCACTCGCACAGGCGGACCGGCGAGCAGGCCAGGCACGCCGCCTGCAGTTCAACAGGGCACGCTGCGAAAGAACGTCGCGATGACACGTCCGCAAGGCGGCGTCATCTATGTCCACACAAGCGGCAACGCCTACGCACGGATGCAGGAATACGGCGGCACGATCAGGGCGCGAACCAAGCAGTATCTGGCCGTGCCGTTGGGCGCTGCCGCACGTCGCATCCGACGCGACGCCAAGGACACGCTGCTCAACAGCGACCGAAATCTGTTCGTGATCAAGTCGCGTCGCGGCAACCTGATACTGATGGAGCGTCACGGCAAGCGCGGGACAGTCACGCCGCGCTTCGTCCTGAAGAAGTCGGTCGTGCTGAAGGCACGTCCGTTCATGCGACCAGCGATCGCCAGTCGGACCGTACGCAAGGCGATGACTACGGCGTTTGCCCAAAAGTCTGTGCGTGACTTCAGGCGACTAGTGGAGCGATGACATGCTGCTCGCGACGATCAATCAGGCGATCTACGACAGGATCAAGGCCGACACGGGCACGAGCGGCCTTTACAAGTCCGGTGCATGGAACATCATCAGCGGCGCCTACTCGGTGTTCGGATCTCCGAACCCGATGGTGTTCCCGTATCTGCTCTGGTCGATCAGGATGGAGCAGGACCATTCGCTGCCTGCGGATGAGTTCAACGTGACGGCGACGTTCACTGTGTACGACCAGATCCAAGACTACGTGACATCGTCCGAGTACCATGCGCGCGTGACATCGGTCCTCGATCGACTGCACGGCGATGCCGTACTGCAGATTGGTCGCGTGCCGACATACGGCTTCCATCGGCATCTACTCGTCTTGCCGACGAATGGATACACTGCACGTGCGTCGCATTGTTTCGTCAGGTCGTACGACTCCAGCATGGTCGATGAGCACACTGTCACGGGCACGATGAGTATGACGTTCCGAGTGTCGGCCCTGGCATCCAACCCATAAGGACACAACGATGGCATACCCGCTTACTTCCGAGACTGGCAACCTGACGTGCGGAACATCCGCGACTGATCTCAACCAGTTGTTCACCAACGCGCTTCGCCTCACGACGGACGTGGCGACGATCAACGTCGAATCGAACGAGATCGACGTGACGCAAGCGACCGGCAGCGCGATCAACTTCTCGACGATGATCGGAGGCCTTCGCACCGGTACCGTCGACTTCGCCGGCATCTACCCGCGATCGACAACGCCGCTCGCCGTGTCGTCGATCATCACGTACGCCTCTGGTTACGTGCAATACATCAACTCTTGGAGCATCGACATCACGTGGTCGGAGATCGACATCACGTCGATTGGTGCGGCGACTGCTCCGACATGGCGTCGATGGATGCCAGGCGGCATCGGCAAATGGTCCGGCACGTACACATGCAAGGCGGACAACGTCTCGCCGCCGACTGTTCCGTCGACCGGCGCAGCGGCGGCAGCGATCTTCCAGTTTGCCGAGGCCGGTGCCACAGATCCGCAGTTGGCCGGAGACATCACGATGCCGCGGCTCACGCAGCGCGTCCGTCTCGGCGACTTCTCGGAACTGTCGTATTCGTTCAACGGGTCCGGCAACCTGACGCAGACGACGACGGCGACCTATCCCGGTCTGCTCGCGTCCGCAGGCGGCGCGATCACGAAGCCGTCATGGGACACGACCGGCGACGGCGTGCCGGACGTGTCGTGCGTCCTGACTGTCGGTCCGAGTCGCACGTGGACGTTCCCGGCGTTCTGGACACGCCTCAACCTGTCATGGAAGGTCGACGATGTCGTGCGCGTGACCGGCACCCTTCGCATCGCTGATGCCGCGACTGTTGCGTAAGCACGGAGGTCTGTGATGGCCGCAGATCCGGCACTCGGTCTGAGTCTGAAACTGCAGGTCGACGACTCGACACTGGTCGCCGATGTCACGCGCGCACGGTCGAAGGTCATGGCAATCGGCGCGATGGCACCGGGCGGCGCGATGGCGGGCCTAGGCATCGGCGTCGGCGCACGTCCTGACGTGCGTCGCGATCTCGATGCCGCCATGCGCGACGCACAGCGTGCGGCACAGGATGCTGCGGAGCGATCGGCCAAGGCCGCGGCAGCGTTGTCCGAACGTCGTGCGATGGCGCAGATCGGACGCGAGACAGGCGGCATCACGGCGGGCGAGATCAACCAACGCACGGCGGCATTTGCGCGGATGGATGAATCGCTGAAGGGTGTCCGCAAGCGGTTCACGGACAGCGCACAGGAAGCGGGCAAGTGGCTCGGCGTGATCGGGTCTGTTGGTGCGACGGCAGCGACGTTCTATGCAGTCGGCGATGCGCTGCGCGAGGGCGTCATCGAGTATCT
>RGUL01000094.1 GCA_010027845.1 Gammaproteobacteria bacterium
TCGCTTTGGTTCCAGTTTCTTGTAAGAGCTTGCGTTTTGCGCGCGTCACCGCGCCTTCGGCGTCCTCGATCTTGCCACCGACGTCCTCCACGCCGTCCTCGATGCGCGGGTACGAGCTCGTCGGTCCCGTTCCTTGGACGAGCGCGAGGCTGCTTTTCGGCCCGATTCCTGGCGCGTGGTTGTCCTTGCCCAGATCGACGAGATCGCGCTGCACTTGCCTGCCGTCCGACGCGCCGATCGCGAGCCGCGGCACGCTCACGTTGCGCAGCAGCGCGAGCGACTTCGCGTTGCGCCGCGTGATCTCGCGGAGCATGTGCGGCGCGATCGGCCCGAGCTGGAGCTCCACTTTGCCCGTCTCGTCCTTCGCGGTATCGTACGCCGCGATCTCGCGCGTGTACGCGTTCTTCCCGACGACGACGAACACCTTTTCCGCCGTGCGGAACACGACGGGGTGCGTCTCGTCCGTTTTGCCGAGCGCGGGCACCGTAACGAGCGTCCCTGGCTGAAACGCCGAGCGCATGCCGACGTGCGCGCGCTGCGCCGTGCCGTCGACAAGGAAACTCCACATCTCGTCGGGCGTACACATCGTCGCGCTCGACCGCGTGGCGTTGTACGTCTCCGGGATCAGCGTCTCGAGGACGTAGTTGACGTTCCCGCCGACGCTAGGGTCCGCGGCCGTCTGCATCGTCAGCGAGATCGCCCACATCGCGCGAAGCGTCCGGTGGAACCGCTCGACGATCTGTACGCCCTTACGCGGCAGCTCGCTCTTGTTCACCGTGCACCAGTGCGGCGCGGGGAACCCTTTCTCGTTCGCGAACTCGTGCGCCCGCGCCCGCGCAACGCCGAACTCGCCGTCGTCCGTCACGAACGTCACGTGCGGGTGGACGCGGTGCCACGGCTCCGTCACCTCGACGCGCGACGAGGCGCGTGCGTCCAGCGCGCGCTGGTCGACCAGGCCCGTCGCAGGCGATATGTCGTTTACGCCGGCGTCGGAGCGGAGCTGCATGTCCTGTAGGTCCACCAGCCAGTTCGCCTCTCTAGCGCCCTCGTCCTTTCCGGCGTCGTAGTGCTCGAACTTCCGCTTGATCGGTAAACCGTACAAATCCAAATCGCGTATGAACGGCCCGTCCTCGGGCCAGTCGTGCGCGCCGAACGGCCCGCGCTCCATCGTCGCCTTCTCCTCGTAATACTCCACCGTCCGCCTCGCCCGATGTCGTTGGGCCCCTTGGGCCCGTTGGGCCCGTTGGGCCCGTTGGGCCTTCTCGCCCCATCGGCCCTCGCGTGCCTCGCGGGCCTCACGGGCCTCACGGGCCTCGCGGGCCGCTTGGGCCTCGACCCGGTCCCTCGCCGCGGCGGCGCACCGTGCGCGGAACGCGGCCTCGGTGTAGTACCCCGAGCGCACGCGATCCGCGTCGAGGCGCAAGATCTCGCCGAACTTGGCGTAGATCACTGGCAAAAAGTAATCCTTCATCATATTGAACACGTGTTCGTGCTTCGTGCTACCGAGCCGCTTCACCAGCGCGTACCGCGACGCGACGCACACGCACGTGAGCACCGGAATCACGTTCTTCTTGCGCACGATGGCGCCGTTTTCTTTGGCGAGCCACGGCAAGAACACGATGTCGAGCTGGAACACGCGCCCCGCGTAGTTGACCTCCGACGGGAACTTGCCCGCCGTGATCGACGAGTACGTCCGCGACGAAGGCTTTGGTCTCCGCGCCCCGAGCCGGATCGTCATCTGGTAGATCCCCGGGATCGTGCGCAGAATGCGCCGCACTGCGCCCTCCGTATCCGCGCGCTCGATCGCGACGGTCTCCACGTCCCGCATCTCGCGGAGAATAAACTCGGGGTCGCGGGTGCACCGCGTCCGCACGATGCGGACGATCTCTGCGACGTGGTCGTCCACCACGAGCCGGCTCGTCCCGATAGGTTCCGACACCAAGGCCATTTTTTCTTTTCTTTGGCTTTTTTTATTTTTCTTTTTCTTTGGTTCTTTTTTTCTGGTTCCTTTTTTTTGTGGGTTTTCTAAAACCGTGCAATCGCATGACACTATAGGTTAGAAAGTATAAAGAGAAGCGCAAAAAAGAAAGGGAAAAAAGAAAAAGAAAAAAAGAAATGAGCGCCGATTTTTCGCTTGATACCTTTGCTTCGGCGTGCGTTGCTGCATACGGCCCGCGCGCCAAGCGAATGGTGCTCGACGAG
This sequence comes from Gammaproteobacteria bacterium, assembly GCA_010027845.1. Lineage (GTDB taxonomy): Bacteria > Pseudomonadota > Gammaproteobacteria > Steroidobacterales > Steroidobacteraceae > UBA964. Next base: position 2,203 of record RGUL01000094.1, read on the forward strand.
CGGAGTGCACCCGAGAGCGAGATGCACAAGCTCGTCGTGCATGCGTACGAGCACGCATATTTGATTATGCCGGAGACGTTCAGGTTCACGGTCGCGGAGATGCTCACTGGAAACTTCGAGGTTCGACCGGACGACGATGTAGACATACCCGGTGATCCTTGTGCGATATTGTACCGCACTTTCGCCGAGCGCAAGGAGGAAGCGGCGCTCGATTTTCTCGAGGGCCCTGTTGCGCTTGCACTGGACTCGGCGATGGTGAGGCTGCACGAGCGAGCGACGAATGAATACACGGCGCTGGCCGATGCGGCCGAAGTGAGCAACGAGCCCGGTAGCGCGCTGTTCCGAGTGCCGTACGAGCTGATGAAGGGGCTCGCAGACAAAGCCCACGAGCACATGACGGAGTGCGCCGTGGAGGCGGACCTGGCACGCGCGCACATGGCCGAGAACGCCGCGGAGGAACGGCGAGCAAACGCAGAAAGAGACGACTTCATGTCGTTTTTGTATCACGATCACGACGATGTTTGAAAAAAAAAGAAAAAAATCTTTTATTTTATGCTCCCCGACCGAAGATTCTCAATGGGTCCACCGGGCCTCTTCCTAGCGGACACCGAGCGGCCCTTACACGAATCGTGTAACAAAAGCCCAAATGAGCACCGGGTCCGTTGGGCTCATAGGATCCTCGTTTTTAGCCCCCCCCAAAAAAAAAGAATTTCCACATTACGTCCTTACGGTCCTTACGGTCCCTACGGTCCTTACGGTCCTACGGCCGAGAGACGTATAGCGGCCGGACGAACTGGGCGTAGAACGCGCGCGGGTCGAAGCACGGCGCCGCGATGGTGCGCTGGATGTCGTACAGCTCGCCCTTCGTGATGCCGTACTTCGTGACCCACGTCTCGTCCTGTGCGCTTTTGGGCCTGAACCCTTTTTGGCGCGGCACGCGGCCACCGAAGTCGATAGGGTCGCCCGGCCCGAGCGTCGCGGCGCACTTCGCCGCGTCGAGCGACGCGCGCGGGACTCTGAGCGCCGCGCGGAGCGACGCGAGCACCGCAGGCGGCATGTGCTTCGCGTACGGGTTGGCGAGCCACCAGCACAAGAAGAACATGTCGCTACACGCCGCGCGCTTCGAGAGCCCAAAGTCGATGACGTACCAGTCGCGCATGTCCGCCGTGGCGGCAGGCTCGGCGCGGAGCATGATGTTGTCCGGCTTCAGGTCGCCGTGGACGAACCCGATGTGCTTGTGCATCTTGTGCACGCACCGGCACATGCTCGATATCATCATCACGAGCTCGTTCGTCCGCGCGACTTCGGACAAACGCGCGAACGCGTCCGACCCAAGGCGGTCCGCGAGCGTACAGTGCATTTTCTCCGCGACCGTCGTGACCTGGAACAGCTGGCACACGGGCGTACCTGCGATCCGCACGTTCGTCCCTAAGATGCGCGGCACTGCGGCGCCGCTCTCGGCGAGGCACGCCTGGACGACGACCTCGAGTAAGGCCTGTCTCGCGTCGCCGATCTTACACGCCCGCGTGATCGCGAGCACCCGGTCGTCCTCATCGTACCACACGCGCTTGAACCCGCCCTCGCGGTCGACGGGCTCGCTCTCGATCTGGATCGCGCGCCGCGCGAGCCGCGTCCGCGCGCTCATCATCAGCTCGGCGAGCACATCGGGATACAGGTCCGAACCGCGTAGGAAATCCGCCAGTTTCGCCGACCCGCGCGGCGATAGCCCGAACACTTTCCGGATACACGGAGAAACCCACTCCCCCAGCTCCGGCTCCGACGCCGTCATTGTCCTCCAATTTTCTTTTTTTTAAACTTTTTTTACTCCTTTTTTCTTTTTTTTTACTTTTTTTTCTTTTTTTACTTTTTTTTACTTTCTTCGACGTTTTTTCGTTTTCGTTTCTTCTGCTCTCTCTTTTTTTTAAAACGGACCTGGGACCCTTCAAAAAAAACTTTATGCCTCCCCCAAACGAAGAGTTCGGGAAACCGAGGGCCCCGCGGCTCTGACAATCTTCGTTTCGGGGAGCATAAAGTAACCTTAACAGTAACTTAACAGTAAGTTAACACAAAAAAACGTAACAAAAAGAAAGAAAAGGAGAGTCCACGAGTGGTCATGTCCCAATGATTCCAGCGACATGGGCAGCCGCTGCACGCGCACCGGCCCCCACTGTCTCGCCTGTCATAGAGACGAACAATTCCTTACCGACGATCCGCTCGTGATACGTTTCGTTGATTGCCTTTGTCAGCGCTATCTCGTACGCGCTAGTGAGGTTCTCCGTCGAAATGGCCGGTGGGCGCACGAGCTGCACCGTCGTGATGCACGCGACGTTTCCGACGCGCTTAGATACCAGGACATAGAAAAGAGCGCGGTCGTCTGTGAAGTTGATCGTGCGCACAGGCTCATCGGGCTTCAACGGCGCTCGGACTATGCCGTGCATCAGCCGCGATAGCTCAAGTGCAAGCGCATCCAGCCCCATTTTTTTTTAGTGTCTCGGAACAATTTTTTGGGGGTGCCTAAACCGAGGCTCCGATGGATTCAAGTGGACTCAAGTGGACTCAAATGCTTTTGTTACACGATTACAAGGGTTCCCCGCGTCCCTCGTTTTGTTTGAAAATCTTCGTTCCGGGAGCCATAAACGTAGAAAGTGCACTACACGAGGCTCATCGTGTCGAAGCACGCCTCGAAGAGCGCGGTGCCACGCTCCAGAGAAATTCCGCTTTCGCTTTCGCTTTCGCGGCCCTCACGGCCTCCACGGCCTCCACGGCCTCCATGGCCTTGGTCGGTCGCGAGGATGTAGTGGCATAGGCCTTTGGGCCGGAACCGGCGCACGGCGCGCATCGCGCGGTCGAACGCGGGCTGGTCGAGCGCGTTGAGCGCGCGGACGACGCCGTCGCCGCACGCGCGGAGCGAGCTGATCAGGTCCTCGTCCGTCGAGCCGATGGCGATGCGTGAGATCGCGCGGCACAGCGCGCTCACGGCGCGCCGGTCGCGGGCCTTGCGGATGACGCCCACGGCGCCTGGAAGGTCCGTCGTGGTCTCGCACGCGCGCCGCACGACGAGCGCGTCGTGCGAGAAAACGCGGATGATCGTCGGTGCGTGCCGCGGCTCCCGCGCGAGCAAGTCGATCGCGCGCGGCGTGAGTCTCCGCGCGACGCGCGCTACGTCGTCAGGAACGAGCCTCGGTCTCGTCGCGTCGTCGAGCGCGAGGCCCTCGAGCACCAGCGTCCGTGCGTCGCGGACGTTGCGCACCGCCGCGGCGAGCCCGAGCGCCACGAGGCGCGGCGCGAGCCGCACGACGTCCGACCTCTCGAGGACGCGGGTCCACTCGGAGCACCACGGACCGAGCGGGCTCGGCTCGGCGAGCGCCATGCGTACGAAAAGGCTCCGGAGCACCGAGGCCTTGTCCGTCCCGATGAACGCGGCGAGCACGGGCACGACGACGCGCTCCGTCGCCTCCATCGTGCCGAGGTGCTCCTCGAGGGGCTCAAAGCACGTTTCTTCCGAGTGCACTAGCGCCAGGATCCCGTCCATCGTGCGGCACGCTGAGAAAACGGACCGTGTGAGCTCCTCGCCGGCGTACGCCGCGGCCTGCTTCTTGAACCGCGCGGCCGAGGCGCCGAACTCGAGGACAAAGTACTCATCGGAGACGTGCTCGGTCAAGCAATCGATCAGCGTCTCCGCCGCGCGCTCGCGCGCGTTCCGGGCGCGGGACACCACGATGCGTTGCGACGCGTACTCCGCGAACTCGGTCTCCAGTAAGTCGCCGACGTCGCGCTCGGCCTCGGCCGCGAAGAAGGGCGCCAGAAACGCGAGCGCGATCGTGCGTCGGTCGATCCCGCGGAGCGCGTACGCCTCGATCGGGTCGTCCGTCCCCACGGCACCGGCGAGCGCGGCGTACGTTTTTGTAAGGCGCACGAGGTCGCGCAGCGCACATCCGTACTCGACGCGGCCGCACACGCGCTCGATGAACATAGGACCCGCGTCCTCGAGCGCACGCGCAACCGCGTCGCACGGGTCCATTCTCCTTTTTTTTTGCGTTTGGGATTGCCTTCGGTCCTTTTCTGTCCTTTTCGGTCCCTTTGCTTTTTTGCCCTTCGGCCCTTCGGCCCTTCGGCCCTTCGGCCCTTCGGCCCTTCGGC
>RGUL01000095.1 GCA_010027845.1 Gammaproteobacteria bacterium
GGGAAGGCACCCATGTCAGACAAGAAGGAAGAGAAGAAAAAGGCTCCCGAGGCCGAAGCGGCTCCGGGTGAAGAAGGCGCGCCGAAGAAAAAGTCGAAGATCATTCTCTTCGTCCTGATCGGCGCGGGCGCACTCGCACTGATCGGTATTTCCGTCGGCGCGACGCTGTACCTGACCGGGTTCTTCAACAAGAAACCTGCCGTCGCCGCCAAGGGCGAGCACGGTGAAGGTGAGCATGGCGCCGAAGGTGAAGGCGGCGGCGAGCATGGTGCCGAAGGCGGCGGTGAGCATGGTGCCGAAGGCGGTGGTGAGCACGGCGGCGGTGAGCACGGCGGCGAGGGCGGCGAAAAGAAAGCCTCCAAGGAATTGCCGAAGGGCGAGCAATTCGCGGCGACCTACAAGCCGATCGAGCGCGACTTCACCATGAACGTACCGAACTCGCGCAAATACGTGCAGTTCAAAGTCGCCTACAAAACTTTTTACGGCGAAAAGATCGTCGAACGCGTGACCAAGCACCAGGTCGCGGTGGAAGCGGCGATCCTCGCGACGGCGAGCCAATACGGTGAGGAAGAACTCACCTCGATCGAGGGTCGGACGCGCATGGCCGCAGCATTGCGCGATGCGATGAACGACGTGTTGATTCGTAACGAAGACTTCGGCGGTATCGAAGAAGTCATGTTCACGGCGTTCGTATTCCAGTAAGCACCGCGATGGCCACTCAAAAACAATCTCTGTTGTCGAGCGAAGAGGTCGAAGCGCTCGTCGAAGGCATGGCCTCCGGCGACGTCGACACCTCGCCGACGCCGGGGCCTACGTCCGGGTCGGTCCAGGCATACAGCCTCGTCTCGACCGACACTACGACGCGCGGACAACTCGCGGCGCTCGAGATGATCAACGATCGTCTCTCGCGTCAGCTGCGCGGCAGTCTCCTCAACCTATTGCGACAGGCCGTCAAAGTAGCGGTGAATCCGTTCGAAGTGACGACCTTCGGCAGCTTCATCCACAGCGTGCCGGCTCCGTGTAACGTCAACATCGTTCGCTATCCGCCGTTGCGGGGCTACGGTCTGATCACGATCGATCCGTCGATCGTGTACGGCGCAGTCGACAGTTTCTTCGGCGGACGCGGCGACGGTAGCACCGATCTGCACCCGCAGCGCGGCTTCACGCCGACCGAAGAGCGCATCATCCAATTGTTGCTCGATGCGGTCTTCAACGATTTACGCGATGCGTGGGCGCCGGTGTACGCATTGACACCCGAATACGTTAGCCGCGAAATCAATCCCGCATTTGCGCAGGTGGGTGAAGAGCGTGAGACGGTCGTCGTCACGCGCTTCGATCTCGAACTCGGCGCGGGCGTGCGTGGCCAAATTTCGGTGATGTATCCGTTCTCGGCGCTGAAGCCGATTCGGTTGTTGCTGCGCGGCCGCATGCAGTCCGGTGAGCGTGACGAAAAACTCGCGCACGCATGGTCGGTGCAGTTGCAAGATGCCGTGATGGATGCAGAACTCGAGATGGTCGCGCAGCTGGCGACCGTGCGCGTCTCCGCGCTCGATCTCGCGGCGATTCAGGCGGGCGACACCTTGTGGTTCAAACCGCCCGAGGCAGTCAAAGTATTGGTGCAATCGAATCACTTGTTCGATGCCGAATACGGGACGCAGAACAACAACATGGCGGTGCGCATCGACCGGGTGCTCGACCCGATCGTCAAGCGCGCTGCGCCCGAGCCCGTCATCGGCTCGGGTGACGAAGATTCTGACGAGGAAACGCCGAGCCGACGCTCGTCGGCGGGGCGCACATTCAAGAACGCAGGAGTTTCCGCAGCATGAGCGACTTGACGGGTTCCATCGCGAAAGCGAACGGTGAGGGCGAGTCGAGCGTGCAACTGGAGTTGATCCAGAATGTCGCCGTCAGCATCTCGGTCGAGGTCGGACGATCGTCGCTGCGCATTCGCGATTTGCTGCGACTCGGCCAAGGCAGCGTGGTCGAACTCGATCGCGTCGCTGGCGAGCCGCTCGACGTGTGCGTCAACAATACGGTGATCGCGCGCGGTGAAGTCGTGCTCGTCAACGAACGCTACGGTATTCGCCTCACCCAGGTGGTCGATCCGGAAGATCGCGTGAAGCACCTCTGATCGAGATGGATCCGGTCCGATACATCTCGGCACTCGTAATCGTTGGCGGCTTACTCGCCCTCGCAATTTGGATGTTGCGGCGCTTCAATTTTGCGCCGCGTGATGCGCGCTCGCGCTTGACCGTCGTTTCGCACGTCAGTGTCGGCACGCGTGAAAAACTCGTGGTCGTGCGGTTCGGTGACGAAGAAGTTCTGCTCGGCGTCACGCCGCACACCATCACACGTCTCGGTGCCGTCCCGGTCGACGACGACGCGCCGCCCGACGATCCGGAGACTTCATGACCAGCAAGGTTTTACACGCCCTGCCTTTTGCACTCGTGCTCGCCTTGGCGGGCACGTGGGCTTTTGCGGCACCCGCTCCGCCACCGGCTGGCGCGGTGGAATTATTGCGTTTGACGCCGACTCCGGGTGGCGGCCAAGCCTACAGCCTCACCTTACAGGCACTCGGGCTCATCACGCTGCTGACGCTACTGCCGGCGATCGTGTTGTCGATGACGGCGTTCACGCGCATCGTGATCGTGCTGAGTTTGTTGCGTCAGGCGATGGGCACGGCGCAGACGCCGCCCAACCAAGTGATCGTCGGGCTCGCGCTATTTTTGTCGTTTTTCGTGATGGCGCCGACGTTCGACGAGGTGCAAAAAGTCGCGCTCACGCCGTACGTGCAGGACAAACTGCCGTTCGAACAAGCGCTACCGCGCGCGGTCGTGCCGATGAAGAAATTCATGCTGGCGCAAACGCGCGAATCGGACGTCAAGATGTTCATGGATCTCGGCAAGGTCGGGCCGGTGCAAGCACCGATGGATACACCCTTGACGGTGCTCGTGCCGGCGTTCCTGACGAGCGAACTACGCACGGCGTTCACGATCGGATTTTTAATCTACATCCCGTTTTTGGTCATCGACGTGATCGTCGCGAGCGTGCTCATGTCGATGGGCATGATGATGGTCTCGCCGGTCGTCATCAGCTTGCCGTTCAAATTTTTGTTGTTCGTGCTTGTCGACGGCTGGGCATTGATCCTCGGCTCATTGGCGGCGAGTTTCGGGGCACCGGCGCCATGAACGACACCCAAGTGCTCGAGATCGCACGCGAGGCCATTTGGACCGGTACGCTGGTCGCCGGACCGATTTTGATCACCGTGCTGTTGGTCGGTGTTGTGGTCGGTATTTTTCAGGCGGCGACCTCCATCAACGAAATGACCTTGAGTTTTCTGCCCAAGCTGATCGCGGTGACGCTGATCATGATGTTGCTCGGCAGTTGGCAACTCGAAATTTTGATGGACTTCGCGCGACGGATTTTCGAGCGCATTCCGGACGTCGCAGGGTAGCGCGATGCTCGAAGTCGGTCTGCTCACGCTCGGCTGGTTGCAGGCGCTGTTGCTGCCCCTGACGCGACTCGGTGCATTCTTTCTGGCTGCGCCGCTGTTTCCGCAGGTGGCGTCGAACGTTCGCGTACGACTGATTTATGCCGCTGCGCTCTGCGTCTTGATGCTGCCCGTCTTGCCATCGACGATGACGCCACCGCGTGCGCCGTTCGGCGAGCCGAACTTATTGTTACTACTCAACGAAGCGTTGCTCGGTGTCGCCTGCGGTCTCGCGCTGCAGTTCGTCACGGCCGCCGTGGTGTTGGCCGGTGAGCAAATTTCGATGTCGCTCGGCATCGGTTTCGCACAAGCCTTCGACCCCACCGTCGGCTCGACGCCGGTCGTCTCGCAATTCTTGAACTTGCTCGCGCTCTTGGTGTTCATCACCACCGGTGGTCACACGATCGTGATCGCCACCATGACCGAGAGCCTACGTACCTTGCCGCCCGGAAGTTTCTCGGTACTCGATCTCGGTACTTGGCTCGAAGCATCATCGACGATCTTCAAAGGTGCGGCCTTGCTGTGCGCGCCGCTGTTGCTCGCGATGTTGTCGGTCAACATCGGCATGGGCGTGCTGCAACGCTCGACGCCGTCTTTGAACGTGTTCTCGGTCGGCTTCGCCGTGAGTTTGATCGCCGGTTTCGCGTTGTTGTTCATTTTGTTGCCGATGATGTCCGAGCGCATCATCGAACTTTGGCAGCAGTCCGCGGAATTCATACGTCAGCGTCTACTCGGAGCGAGTTGACGCCATGGCAGAAGATTCCGACGAGGAAAAAACCGAAGAACCTACTTCGCGACGTTTGAATCAAGCGCGCGAGCGGGGCGAGATGCCGCGCTCGCCGGATTTCAACGGTGCGATGGTGGTGCTCGCCATGTGCGGGGTTTTGCTGTTGATCGGCCCGACCTTGGTCAACGACATCTCGGCCATGATGGTGCGAACCTTAACTTTCGATCGCAACCGGATCGAGCAGATCGAGGAACTGCCGCGCTATTTCGCCTTCGAACTCGGCGACGCGTTTTGGATCGTACGCTGGATTTTTATTGCAGCGCTGGGCGTCGCTATCGCCTCCAGCATCTTCAACGGTGGCTTCAATTTTTCGACGCAGGCGGCCGCGCCGAAATTCGGCAAGATGAACCCTTTGAGCGGCTTGAAGCGCATGTTCGGTCCACAGGCCTGGTTGGGTGTGTTGCGCAATCTCGCCAAGTTCATCGCGATCGGCGCGGTGTTGGTCTTCGTGCTCATGGCCCGTCGTCACGAGCTCATCGCGCTCTCTCGCGAAGCCTTTGAACCGATGATCGTCGACGGTACGAAGCTCGCGTTCATGGTGTTCGTGCTGGTGTCACTTGCGGTGGCGGCGCTCGCGGCACTCGACGTGCCGTATCAACGTTGGTCGTATCTGCGCCGTTTGCGCATGAGCAAAAAAGAGGTCAGCGACGAAATGAAGGACGTCGAGGGCCGTCCCGAAGTTCGTCAACAAATTCGCCGTAAGCAACGCGAGATCAGTCGTGGTCGCATGCTCGGTAAGGTCAAAGACGCCGACGTCATCATCGTCAATCCGACCGAATTCGCGATCGCCCTCGAATACGACGAGTCGCGGAACAGCGTGCCCATCGTGCTGGCGAAGGGGCGCGGCGAAGTCGCGCGCGCGATCAAAGAGCGCGGTGAGGCGGCGTCGATTCCGCGGGTCGAAGCGCCGCCGCTCGCTCGTGCGCTCTACTACACCACCGAAGTCGATGCGCCGATCCCCGAAGGCTTGTATCGTGCGGTCGCAGCGGTGCTCGCGTACGTATTCCGTTTGAGTGCCATGACTCCCGATCTCACGACGCCCGAACTTACGGTGCCCGAAGTACCATCGGAGTTCCGCTTCGACGAGGACGGCAACAAATTGCAGGAGGCTGATCGGTGAAAGGCGTGATGCCGCAAGTCTTCGTGGGCCCCGATGCGCTCGACGATGTGGTGCGTGCGGTCGAAGCGGGCTTACCCGAGGGGTTGGTAATCGCAGGTCCCGATGCCGATGCGCTCGCGACCGCATCGCGCGATCTCGTGCGACGGTTGCGCACCGACAATGGACAGGTCGAATTCTACGAGCCCGGTGGCACGGAAGGTTTGCTGCAGGCGACCAATCGATTGCTACAGGATATTCCGCTCGAGCAATTGTCGAGCTCGCGTGTGTCGGACGGCATGCGTTTGCTGCTGGTTTTGAATGCCGAAGCGATGGGTCGCGAAGAGGCCGCGACCATCCGTCGCCTCGCCGGCGCGCTGCGCGGCAGCGCGTTACGGATTTTGTTGTTCGCGCGGCTCGGCACCGTCATCGAATTGCATCCGACGCTCGCGGAATTCGCCGAGGCCGGGACTTGTTGGTTACTCGATGAGAAAACCGCGCGTCGGGTCGAGGTGGCCGGTATCGACGAGGTTGCCGTTGCGATGCCGCCTGCAACACCGCCGCCCGCTGCCGCACCGGCAACGAGCGGCCAAAATTCGCCGCCCGTCCCGCCAATCGTTGTGCCACCGAAACCCGTCGTCGCCGCTGTCGCGAAACCACAGGACGACGTCGATATCTTGATGCAGTTGGCGGACGAGCGTGCCCGCGCGCGCGGGTTGACCAACTCGCGCCGCACCTATTCGCGGCTTTTTTGGGCGATGTCGTCGCTCGCCGCACTCGTAGTGATGGCGGGCGTCGGCTACGCGGTGTGGGACGACTCGGCAGAGCGGCCCACCGGCCCGCAATTATTCGATTGCGGTATCCACGAGGATCCGGAGTTGGTACGGGTCTTGCAAAAGAAACTCGGGGCGGACGTGCCGACCAAGGTCGTGGACCAAGGTGGGACGTTCCATTTG
>RGUL01000096.1 GCA_010027845.1 Gammaproteobacteria bacterium
GTTCGTGCTCGCCGGTCCCATCACCGCCGCGATCTTCGGCTACGGTCAGTTTTCGGCGCGCGACGTTGAGATGACGCGCTACGGTTTGATGGCGTATTCGTGGGGGTTGGTCGGTTTCAGTCTCGTCAAAGTTTTGGCGCCGGGATATTTTGCGCGGCAGGATACGCGCACGCCGGTGCGCGTCGGGTTGATCGCCCTTGCCGTCAACATGGGCTTGAACGTCGGCGTGGTACTGCCGGCGCATTACGCAGGCTTTCCCGCGCCGTTCGTGTTGCTGGCCACTTCCACCTGCATCTCTGCGGCGGTGAATTCCACGCTGCTGTGGCGCGGCTTGCGGCGCGAAGGCGTGTACCGGCCGTTGCCGGGTTGGGGCGTATTGCTGTGGCGTTTGCTGTTCGCGAACCTTTGTATGGCCGTCGCGCTCTGGTGGTTCACCGGTGATCTCGAGCGTTGGCTCGCAGCGCGGCCGGTCGATCGTGCGTTGCATTTGGTCGCGGGCGTGTTGCTCGGCATCGTGGTTTATGCGGCGGCCTTGTTCGCGAGCGGACTGCGTTCCGACGATCTGCGCAATCGCGGCGCGGCAGTTTGAGCGGGACTCGATGATGCGTTTGGTTCGCGGCGTGCTCAATTTCCCGAACGACTTGCGTGGTGCGGTCGTCACGCTCGGCAGCTTCGACGGTCTGCATCGCGGCCATGGGGCGTTGCTTGATGCGACGCAGGCGATGGCCCGACGGCTCGATCGCAAGTCCGTGATGCTGACCTTCGAGCCACTGCCACGCGAGTTTTTTATGCGCGACGAGCCGCCGGCGCGGCTCACCAATTTGCGTGAGCGGTGGCGTTTACTCGAACGACGCTCGCTTGATGCCGTGCTCGTGCTGCGCTTCGACGCTGCGCTGCGTAATCTCGATGGCGCGCAATTCATCGCTCTGCTGCGCGAGCGTCTCGGTGTCGCCGGCATCGTCGTCGGTCACGATTTTCGATTCGGTCGTGGTGGCAGTGCCGATGCCGCGGCGCTGGTCGCTGCTGGTGTGCAGGGCGGCTTCGACGTCGAAGTCGTGCCGCCGGTGCTCGTAGGCCGCGAGCGTGCCAGCAGTTCGGCGATCCGCGCGGCGCTCGCGGCTGGCGCATTCGCTGAGGCCGAACGTTTGCTCGGTCGGCCCTATACGATGCGGGGGCGAGTGGTCGGGGGTCGCCAACTTGGCCGCACACTCGGCTTCCCGACCGCTAACATTCGTCTGCGGCGACGGCGGATTCCGCTGGGTGGCATTTTCGCCGTGCGGGTGGCCGGTGCCGATGGTGGCATACGAGCCGGTGTCGCGAGTCTCGGTACGCGCCCGACGGTCGGCGGCGTCGAGCCGTTGCTCGAGACGTTTTTGTTCGATTTCGCGGGCGACTTGTACGGCCGCGAACTGGAAGTGGAGTTCGTCGCGCATTTGCGCGACGAGGCGCGATTCGATTCGATCGACGCGCTCGTGACGCAGATGCAGGCGGACGAACGCGCCGCACGCGCCGTACTCGGTGTCGATTGAACGATGGGTGAGAGCGTGTCGAAGGATTACAAACAAACCATCAACCTGCCGCAAACGGACTTTCCGATGAAAGCGGACCTCGCGCAACGCGAGCCGTCGATGTTGCAGCGTTGGCAGGCGAACGACGTCTACGGGGAGTGCTGCACGACGGCCCGCCGTACGCGAACGGCACGATTCACATCGGCCACGCACTCAATAAAATATTGAAGGACATCATCGTCAAGTCGCGCACGCTCGACGGTTTCGACGCGCCGTACATTCCCGGCTGGGATTGTCACGGGCTGCCGATCGAACTCGCGGTCGAGAAAAAACACGGCCGTCCCGGCGCGAAACTCGACGTGAACGGTTTTCGTAAGGCCTGCCGTGAGTTCGCGGCCGTGCAGGTTGCGCAGCAGCGCGAAGATTTCAAGCGCCTGGGTGTGCTCGGAGACTGGGATCGACCGTATCGCACCATGGATTTTGCGTTCGAAGCGCAGCAGCTGCGGGCCTTCGGTCGCATCGTGCGTAATGGCCATCTCTATAAAGGCGCGAAGCCCGTGCATTGGTGTCTCGATTGCCGCTCGGCCCTCGCCGAAGCGGAGGTCGAGTACGAAGACAAAACTTCGCTCGCCGTCGATGTAGCCTTTGCGGTCAAAGATTCGGCCGATCTATCGCAGCGTTTGCAGTTGAGCGGCGGCACAGCGTCGCTCGGCGGCGTCGTGCCGGCGCTCGTCATCTGGACCACGACGCCGTGGACGCTGCCGGCGAACGAAGCGGTCGCGCTCGGCGCGGACATCGATTACGTGCTGCTCGCCATTCCGACCCAAGGCGAGTTCGCAGCGCGCACCTTGGTGCTCGCCGAGGCGCTCGTCGCGGCCTGTGCTGCGCGGTACGGCTTCGATGCTACTTCGGCAAAGGTTTTGGCGCGCTTCAAAGGTCAGTTACTCGAGCACCTCGTATTGCAGCATCCATTTTTGGAGCGCGAGGTGCGAGTGATCGTCGGCGAGCACGTCACGCTCGAAGCGGGCACCGGTGCCGTGCACACGGCTCCTGCGCACGGCCAAGAGGACTTCGCCGTCGGTCAGCGCTATGGCCTGCCGGTCAACAACCCGGTCGGCGGCGACGGCAAATTTTTGCCCGGCACGCCGTTCGTCGAGGGGCTCAAGATCGACGAGGCGAATCCGAAGTTGATCGACCTGCTGCAGTCGCGCGGTGCGCTATTGCGCCACGCATCGTACGCACACAGCTATCCGCATTGCTGGCGGCACAAGAGCCCGGTGATCTTTCGCGCCACGCCCCAATGGTTCATCAGCATGGATCGCAAGGGGTTGCGCGCGCACGCCCTCGAAGACATCCGCAAAGTCAGCTGGACACCTGCCTGGGGCGAACAGCGCATCACCGGCATGATCGAGAATCGTCCCGACTGGTGCATCTCACGTCAGCGCACTTGGGGCGTGCCGATCCCACTCTTCGTGCATCGCGTGAGCGGTGAACTCCATCCGCGCACCCAAGAATTGATCGAGCAGGCGGCGGCGCGCGTCGAGCAGGGTGGGATCGAAGCGTGGTTCGCGCTCGACCCGGCCGAGCTGCTCGGTGCCGAGGCCAAAGATTACGACAAGGTCACGGACGTCATGGACGTCTGGGCGGATTCGGGGCTGTCGTTCGAGTGTGTCGCGGCGCAGCGCCCCGAGCTTGGTGGCCCGGTCGATCTGTATCTCGAAGGCTCGGACCAGCATCGCGGCTGGTTCCACTCCTCGCTGTTGATGAGCGAGGCGCTGTACGAACGCGCGCCGTACAAAGGCGTGCTCACGCACGGCTTCACCGTCGACGACAAAGGTCGCAAGATGTCGAAGTCGCTCGGCAACGTGATCGACCCTCACAAGGTCATGCAGAGCCTCGGTGCCGACGTGCTGCGATTGTGGGTTTCGGCCACCGACTACGCCAACGAAATGAGCGTCTCGGAGGAAATTCTTAAGCGCACCTCCGACTCGTACCGCCGCATCCGCAACACCGCGCGATTTTTGCTCGGTAACCTCGCAGGATTCGACCCCGCGCACGATCTGGTCGCGCCACACGAGTTGGTCGCACTCGATCGTTGGGCGATCGGGCGGGCTGCGGCGTTGCACGCCGAGATCGTCGACGCCTATCGCAGCTATCAATTCCACCTCATCTATCAAAAAGTTCATAACTTTTGCGTGGTGGACTTGGGCGGCTGTTATCTCGACGTCATCAAAGATCGGCTGTACACGACATCTTCAAAAAGCGTTGCGCGTCGCTCCGCGCAGACGGCGATGCACCACATCGCCGAGGCGATGGTGCGCTGGCTCGCACCGATCTTGTCGTTCACCGCCGAGGAGATTTGGCAGCATTTGCCCGGGTCGCGCGCTGCATCCGTGTTCCACAGTGTGTGGCACAGCTTGCCGGGACTGCCCGCCGACCCCATCGATTGGGACGCGTTGCTCGCCTTGCGCGGCGAAGTGGCGCGGGAGCTCGAGCGGTTGCGAGCCGCCGGTGAGATCGGTGCACCGCTCGAGGCGGAAGTCGAAATTCGCTGTGCGCCGGCGATGGCCGAGCGACTCTCGGCACTCGGTACCGAGTTGCGATTCTTTTTGATCACCTCCGCGGCGAGCATCGTTGCCGATGCAAACGAAGCGGGTATGAGCATTCGAGTCACCCCGACCGGCGCCCCGAAATGCGTGCGTTGCTGGCATCGTTTGCCGGACGTCGGCACGCACGCCGAGCACCCTGAGTTGTGTGGTCGCTGCGTCGTGAACGTCGACGGCCCGGGTGAGGAGCGACGACACGCATGACCGACCCGTTGCGTAGCGGTTGGCGTTGGTTGCCGCTGTCGGTCGTGCTGATCGTCGCCGATCAATGGACCAAAGGTTTGATCGAGGCGCGTTTCGCGCTCGGTGAATCTTCATCCGTCTGGTTTTGGTTCGACCTCACTCGACTGCACAACGCCGGGGCTGCGTTCAGTTTTCTCGCCGGTCAGGATGGTTGGCAGATCGGGTTTTTGAGCGTGCTCGCCGTGGTCGTGTCGGTTGCGCTCGTGATCTGGCTGCGGTCGCTCGATGCACGCCGAGACGTCGTGCTTTGTGTGGCGCTCGCGCTGGTGCTCGCCGGTGCGATCGGCAATGTCATCGATCGCATCGAGCACGGCTACGTCGTCGATTTCATCCACGTGCACTGGCAGGGCGCGTATTTTCCGGCCTTTAACGTCGCCGACAGCGCGATCACGGTCGGTGCGGTGCTGTTGTTGCTCGATGCACTGCGCGATTGGCGGGCCTCGAGAGGTGGAGCGTGAGAATTTTACTCGCGAATCCGCGTGGTTTTTGTGCCGGCGTCGATCGCGCGATCGACATCGTCGAGCGTGCGCTCGAAAATTTCGGCGCGCCCGTGCACGTACGACACGAAGTCGTACACAACAAACATGTGGTCGACGGGCTGCGCGCCCGCGGCGCGGTGTTCGTCGAAGAGCTCGACGAAGTGCCGGACGGCGCGACGGTGATTTTCTCCGCGCACGGCGTGTCGAAAGCCGTCGAAGACGAGGCGAAGCGCCGCGCCTTGACGGTGTTCGACGCGACCTGCCCACTTGTCACCAAAGTTCATATGGAAGTTCGACGATTCGCGCGCGAGGGCCGTGAGGTGTTGCTGATCGGTCATCACGGTCATCCGGAGGTCGAGGGTACACTCGGTCGCTTCGATGCGTCTTTTGGCGGTCGAATTCACCTCGTGCAGTCGGCCGAGGATGCCCGTCAGATCGTGGTGCACGATCCGGAAAAACTAGCCTTCGTCACGCAGACGACCCTGTCGGTCGACGACACCGCTGACATCATCGCGGTGCTAAAAGATCGGTTCCCGGCTCTTTCGAGTCCACGCAAAGAAGACATTTGTTACGCGACGCAAAATCGCCAAGACGCTGTCAAAGAATTACTACGACATTGCGATGTGCTGATCGTAGTCGGCTCGGCGACCAGTTCGAATTCCAATCGTTTGGTGGACCTACGTCGCGAGTGGTTCGAGGGGCGTCGGGCCGTCGGTGTGACCGCCGGTGCCTCGGCGCCCGATGTATTAGTGCGCGAAGTCGTCGCGCGCTTGCAAGAGTGGGGCGGGGAACTTCCGCAAGAGATCGCCGGTCGAGAGGAGCACGTCGTATTCGGCCTGCCGCGCGAGCTGCGGCGGCCCGCCGATGCCAAGTGATCAGAACTGCGATAAGATTTTGACTCATGCATGATCTTGAACCGATTGCCGCGCGTTTGAGCGCGGGCGGAATCCAGCCGACGCCGCAGCGCGTCAAAGTCGCGGCGATGCTGCTCGCCGAACCGCAACATCTGACGGCCGACCAAATCCTCGCGCGATTGCGGGCCGCGGGCGAGCGAGTGTCGAAGGCGACCGTCTACAACACCCTCAATTTGCTGGCCGAGAAGGGGGTCGTGCGCCAGCTGGCGGCGGACGGCCAACGTGCTTGGTTCGACTCGAACGTCAGCCCGCATTTCCATTTTCAGGACGTCGAAACCGGCGCCCTGACCGATATCGCACCCCCCGAGGTGCAGTTCGAGCGCCTGCCACCGCCGCCGCCCGGCATGGAATATGCCGGCATTGAACTTTTCATTCGTCTGCGACGCGTTTAAGATTCGCAGCCCTCCCGGAGCCGGGATAGCTCAGTTGGTAGAGCGGCGCATTCG
>RGUL01000097.1 GCA_010027845.1 Gammaproteobacteria bacterium
GCAACGTAAATTTTTGATCGTCGCCATGGCCGTTTTGGCGATCGGTAGCTATGCGATCGTCGCGACCACGAACGAGGAAGAACATCCGCGGCACGACCATGACGTGCCCACGGCACCGTCTTCGCCGGCTGCTCAGACGCCCGCCGAGGCGCAGGCGAAAAGTGTCGGTTGTTTGACCTGCCACTCGGCGACCGATCAACCGACGATGCACGCGAATCCCGGCGTGGTGCTCGGTTGCACCGACTGTCATGGCGGTAAGGCGGATGTGCGCTGGGAAGGTAAGGACGACAAGAGCAAGGAATACACGGCTGCGCGCGAGCGCGCACACGTGTTGCCGCGCTATCCGGAATCGTGGCACTACCCGTCCAGCCGTACACCCGAGCGCACGTATGCGCTCTTGAACAAAGAAAGTCCGGAATTCATTCGTTTCGTGAACCCGGGCGACTATCGCATTGCGATGGAAGCGTGCGGTGCCTGTCACGAGAAGACCATCAAAGATGCCCACCGTAGTTTGATGGCCACGGCGACTATGTTTTGGGGTGGCGCCGCATATAACAACGGCTTGTTGCCCTACAAGCGCTACATCCTTGGTGAGAGCTACACGCGTGACGGCAAGGCGGCGATTTTGAAAGGTGCGAAGGCGACGCCAGAAGAGCAGGAAAAATTCAACGTCATCGATCAAGTGTATCCGCTACCGCGCTGGGAGAACTTACCGCCCGCGGATGTGTTCCGAGCGTTCGAGCGCGGTGGTCGCAACATCACGAACCAATTTCCGGAAACAGGTTTGCCGAACATTTCCGGCGCGATCCAAAAACTCGAAGAGCCGGGTCGTCCGGACTTCAAACAATCGAATCGTGGCCCGGGTACCGGTGCGCGGATCGCAGTGCCGGTGCTCAATATCCACAAAACCCGTTTGAACGATCCGTTGATGTGGTTCATGGGCACCAACGACAACCCGGGCGATTACCGCAGTTCCGGTTGCAGTTCGTGTCACGTGGTGTACGCCAACGACCGCGATCCGCGGCACGCCGGCCCGTACGCGAAATTTGGTCACGACGGCACCACGCAAACCGCCGACCCGACGATTCCGAAAGGTGAGAGCGGGCATCCGCTCAAGCACGAGTTCACGCGGGCGATCCCGACCAGTCAATGCATGATTTGCCACATGCACCAGCCGAACATGTTCATGAACTCGTTCCTCGGCTACACGATGTGGGATTACGAATCCGATGCGCCGTCGATGTGGCCGAAAGAACAAAAATTCCCGACTGCCGAAGAGATGCGCAAAGTACTCGACCGCAACCCCGAGGGCGCTGCGCCCCGCGGTTTGTGGGCGGATCCGAAATTCTTAAGCGACGTGAGCAAGCTCAATCCGACTCTCAAAGATACCCAGTTTGCCGATTATCACGGTCACGGCTGGAACTTCCGCGCGATCCAGAAGCGCGATCGCAAGGGCAATCTGCTCGACAAGGACGGCAACGTCGTCGCCAACGACGATCCCAAGAAATGGGACAAGACAGTGCACATGGCGTCGATCCACGTAGACGTCGGTATGCAATGCGTCGATTGTCACTACGCGCAGGACTCGCACGGCACCGGGCACATCATCGGCGAAGTCGCCGCTGCGGTGGAAATCGACTGTAAGGATTGTCATGGCACGGTCGCATCGCGCGCGGTGTTGCGCACGTCGGGTCCGGCGTCGGGCTCGCGCGCGAACGATCTCGCCAAAATTCGTAATCCCGACGGCAAGCTGCGCTTCGAATGGATCGGCGACGAGTTGATCCAACGCTCGGTGGTCACGCCCGGCCTCGAGTGGAAGGTGTCGCAGGTCAAAGATTCGGTGACGCCCGGAAATCCGCACTACAACGCCAAGGCGGCGCGCGCCAAAACCATGAGTCTCGGCACCAAGCAGCAAAAGTGGGGCCCGGACGTGCCGTGGAAGATGTTGGCGCACAGCGACGACAAGATGGAGTGTTACGCCTGTCACACGTCGTGGACCACGAGTTGCGGCGGTTGCCATCTGCCGATCGAAGCTAATTGGAAAACCGATCGTCACCGCTACGAAGGTGGCGCGACGCGCAATTACGCAACCTATAACCCGCAAGTGTTGCGCGACGATATTTTCATGCTCGGTTGGCGCGGTGCGGCGGAGGGCGGCAAGATCGCACCGGTGCGCTCGACATCGGCGCTCGTGTTGTCGTCGACGAATTCGAGTCGCGAGCGCATCTACGTGCAGCAAGCACCGATCTCCGCCTCGGGCTACAGCTCGCAGGCGATGAATCCTCACTACCCGCACACCGAGCGCAAGACCGAAACCAAGACCTGCACCGATTGTCACCTCGCCAAAAGTGGCGACAACAATGCGATCGTGGCGCAGACCTTGGGTTACGGTACGCAGTTCATCAATTTCGCCGGCTTGAATGCCGTCGTCGGCACGCAGAAGGGCATCGCGACGGTGCAGGTGACCGAGTACGATGAACCGCAGGCCGTGATCGGTTCTTATTTGCACCGCTACGCCTATCCCAAGTGGTTCGCCGAGCACCAATCGCGTAGCCGAGTGTTGCGTGAGGCGAGTCATCTGGCTGGCGATGTCGCCGGTTGCGTGCAGATGCGCGGCGAATATATCTATGCCGCTGAGGGTAAGCGCGGTTTCCATGTGATCGACGCCGCGTCGATCGCCAACAAGGGCTACAGCCAAAAACTCGTCAGCGCCCCATACTCTCCGCTCGGTCAAAATAATCGGGTCGCCTCGCGCAACGCGACTTGCGTTGCGTTGCCGACGACGCAGCCCGTGCACCCGGCGCGCAATCAAGGCGATTTGATGCGCAAGGTGAACCTCGAGCAGCCTTTCCTGCCGATCTACAACTACGCGGTGATCACGGATTCGGAAGAGGGCTTGATCCTCGTCGACATCAACACCTTTGCCGACGGCGAATTCCGCAACAACAACATCACGCGGGCGGCGACCTGGAATCCCGACGGCAAGTTGAACGGCGCGCGTTACATCACCCTCGCGGGTGAAACCGCGTACGTGACGACTGCGAAGGCGTTGCTCATCATCGATTTGGGCGATCCGCTCAAGCCGCGCATCCTTGCCGAAGTTGCGTACGACGATCCGCGTTCGGTGTTCGTGCAGTTCCGTTATGCATTCGTGACGACACGCCAAGGACTCGAGGTGCTCGACGTCACGCGTCACGATCAGGCGCGTCGAGTGCCCGGCGCGATCGTGCCGCTAGGCGATGCGCATGGGCTCACCGTGGCGCGCACCTATGCCTACATCGCCAATGGCGCCGAAGGCATGGCGATCGTCGATCTCGAGCGACCGGAGCGTCCGTTGCTCTTCAAAAAATGGAACGCCGACGGTGCGTTGGTCGATACGCGCGACGTCATGATCGCCTCGACGAATGCGTCGCTGTTCGCCTACGTTGCAGACGGGCGAGCCGGACTCAAGGTCGTGCAGCTGACGAGTCCGTCGAGTCAGCCGAATTTCTATGGTTTCAGTCCCGAGCCGCGTCCGGAGTTGATCGCGCGGTATCAAACTCGTGCGTCGGCTCTGTCGCTGTCGCGGCCGCTCGAGCGCGATCGCGCGGTCGACGAGAGCGGTGGGCAGGTGGCGGTGTTCGGGCGGCGTGGCTCGCGACCGTTCAACTTGCGGGAAATGCAGGGTATGTATCTCGATGAACGCGGTGAACCGTGGTTCGTCGAAGACAAAGAGGTGCGCTGATGAAACGCCTGATGGTTGCGATGTTCGCGCTGATTTCTTTGACGATCGTGCCTGCAGAGGGCGCCGATAAACATCTCGGGGTCGCCAGTTGCGCCTCGTCGTTGTGTCACGGTTCGGCGCGACCGTTGGCCGCGCAAGCCGTGCTGCAGAATGAATACACCACGTGGTCGCAGTTCGACCCGCACGCGGGTGCGTACAAAGTATTGCTCGGTGCGAAGTCGAAAGAGATCGCGCGGCGGATGGGCTTGCCGAACGCGCACGAGGCGCCGGCTTGCCTTGCCTGTCATGCCGAAAATGCGCCAGTGGCCCAGCGCGGACCCAAATATCAGGTGACCGACGGCATCGGTTGCGAAACCTGTCACGGTGGTTCGGAGCGTTGGCTTGCGACGCACTACGCCTCACCAAAAGTCACGCATGCCGACAATCTCGCCGCCGGTTTGACGGCGCTCGAAGATCCGAAAGTGCGCGCCAATCAATGCGCCGGCTGTCACGTCGGCGGTGGCGATCGTTTTGCGAATCACAAAATGATGGCCGCTGGGCATCCGCGTTTGGTGTTCGAGCTTGACACCTACACTGAACTTTGGCGTACGAGTGGTGGACGCGAACACTACAAGCGTGATGCTGATTACGTGCAGCGCAAGAGCGTCACCACAGCGATGGTCAACTGGATCGACGGTCTTGCGAGTTCGGCACATCGCCAGAACGGACTCACGGCGGCTAATTTCGTGCGCACTAGCGCGCTGCCCGATTTCGCTGTCTATGCCTGCTATTCCTGTCATCGTGATCTAAAAGTCACGCCGTGGCAGGGTGAGGGACGGCGCGATGCGCTGGCGACCCGTGCGGGTGAGTTGCGCTTGCAGGACGGTCACGTACGAACCTTGCTCGTGCTCTCACGCGCAGCGCGCGCGTCGCTCGAACCACGCTTGAGTGCGGCGATTAGGACTCTGCAGGATGCGAGCAGTGCGGGCGCCGGCGGCGTCCCTGCCGCAGCAGCTGAGCTCGATCGTGTCATCGATCAAGTCGCCAGCGAGCTACGCGCTCGCAGTTGGACGCAAGCGGACCTTGGACGGGTGCTCGACGAACTGTCGAGCGCGGCGCGTGGCGGTGCGTTTCCCGATCAAGCAGCGGGTGAGCAGGCGGCGATGGGGATGGTGTTGGTGCTCGCGGAGCTCGATCAAGATCGCAAGCGGCGCGCCGACATCGATCAATTATTTGCCGCGCTCAAAGACGGCGATGCATTCGACGCTGCGCGCTTTGCGCGGGTGATCGGTCGCCTACAGCGACCGTAGTCCCGGCGTGCCCGAGTCGATCGCGTAGCGCGCGAGAATTTTTGCGCCCGAATCGGCGCGGCGTACATCATCGAGGGCGACGAGATCGGCCGACAGTTGTTCGCGGGTCAACTCTAAGCGGATGTAGCCACGGTGCTGGCCGTCGGCGTACCACACTTGCGGCTTCATTCTTTGATAAGCAGCGACGACGAAATCCGGTGGCCCGGGTGACGTGATCGAGGTCGTCACGAGTTCACTGAGCCCGATCGGCGAATTGGGATCAGCGGGGTCGCGTGGTAAGTCGGCGATGATGAATGCGTGGATGTCGCCGCTCAAGACGACGGGATTCGTAACCCGTCGCGCGACGATGTCGCGCAGCAGACGATCGCGCGCCGCCGGGTAGCCTGCCCAAGCGTCCGACCAATAGCGATGACGACCATCGGTCGCTTCATTCGAGCGCGTGAAGGTCACCCCTTGCGCCAAAAAATTCCAGCGCGCACGCGTCGCGGCGAGGCGTGAGTCGGTCCAACGTTCTTGCGGCACGCCAAGCATCGTGCGCGCCGGATTGTTCATTTCCGGGCAATCTTCCTCGTACACGCGTGCGCCGCCGTTTTTGCCGGGCGTTGGACAAACTTGGTGCGAGCGATATTGCCGCTCGTCGAGCATCAACAACGTCAACAGATCGCCGAAGCGTCGCTCCGTATAGAGTTGCATGTCGGGGCCGCGCGGGCGCGCCGTGGCGGGCAAGGGCAAGTGTTCGTAATACGCGCGGTAGGCTGCGGCTCGGCGTGCCATGAACTTCTCGCGCGGTTCGATTTTCTCGCCTTGATCGTTGGCGTAGTCGTTGTCGACCTCGTGATCGTCGTGGGTCAGCATCCACGGACAAGCGGCGTGCGCGGCCTGCAAATCAGGATCGGTGCGATAGGCGCTGTAGCGCAGTCGATATTCTTCGAGCGTCAAACACTCGTCGCCCGGATGTTTGCGCACGGGCGACTTATTGGTGCCCGACTCGTAGATGTAATCGCCGACGTGCAGGATCAGCTGCGGGTCGTCCGCCACCATGTGTCGATACGCCGCGAAAAATCCTTGCTCGTAATGTTGGCA
>RGUL01000098.1 GCA_010027845.1 Gammaproteobacteria bacterium
GCGGTGACAACTCGGCGGCGATTTCTTTGCGTCGCACCGCCTATTTCTTTGGTGAAAACGCCGATGGCCAGTTGGGGCTCGGCAGCGCCGTTACGACCGACGCGGGTGTGGCCACGGCCGTGTCCCTCGACACCGCCGATGCGGCGCTCGCCGACCGATTCGCTATGCTCGTCGGCAGCAATGGCCTGGTCACTGCAACGGGCGCGAACGAGGCGGGTTCGCTCGGCGACGGCGGCACAACGGCGCGCAGCAATTTCGCCGCCGTCTCCGTGATCAGCAACGTAATCTCGATTGGGGCGGGCGGTCGTTCGTTCGCCGCCGCGATCAATGCCGACGGCACGACCTATACTTGGGGCGACAATTCGGCGAAGCAGCTCGGCAACAGCACGCTCACCACGACTGGAACTGCGACGCCGACTGCGATACCGTCCTTTGATGCCGTTCCATAGCGGGTGAGCAATATGGCGCTGCGAGACAAAATTCCTTTACTCGCGACGCTGCAATTATTGGCGACCAACTTCGCCGCCAACGCCGTGCCTTTGAACGGCTATAACACCGGTGTGCTCTCCGACATGTACCCGACCGGTTTCACGCCACCCGGTTGGGTGTTCGGGATTTGGTTGGTGATCTACATCGGGCTGCTCACCTATTCGTTCGCCGCTTTCCGCTCAATTCCTAGAATTCGAGCACGCGCGGCGGCAGTGTCCGAACTCTACCTCGTCAACGCGTTGGCGAACTCCGCGTGGATTTTCGCGTGGCACTATCGCTTCGTGCTCGTGAGCGTACTGATCATGCTCGTGATTTGGATCACGCTGATCGCGATCGCCTTGCGTTTGCGCCGCATGTCGCGGGCGTCGTGGGCCGAGTGGTTCCGTGTCGATGCACCGTTCAGCCTGTATCTCGGTTGGATCACGGCTGCGACCTTGGTGAATTTCGCGGCACTCTGTTTCGATCGTGGTATGTGGCCGCTCGCGCTGTCGATGGATCAGTGGGCGCTGGTCACCGTTTGCTTGGCGACCGGCCTTTATGCCGTCACGACCGCCGTGACGCGCGACGTCGTGTTCGGTGGCGTATTCGTCTGGGCGGCGCTCGGCATCGCGACCAAATCAAGCGGCATCACCGAGGCCGTGCAACTCGCCGCGGTGAGCGGCATCGTCGTCGTGTTGGTTTGCATGGCGCGGGCGATCGTCACCCGCCGCGAGCGTCGTTTTTATCCTTGAGGCGGACGCAGCCACTCGGCCACGGCGTCGAGCACGCGCGCCTGGTCGGGCTCGTTGAAAATCTCGTGATACATCGACTCGAAACAGCGTCCTCGAACGATCTTCGCAGGCGCACGTGCGAGGAATTCGCGGCTACCGCGCGCTGCGACTAGTCGATCGTCGCCCGCGAACGCGAGCAGCGTGTCGATCGTCCATTCGGCCGCTGCGGTGCGCACGAACTCACCCTCGCTCGCTACGAACGCACCGAGTCGCGCACAAATTCGATCGTGCACCAAAGGATCGTCGCGATAGGCGTTCACGACGGTCTCGTCGTGTGAGATGAATTGTGGTTGCACGCCGTTGCCGACCCGCAGCGACGGCAAAATCTTTGGTAATACGGCGAGTGCAATGCGCTGCCATGCCTGCGTGTCGACCGCTAACGCCGGCGACGACAGCAGCAAGCGATCGGGCGCGATCAGTCGACGTGCGACGGCGCTTGCGGCGACTAGCCCGCCTAGGCTGTGACCGACCACCAACAAGCGACCGTGTGCATCGGTGACGGCCGCTAACTGCGCGAGGTGTTCGCAGAGTTGTAGATCGCGCACGAGACCACCGCGTGGCCCGTCCGAATGCCCGTGACCGAATTGGTCGTAGGCGCGCACCGCGTAGCCCTGCGACACGAACCACGCAGCGACGTGGTTGTAGCGTAGGGCGTGTTCGCCGAGACCGTGCACGATCAAGGCCGTGCCGCGCGGTGCGACGGATTTCCAGTCGTAGATCGCGAGGCGCGTACCGTCGGCGGCGCGCCAAAGGTGCTCGCCGGTGGGCGCGAACGCGTGACCGTTTTGCGGCGTCGTGATCATGCGCGAGTCTTACGAAACTTGGTGCCACCACGTAGCAACTGCCGCAGCAATGCGTTCGGAAAGCGGCGGTTTTCGGAGATCGCGTAAAAACTTTCGGTCAGTTGCGGCAGTCGCGCGCGTTCCACCAACACTTTGCGCTGTAGTTCGTCGCGTACAACCACGCGTGGCACGAGCGTCACACCGTGCGATTCGCGCGCCAGCAGACGCAGCATCGCCATATCGTCGACCTCGGCAAGAATGTGCGGTCGGATGCCGGCATCCGCGAGCAACAAATCGAAACTCGCTCGCAGGCTGCTTTGCGCGCTCGGTAGTACGAGCGGTACGGTACGTAAATCTTCCGGGAATCGAAATCTTTGATTGCGTACCGGCTTGCCGACGAGACTCACCGGTTGTTCGTCGATGAGTTCGTTGTACCACGCTGCATTGCCTTCGCGCGGCACGGGCGTGTTAGACAGCACGACGTCGAGATTGTGCGCGGCGAGTTGTGTCAATAATTCGCGCAGCGTTCCCGAGCGCAACACCAAGGTCACGTCCGCGCGATCGAGCATCGGACGCAGCAGTTCGATTTGGAAGTTGCGCGACAAGGTTGCCACTGCACCGACGCGCAAGGTTTGCCGACCCTCGGGCATGCGACCTTCGAGCGTGCTGACGAGTTCGTCGCCGCTGCGGAAAATGGCATCGGCATAGTCGAGCGTCACGCGTCCGGCTTCGGTCAATTGCAGCCGACGATTGCGTCGCTCGAAGAGCGGATGGCCGAGGCGCTCTTCGAGTTGTTTCAACTGGATCGACAGCGCCGACTGCGAGACGTGCAGGCGCTCGGCGGCGCGCGTCAGGCTGCGCTCGTGTGCGATCGCCCAAAAATAACGCAGATGATGAAAGTTGAGCACGGCCATGGCGGTTGTATACCCGATCTTCTGCGCGACGTCGCGCCCGGCGTGGTCCCCCAATGAAAAAGGGCGGTCACACCGGAGTGTGACCGCCCCGTTTCGAACGACTCGGCGGCGATCAGAACGCTTTGCGAACCGTCACGCCGAAGGTGCGCGGCTGACTCGGGTAGGCCGAGAAGCTACCCGACTGCGCGACCGACGGGAAAGCCGACAACAAATATTTGTCGTCGGTCAGGTTGCGGCCCCACAGCAGGAAGTCCCAGCCTTCCTTCTTGAAGCCCACGCTCGCGTTGAGCGTGTTGACCTGACGGGATGCGATCGATTCGAGAATGTTCTCGGAGATCGCGACCTTGCTCTGATAGTCGTAGTCGGCGCGCACGAAACCGTCGGTGCCGTCGACGCTGAAGCTGTAGGTCAGGCCGGTGACGAGGCTGGTGCGCGAGATGTTCGCAGGGCGCGAACCCGACAGATCGCCGACGATCAGGTTGCCGTTCTTGTCGACCGTCTGCGCGTTTTTGTACGAGTCGTACTTCGGATCGAGGAAGGTGCCCGAGAAGTCCCACTGCAGGTTACGGGTCAACTTGAACTGCGACTCGATCTCGATGCCTTTGCTCGACTGCTTGCCGGCGTTGGCGAGCACGAAGCCCGTGCCCGAGAACGCGTTCGACTGGAAGCCTTTGATCTGCTGGTCGAAGATGGCCACGTTCAGTGCGAAGCGGTTGAAGCGGCTCTTCAGGCCGATTTCATAGACCGTCGACTCTTCCGGGCCTGCGTAGCGCGTGCCGTAACGCGGGTACCACGGATTCGTCGCGCCGCCGAGCGGCGAGAGCGAAGGCGTGCCAGGGTTGAACGGCTTGCTGTCACGCGACAAGTTCCAGGAAGTCGCTTTGTAGCCTGTCGCAACGCCCGCGTAGGCATTCACGTGATCGTTGATTTCGAGCGCGAAGCGAGCGGTGTAGGTGGTCTTGCTGTCCTTCGATTTGTCGGTGAACGGCACGACCGGCGACAGGAATTGCAGCGCGTAGCCTGCGAGCACCGGGTTGCAGAGTGGGCCGAGCAACGCACCGAACGGCGCCGGCGCCGTGTAGCACGGGATCGTCGCGCCGTCGGCGACGCTCGCGCGATCGGCGATGCTCGCGGCGGTCGCCGCCGGAATCTTAGCGGCAACGAGTTGCTGCAGGATCAAGCCGTAGCCCACTTGCACGAGGTTGAGCGCCGAGAACGCTTCGTTGGAATTCTGTTGGAAGTCCACGTCCTTGTCGGTGTTGGTGTAGGCGATGCCACCGGTGAGCGTCAGACGATCGGTCAAATTGAAGTCGAGTTGCCCGAAGATCGTCGAGGCGTCCGTGTTTTGACGGGTGTAGATGTTGTTGCCAGTACCGGCGCGGAAGAACGTGCCGAATGGCGCACCGATGCCCGCTTCGATCTGGCGCAGCGACGCTTCACCGCCGTTCATCAGCAGCGCGACTTTGTATGCCTCCGGAATCGGCAGGTTCGCGACCGAAGCCGGCAGCGTGGCGCCACCGGCGCCGCTGAACAGGCCGGCAGCGTACGAACGGAAGCCCGGTCCGAGCAGGATCGTGTTGTCGTAACGGACGGTCTCTTTCATCAAATATGCGCCGAGCAAGCCGCGCACTTTGCCGCCGTTGTCGAATGCCAAGCGCAGTTCCTGCGTCTTGGTGTCGATGTCGCCGACGTTGCGATTGGTGTTACCGAGATCGCCACTCGTGAAATCGAAGTCGTAATCGAAATCGGTCTTCTGATTGCGCACCGAGGTAATCGAGGTGAGCTTGAAGTTACCGAGGTTCCAGTCGAGATGCAGCGAGGTTCCACGGTTCACGACGCTGTTGACCGGCGCCTTGTTGAGGTAGGCGCTGCGACCATAGGGGTCGTTGCCGTAGATCTGGCCGTTGATCGGCACGTAGAGCGGGATCGGCAGCGTCGGGATCGCCGTCACCGGCGCCGACTGGATGATGCGGCTGGTCGGACCATTCACGAGGTTCGAAACGCCGCAGCACACTTCGCTGATGTCGCTGTAGTCCGTGATCACGCGCACGCTCAAATCGTCGCTCGCGTTCCAGAGCAATTGGCCGCGCAGATCGAGACGATCGCGGTCGTTGATTTTGTTGCCGGCTTTGAGATCGGAGAAGTAGCCGTCGCGCTTGTTGGTGGTACCGGTGAAGCTGACCGCGACGGTGTCGCTGACCGGGCCGGTCCACTTACCTTTGAGGATGCGCTCTCCGTAGTTGCCGAGCGTGCCTTCGACGTAGCCGCCCGCCGTGAATTGCGGCTTCTGGGTGACGATGCTGATGACACCCGCCGAGGCGTTCTGGCCGAAGAGGGTGCTCTGCGGGCCGCGCAGCACTTCGACGCGCGACACGTCGACGAGGTCGCCGATCGCGCCTGCTGAGCGCGAACGATAGACGCCGTCGATGAACACGCCGACCGAGCCTTCGATGCCGGGGTTGTTGGCACCGTTGCCGAAGCCGCGGATGACGAAGTTGGTTTGGGTGGAGGTTTGCAGCGTGTACACGCGCAGCGACGACACCACGCTGGCGAGATCCGTGAGGTTTTGGATCGAAGCGCGCTGGATCGTTTCGATCGGCGTGACGGACACGGCCACCGGAACGTCTTGTAGCGTTTGTTCGCGCTTGGTCGCGGTGACGATCACCTCTTGCAGACCCTCGGACTGCTGGGCGATCGCAGAGCCCGTCAGGAGGGTCAGAGCGGCGACGACGCCGGCTACGGAATATGGCTTCATTGAAACAACCTCTTCTGGTGGTTATCGGTCGATTCTAAACGGTAGTCCCCGAAACCCCAATAAACGCCTAAATCCGATCGAAAAACAACCCCTTCGGGCGTGATCAGGGTCTCTCAGGCACCCCGCTGTCGGCGGAGCCCGGCGTCTCCTCGCAGCCGACCTTGCTCTCGGTCTGGCCCTGCTCGTTGGTGAAGCTCGTCGGCTCGTAGACGTCGTTGCCCGCGGCGTCCT
>RGUL01000099.1 GCA_010027845.1 Gammaproteobacteria bacterium
TGCGTGAAGTCGTCGCCCGTGTTGACCAACACCGCAAGCTCACCCGGCGCGAAACTCGCGCTCGGGCTCGCGCGTTCACTCGCGCCGGGTGAGCTTGCGGTGTTGGTCAACACGGGCGACGACTTCACGCATCTCGGCCTGCGTATCTGCCCGGATCTCGATACGGTGCTGTACACGCTCGCCGGCGTCGTGCATCCCGACCAAGGTTGGGGTCGGGCCGACGAAACTTTCGGTTTCATGACCGAGGCGCGTCGCCAAGGTGCGCCCGATTGGTTCGCACTCGGCGATCGCGATCTCGTGGTGCACGTCGAACGCACGCGACGCCTCGCCGAAGGTGAACGCCTCAGCGTCATCACCGCCGAGTTCGCGCTGCGTTTCGGTGTCGCGTCGCGCGTGTTGCCGATGTCGGACACACCAGTTGCGACTTTGCTCGACACCGACGCCGGGCGACTCGAGTTTCAACATTACTTCGTGCGCTTGCGTTGTGAGCCCGCCGTACGCGCCGTGCACTTCGACGGCGCATCGCAAGCGCGCCCCACGGCCGAGCTGGAGACGCTGCTGCGCTCGCCGTCGCTCGAGGCGATCGTCCTGTGTCCCTCGAATCCGTATCTCAGCATCGACCCGGTGCTCGCCGTCCCGGGCATGCGTGCGGCGTTGCGTGCCGCGCGCGTGCCGGTGATCGCGGTCTCACCGCTGATCGGTGGTAAGGCCGTCAAAGGTCCGACCGCGAAGATCATGCGCGAACTCGGGGTTTCGGCCACCATCGACGCGGTGGCGGCTCATTACGGCACGCTGGTCGATGCCTATGTCGTCGACCATGCCGATGCCGCCGCCGCCGCGGCGCTCGGCATTGAGTTCGCGGTCACGAATACTTTGATGCGCACGCTCGACGATCGTGTGCGCGTCGCCGCGACCGTCCGCGAGCTCGCGCAGTCGATCCGAGCGCGGCAGGTTTTGCGAACGGATCGACGCGTATCGTGAACGCTCAGCGCGAGCACCGAGTCGAGCGAGTGGTGGCCGTCGTGCCGGTGCGATCGCCGGCGGTCGCCAAATCGCGTCTCTCCGGTGTGTTGTCGCCGCGACGTCGCGGGCAGCTCGTCGAGAGCATGCTGCGCCGCGTGCTGACCGCACTGTCGGGCGCGCATCGCATCGATCACGTGATCGTCTTGACCCCGGATGCGACGCTCGAATTACCATCAGGTGTCGAGCGAATGGTCGATGGGGCGACCGGCCTCAACGATGCTGTGCAACTCGCCGCCGCGCGTTGTGCGGCGCGCTTCGATGCGATGCTCGTGATCCCGGCCGACGTGCCGCAGGTCACCGCCGCCGAGATCGACGCGTTGGTCGAGCGTGCGCGCGATCTCGACGTGGTCGTCGTGCCCGACCGACACGATGCGGGCACCAATGCTTTGTGGTTAAGGCTGCCGACCGCTTTGGCGCCGCAGTTCGGCGCCGATAGTGCGCGTGCGCATCTCGAACTTGCACATCGCATGGGCTTGCGCGCGTTGCGCTTTGAGCTTGCTGGTTTCGCGCACGACGTCGACGTGCCCGATGATCTCGAGGCCGAGCCTATGCCACGCGAGCAAGCGCTGATGCTCGCCGATGAGGACGATTTGCCGGCGCTGCTCGCGCGCGCCGAGTCGCAAACTCTTTTGGGTTTCGGTCGCCGCGTCGGCTACTCGCGCAAAGTATTCATTCCACTCACCAAAGCCTGCCGCGACGTTTGCCACTACTGCACCTTTGCGGCGCCGTTACCCAAAGGCGCGCAAATCTATCTGCGTCCCGCGGAAGTGTTGGCGATCGCCGAGCAGGGTAAAGCCGCCGGTTGCGACGAGGCGTTGTTCACGCTCGGCGATCAACCCGAGTTACGTTACGCCGCCGCGCGCGCCGAACTTGCGGCGCTCGGCTTCGCGACGACGCTCGAATATCTCGCGCATTGCGCAGCACTCGTGCTCGAACGCACGGGACTGTTGCCACATCTGAACCCCGGTGTGATGTCGCGCGACGATCTGCTGCGCCTGCGGACGGTGTCGGCCTCGATGGGCATCATGCTCGAGAGCGCAGCCGAGCGTTTGTGCGAGCGCGGTGGTCCACACCATCGCTCCCCAGACAAACATCCGGCCGTGCGGTTGGCCACTTTGCGAGCAGCGGGCGAGGCGGGCGTGCCGTTCACCACCGGACTTTTGATCGGTATCGGCGAGACACGGCGCGAGCGTGTCGAGGCGCTACTCGCGATTCGCGAGTTGCACGAGCGGCACGGCCACATCCAAGAAATCATCGTACAAAATTTTCGCGCCAAACCCGGCACGCGGATGGCGCAGCATGCCGAGCCGTCGCTTGCAGAGTTGCAATGGACCATCGCCGTGACGCGCTTGATTTTCGGCGCCACCATGTCCATTCAAGCGCCGCCGAACCTGAGCGACGGTGCGCTAGCCGAGTTGCTGCGTGCCGGCGTCAACGATTGGGGCGGCGTGTCGCCGGTGACGCCCGATCATGTCAATCCGGAGGCGCCCTGGCCGGAGCTCGAGCGTCTGGCGCAGGAAACCGCTGCGGCTGGTCGCCGACTCGTGCGACGACTACCGATCGTACCAAGCTTCGCTCGTGATCCGGAGCGCTGGCTAGATGCGTCGCTCCGCAGTCGCGTGCGTCGCCGCGTCGATGCGACCGGTTACGTGCACGACGACGGTTGGACCGCCGGTGCCAGCACGCCGCCACCGCGGCTCGAACTCGAACTAGCCGCTCGTGCCCGTGGTTCGGCTTCCGCTGTGGTGCGTGCCGCACTCGAACGCGTGCGGACCGATGCACGACCACGCGAGCGCGATCTCGTCACGCTGTTTGCGGCCGACGGTGACGACTATCACGCCGTGGTGCGCGCGGCCGATGCGTTGCGACGCGAGTTGGTCGGCGATGCGGTGACCTATGTCGTCAATCGCAACATCAACTACACCAACATCTGCAGTTACTCCTGCGGATTTTGCGCGTTCGCCAAAGGACGCAGTGCGCGCGCGTTGCGCGGCCCCGCCTACGATCTCGACCACGCCGAAATTGCGGCGCGGGTGCGCGAAGCGGCGGCGCGCGGTGCGACCGAGGTGTGCCTGCAGGGTGGCATCCACCCGAACTACACCGGCGCAACCTACCTCGCCGTGGTGCGCACGGTGGTGGAAGCCGTTCCCGATATGCACGTGCACGCGTTCTCGCCGCTCGAGGTGATGCACGGCGCCGAAACGCTCGGTCTCGGAGTGCGCGAATTTTTGTTGGAGCTCAAAGCGGCGGGCTTACGCACCTTGCCGGGAACGGCCGCCGAAATTCTTTGTGACGACGTGCGAGCCGAAATTTGCCCGGACAAACTCGACACGCAGGCGTGGCTAGGCGTGATGCGGGCTGCGCACGAAGTCGGTTTGCGCAGCACTTCGACCATCATGTTCGGCCACGTCGAATCGCCGCATCATTGGGCGCGTCATTTGCTCGAACTTCATGCGCTACAACGCGAAACCCGGGGATTCACCGAATTCGTTCCGCTGCCCTTCGTGCACATGGAGGCGCCGATGTGGCGTCGGGGTCGCGCGCGCAGCGGTCCGAGCTTTCGCGAGGCGGTCTTGATGCATGCGGTCGCGCGCCTTGCGTTCGGCGCGCTGCTGCCGAACGTGCAAACTTCTTGGGTCAAGATGGGCCGAGACGGTGCGCTCGCGGTGCTCGACGCCGGTGCTAACGATCTCGGTGGCGTGCTCATGAACGAATCGATCACGCGCGCGGCGGGCGGAGTGAACGGCCAAGAAATGGATGCTGCGTCGATGCAAGCGGCGATCACCTCGATCAGACGCACGCCGCGCGAGCGCAGCACGCTCTACGGTGACGTTCAGCGCAGTTTAGGCAGAACCAACTCGCCGATGATGTCGAGGGCTTCCATCGGCTGATCGTGTAACCGCAGCGCGACTTCCGTCAGGCCCGCGCGCGCGAACATCCGAAAGCGTTCGATCTCACGATCGAGATCTTCGAGACCGCCGGTCGAAGTGAAATACTCGCACAGTCGATTCGGGATCTCTTGTGGCACGCCCTGAATGTTGCCCGAGCGATCGAACCATGCGGCCACGAACTTGTCGTAATTCGCGCGCACCACCTCGGCTTCGTCCTCGGTGAGACATTGGCGGATCATTTCTTTTTGCAGTTTGATTGCACGCCAAGCGAGTTCGCGACGTGACTCGCGATAGCCCTCGGCGCGATCACGCTTCAAATGCCAGGCCCAAAAAGTATTGGTGCGCAGGGGTTCCATGTCCGTCGTGCGCTTGGCTGCGCCTTCGTTCACTTGCACCATCGCCGCGGCCATCACTTCCGGCGGCGTGCAGCCGATGAATACGCCGTCGGCGACCCGCGCCTCCATGCGTAACATTTGTTCGCGATAGGCGGTGCCGTACACCAGCGGTAATCGCTTCGACTTCAACCAAGGGTAGGTGCAGGGCAGGTTGATGCCGAAGTCCTCGCCTTTGAAGCCTTGTGCGAGTTGACCACGGCCGGCCATGCGTACGATCTCGATGCCCTCGCGCGTCGCGCGTACGATTTTTTCGGGACGCTCGATGCGCATCGCGTCGATGTTGCCTTCGCCCGCACCCATCGCGATCACCGCGCGGCCGTCGCACATTTCGTTGAGCGACAGCAGACTGTTGGCGATTTTGAGCGGATGCATCTCGAAGGGGCTGACGGCGAGCGGGCCGAGTAAAATCTTCGAAGTCGATTGCGCGAGCGGCACCAGTGACAAAAAACAGTCCCAGTGCGCGAAATAGTTCGACGACCAAACGGCGCGAACCCCGTAACTTTCGGCTTTACGACCGAGTTCGGCCACCTGGGTCGGGGTTAGGTCGGGTTCGAGGATGATGTCGACTTCCATGGGGGCCTCACGCTGCGATCGAAATCCCAGCCTATCCAAACCGCCGTTGCGGTGCCGGATCTCCGGCGGTCGTCGCCACTACGTGCGCAGCCGGTCGATCTCGATGGTTGAGTGCACGATTTCCGGGTGGACGGCGAGACGGCTGCGGACGGCGTGCGCGTCGAGGGCGGCGTCGGCCGTGCGTAGCGCGATCACGCAGGCATAGGCACGCCGTCCGACCCGCCACACGTGCAGATCCGTGAGTTGCGCCGCGGGCAGGCTTTCGAGCGTGCGCCGCAATTGCGCGACGAGCGGCCGATCCATTTCACGATCGAGCAGCACCGCACTCGTCGAGCGCACGAGACCGCGCGCCCAGTTGCCGACCAAAAACGCGCCGACGATCCCCATCGCCGGGTCTAGCCAGGCCCAGCCGTAGGCGAGACCCCCGACGAGCGCCACGATCGCCAGCACCGAGGTGGCGGCATCGGCGATGACGTGTAAATACGCGGCACGCAAATTGAGATCGTGGTGGTGCTCGTGCTCGTGCTCATGATCGTGCTCGTGGTCATGGTGCTCGTGCAGATGATCATCGTCATGATCGTGGGCATGATCGTGATGCGACGCGCGCGCCAAAATTAGCGCGCAGACGACGTTGACGACGAGCCCCAACACGGCCACGACGATCGCTTCGCGGTAACGAATCGGCTCCGGCCGCAACAAGCGCTCGATCGAGCCACCGACCATCAACAATGCCACGCCGAGCAAAAACACTGCGCTCGCGAAACCGCCGAGCACTTCGATTTTCCAGGTACCGAAGGCGTAGCGTGGGTCGTCGGCATCGCGACGTGCGACTGCATAGGCGTAGGCGGTCAGCCCGATCGCGAGCGCGTGGGAACTCATGTGCCAACCGTCAGCGAGCAGCGCCATGGAGTTGAACCAAGCGCCGGCGACGATCTCGATCAGCATCGTGGCGGCGGTGATCCACATCACGAGGCGCGTGCCGCGTTCGGCCGCCGCAG
>RGUL01000100.1 GCA_010027845.1 Gammaproteobacteria bacterium
CGCATCGCGCGGGCTGACCGCCCGGGCGAACTGGTCGGCGAACACGTACTCGCCGGCTTTGTAGCCGACGGTGTTGGCGTTGGCGATGTTGTTCCCCACCGTATCCAGCGCCTTCGCCGTGTTCAATAAACCCGACAGCATCAAAGAATAATTGGCCATGCCAAGAACGCCCCTCGGAGAAGTCAGCCGAGGAGGAGCAAAACGCATGCCAATTGAAAACAATGTTGTCGGCGCTAAAACAAACTAAAACAGGCCATTTTGGGTGATCGCATCGGCAACCGGCCGACCCGGAGCCCGCAACTTTTTCCGAACTCAAAACTCAATGACGCCTAAGCGGCAAAAATTGCCGTTTCGCGCAGGCTCGGCCGGGCGTATGATTTTCGCCTATTCACCACTCACGGAAGAGTGTAATTATGAGCAATAGGCATCTCGTTTTAGTGGTTTCGGCGCTAACGTTGATGGGGCTATTCGACCCCCGACCCGCCCGAGCCGAGGTGAAGGCCACCGTGACGCCACCGCCGTCAGCGTCGACGGCGAAGGGATGCCCCGCCTTCCTCGATCACGATTTTCGTAAGTTGCGCAGTAACGGCACGGTCAATCTTTGTCGCGATTTCGCAGGCAAACCATTGTTGCTCGTCAACACGGCGAGCCATTGCGGCTATACGCCGCAGTTCAAAGGTCTGCAGGCCTTGCACGAGCGTTACAAGAACGCAGGTTTGGTGGTGGTCGGTTTCCCCTCCGACGATTTTCGGCAGGAAGCCAAAGACGAGAGTGAGACGGCCGAAGTGTGTTTCGTGAACTATGGCGTCACGTTCGTAATGCTCTCGCCGACCACGGTCACCGGTCGTAATGCAAATCCGGTCTTTGCGGAGCTCGCGCGTCAGCAACGCGCGCCGGGTTGGAACTTCAACAAATACTTGGTCGCCGCCGACGGCAAGGTGACGGCGTACTTCGACAGCAGCATCACGCCCGATTCGCCGCAGCTCAATCGAGCGATCGCAGCACTCCTGCACTGAGGCGCAGACTCCGATCGCCTCGCGTGGCCGCCGCGAACGTCGCGCAGTTACCGTTATTGACCGAGGCATGGGGCGAGTCTCGTGATGCGTAGTCTCTTCGAACGACTCCGCCGATCGGTACGCAAGCGCATCGCGATCTGGCGTGATGAGCCGATGCCGCTACGCACGCCGGATCGAGAGTTCTTAGAGCAACGGATCTTTCCGTTTTTGAACGTCCACCCGGCCGCCGGTGACAAACTGTTGTTCATTGGTGTGGCCGCCTATACGCGCCACTACTATCGGCAATTGCGCTATGACGTGCGCACGATCGATTTTAATCGCCGAGCAAAGAAATACGGCCATTCGGGTCGACACGTGGTGGGTTCGGCCACCGAGTTGACGAGGTTTTACGGTCGCGAATTCGCGGTGATCGTCGCCAACGGCTTGATTGGCTACGGCCTCGACGATCGCGCCGGGTTCGGGCGTTTATTGCAGATGTGTCATGCCTGCCTGTACGAGGGCGGGGTATTGATCATCGGCTACAACGACAACGCAGCGCATCTCGATTTCGTGTTGCGCGACGTCGAAGAATACGGCTGGTTCGAAGAATTCGTGCCTGCGATCAACACCGTCACGAGTGCGACGATCAAAGTCAACCCGACGAACGATCACACCTTCGTGTTTCTCAAAAGTCAGCCGGCCCGGCGTTCCCAAGCGCCGTTGCGATAGAGAAATATCGCGCCGTCGTCGGCGATGCGGAACAGGTAGAGCCATTCGTTCGCGACGAGCTGACGCACGTGCGCGTGACGCGCGAGCACGTCTTCCATCGCTGCGGCCGGCGCTTCGATGAACACGCTGAGTCGAAGCGGGGTGTGCATCCAGTGCCGCCCGTCGTGCAGCGACTGCATCGGCAAGCCGATACGCAGATCGCCGCCGTTGCCTTCGAACACGCCGATGTGCCCACCGACGACGTTGTGCAGCACCTTATTACCACTTCCGTAGCGACGGTTGTCGACCGTCGAGGCGTAGTACTGCATGTTGATCCAATGTGTCACGACCATCGGCGCGGTCATGATGAGCTCGAGTATCCCGAAGCCGCTGTCGTCCCGCCACGAGTAGTCGTGTAGAAAGGAGCGGCCCTCGAGGTTCACCGCCCGGGTGCGCTCGCGCGGAGCGACGACGAAGGCCGCACAGTTCGCGAGGCCCCACTCGGGGCGTACCTGCGACCAATCTTTGGCTCGGGCCTTGATCGTCGCCTGCAGCGCCGCAGCCGGTCGTGGTTCGAGCCCGAGATGCGCGGCGCGCTCGGCGCGTGCCCGATCGCCGGCGGCGTGCAGCCAGTTTCGCAACTGCACCAAGTCGTCGTGATGACTCGCCGGCAGATCTTCGGCCTCGTACAACAGAACATCGTCGGTCGTCGTGTTGTGTAGCGCGGCCAAAAAACGTGTGGTGACGGGAATCTCGAAGCCGCGTGCGCGCAGGCCGTCGCGAATTTGCGCATCGTTCAGTAGCGCAGCGAGCACGCGTGCGTTTACTTCGCCCGTCTGGCCGCAGCAAGCACCGCAGTCGAGCCCCGCAGCATGCGGATTGTTGACGGTCTCGCTGCCGTGGCCGGCGAGCAAGACGATACGTGCAAAATCTTTGGTCAGGCTCATTGCCGCCAAGATGTTGGCAGCGAGGTCGATCTGCGACG
The DNA here is from genome assembly GCA_010027845.1 of Gammaproteobacteria bacterium. GTDB lineage: Bacteria > Pseudomonadota > Gammaproteobacteria > Steroidobacterales > Steroidobacteraceae > UBA964. Next base: position 2,689 of record RGUL01000100.1, read on the forward strand.
CGGGGCCGAGATCGCCGCCGCCCGCGACGCACTCGAGACGGGGTTTGAGCGAGCGGCGTTCGGTCGACGATAGACCCGCGCCTTCGTGATGCGGCACCGGGCGGCTGCTGCCGACACTGTCGGTGAGCAGTTTTGCAGCGTAGAACGGACCGATGGTTTCGACGAAGGAAAACCCGGACGTCGCTGCACTTTTGAAGAGCTTCCAGGCGCGCTCCGTCTCGAGACGCTGCGAGCGTCGCGAGGCGAGCGCGGTATCGCCGCCATGATCGGTGGCCTGCAGTGCCGGCGCGAGCAGACCGGGCAATTGCGGACGAGCCGCGCTTGCGCCGAGGGGGCGGTAATCGATCGGTAGTCCGAAGAAGCCGGCAAAGCCGTAGGTGCGGATCCGCGGGCTGCAGGCCTCGAGCGCACGTCGGAACACCTCCGAGCGCACGTCGATACAAAATGCCGCTTGGACGGACGGCGATTCCGTCGCGGCTGCGGCGATCTCGGTGGCGGCAGTGCGACGTGTCAAACGAGTGCAGAGGTCGCGCTGGTAAGCGATTTCGAGCGCTCGCTGCAGTAGCCAGCCTCTCTCTTGCGCGCGTGCGGCGTCGAGATCGTGCTGCGGCCAAGCACTCATCGCAGACCGCCACCGCGCGCCGATCGTGGGGTCACCGGCACTGCGCAGCAGGATAATCTCCCACGCGAGTCGGATCGCGAGCAGTTGTTCGATCGAATCGTCATCACCGCCGGCGAGTCGCGCTTGCCAGCGACGATAGGCGCACCACGATGCCCAGCCACCGACACTCTGCAGCAGCGAGTTGAAGTAGGCCGCGAGTTGCTCACCGTCGACGCACAGCACCTCCGTCGTCGCGGCGATCAGTGTCTGCGGGTCGGCGGGCAGTCCGCGCGCCAGTGCCGTGAAATCTTTGGCGCCCATCAATAGCCGCGGGCTGTGATCGTGCGCGGCCTGACGCCACCACGTCGCATACAAGCCGCTACGCTGCGGGCCGAGTTGCGCTTGGCCGTCGTCGAAATAGGCGGCGCAGAACTGGCTCACGTTGTGGGTGACGAAATCGCACCATGCGACATCCCGCAGCACGTTCCGGCCGGCGTCGGCGACGTCGGTGACGCGCGCCCGGCGCGGCGTCGAAGTCTCGTCCTCCTCGAGGAGTGCGATCAACTCGTCGACGCGTCGGTCCGAACCGCTGCGGGTGATCGCTTCGAGCAGATCGTCGCGCCCGAATTCACCCGAATTCCAGCGCTCGCGAAACCAGGCGCGCGGCATCAATAATTTGGCGCCACCGAGGGCGGCGAGTTCGCTCGCAGCCGCTGGCAAGGGTCGATCGATATACCCCCAAAACGGATTGACCGCGATGAACTGGTCGAGCGGCCAGGTCGGTGCGATGCGCGCGCAAGCAATGTCGAGCGCCGTTCGAGTGTGGGTGTCGAGGTCGTTAACGGAGCGCGCCGGAGCGTTCATTTGTTCACCACTGTTGCGGGCCACACTTTGAAGGTGAGGCGCGTGAAGAGTTCGTCGAGATATAGGCCTGCAAACAAGGGCGGATAGAGGCGATGTGCGAGCTTGCCGTGCGGGTGCGTGATCAGGGTCGCCTGCACGACGAACAACAGCCCGAACGCCGCGCAGGTGATCGTGAGGTCGCGCATCAGGGGTGTCGCGGGCGTCAGTAGCGCGCCGAAGACGGCATGCCAAAGAAAATACGCACCGGCGACTGCGAACGCCGTGAGTGCCATCATAACGACGCGCGCCCAGCCCGCCGCGAAGCTCGTGACGACGAGCGGTGTGAGACCGAGTGCGACGATCGAAACTAGCGCCCACAGCGCTGGCTCGGCGCTGGGCGAGGAGCCGGCGAGCGCGCCAGTGGCCGTAACGGCGCTCGCGCCGATCGCGAGCGCGCCAAACCAATTAACGAGCGAAACGCCGCCGTTACGCGGTCCGAGGGATTCCGCACGCCAACGTTCGACGACGGAGCCCGACGCGAGGAACGAGTGCGCTTTGTAGCAAGAGTGGGCGACGAGGTGCAGCATGGCGAGCGGATACGCGCCGAGACCGCATTCGAGCAGCATGAAGCCCATTTGAGCGCAGGTGGACCACGCGAGCGCGACTTTGATGCTGACGCGGGTGGTCATGACGAGCGCAGCGATCACGGCCGTCGTGCAGCCGCAGATTACCAGCAAGGTTTGCGCGACCTCCGAGTGCGTCATCAAAGGTGCGAGACGGATCATCAAGAATCCGCCGATGTTGACCACGCCGGCGTGCAATAACGCGGACACGGGCGTCGGTGCTTCCATCACTTGGATGAGCCAGCCGTGAAACGGCAGTTGCGCGCACTTGAGTGCTGCGCTCGCGACCAACAATACGGCCGCCCAGTGCAAGTGCGGCGAAATCGTGGTCGTGCTAGCGAGTGCGGCGAAGATGCGATCCATTTCGAGCGTACCGAACGCATTGCCGATCAGCGCCACCGCGCCGATCAGGCAAAGATCCGCGACGCGACTCGCGATGAATTTTTTGTGGGCTGCGATTAGTGCGGGCACTCGGTCGGGGTAGTGGGTCAATAATTGATGTAGGGCAAGACTGGTCGCGATCCAGGCGAAGGTGAGGATGGCGAGGTCGTTGGTGATCACGAGCAGCGTGACCGCCGCGAGCGTGGCGCAGAACCAGCGGATGTATCGTCGCTCACCGCCGTCGCCGTCCAGATAGCGCCGCGAGAACTGCAGAATCACCGCGCCGATGAACGTGACGAGCAGTAACATCACGACGGTCAATACGTCGGCGCGCACGCTGAATGGCAGCGAAAAGGGGAGACGCTCGACGAACGTGCCTTGCAGGCCGACGACGATCGCAACGGCGATCGCGCAGCCGAACGAAAACAGCGCGGCGATTAGCGCGCGGGTCCAGCCGGGCGTGGACGATCGACCGGGAAGCAGAGCGACGGCGGCGAGACTGCCCGGAACGGCGAACAGCAAAATAGCGATTGAAGACATCTCGTCGAACTCCCCCCAAGGCAGCGGGCGCGCATTCTGGGGAGTCGGCGAAGATTAGTAAAATTCAAAAATTAATATTGATCGTTCTATTTTAATGATAAATTTTAGTCGACTCCAAGAGCGCGTTCCGCTAACCAAAAAAGTGCTAGCGCGAGAATCAACCATGAGCCACCG